>CAIZWI010000137.1 GCA_903936645.1 uncultured Verrucomicrobia subdivision 3 bacterium
ACCGTCGCCGGGCAGGAGGAGGATTACAAACCCGACCTCCTGGCCCCCGGTGGTTCCAGCTATTACTCCGATATCCTCGCTGCCGACAGCAATTCCGGCGATGGCACCGCTTTTCCCGACCAGCAACCCAATGATTACTGGAGCATTCAGGGCACCTCCGTCGCCGCACCCTTTGCGGCCGGTTGCGCCGCCCTGGTCATTGATGCCTTGCAGCAAAACGGCATGGTTTGGGATTTTACCTCGGCCCAATCGCCGCTCCTCGTGAAAATGCTGCTCTGCGCCACCGCCACGGAGACCACCACCAACCGCGAGAATTCCCTCTATAATCCCTACTTGCAACGCGCGGCCGCTGGCACCAATGGCTTTCCCGCCGGCAAAGACCAGTTTGAAGGCTATGGCATGATCAACCCCGATGCCGCAGTCGAGGCCGTCCAGCAAAGCCTCGCGTTTGGCACCACGAATACGTTTGCCCTCGGCCCCGGCCCGACCGATCCGCGCGCCTGGGCCTGCCATGTCAGCTTGCCCGCCAACGTCAATCTCTCCCTCAATCTTGGGGTGCCATCAACCGGCGATTTTGATTTGTATCTCTACCGCGCCACCCCGGGACAGTATGGCAACCCCGTGATTCTCGCCGCCAGCACCCAGGCCGGCCTCGGCCAGAACGAATCACTCACCTACCAGTCCCCCACCAACACCAACGCCTACCTCGTGGTGAAACGCGTCCGAGGCTCCGGCAGCTTCAGCCTCACCGGCAATGTGCCGCCCCAGGTGAATTTCTCCGCCGTCCCCCGGCGCGGCGCTGCCCCGTTAACCATCACCTTTACCAACCTCACCCTCGGCGGCGGCTCCGCCCTGTGGGATTTCGGCGATGGCCATACCAGCACCAATGCCAACCCGGCCAATACCTACACTCAGAGTGGCACCTATACCGTCTCCCTCACCGTGGGCAATCCGCTCGGTACCAACACCCAGACGCAAACCAATTACGTAACGGTCATTGCTCCCCCGGTCCTGCTCTCCCCCACCATCGATCAAACCAACCTAACCTTCACTTTCACCACCTCCCCGGGACTCAACTACGTGATCCAGTACCAAACCGACCTGACGGGCCCCGACTGGCAAACTATCGCCACCCAACCCGGCGATGGCACCCTCCATCAATTCACCGAACCCCTTGCCTCCCCCCAGCGCTTCTACCGCATCTTGGTCCCTTGAACGTTCTAATTGGCCCTCCTGATCAATCCCTATTCCGAATACGACAAAGGCCGTGGTGCGACCCCTGCGTCAATGGACCAATGAGGCGATGTGGCGAGATATCGTCATATTGCCGCCTTTTCGGCTTTGGCTGGACCGGGCGGCACTTTAGAATCCTGCCCGATGTCGCAAATGTTAAAGTCTTCCGGCCTCATGGCCCTGGCCACGCTCACCAGCCGCATTCTCGGCATGGTGCGCGAAATGGTTTATGCCAGTTTCATGGGCGATGGCTGGGTGGCCGGGGCCTTTACCATGGCCTTCCAAATCCCCAATCTCTTCCGCCGACTCCTCGGCGAGGGTGCCCTGACGGCGGCCTTTATTCCCATTTTTAAGGAAAAGGAAAAGCTCCAGGGGGAAAAGGAAATGTGGCGCGCCGCCAATGCGGTGATTTCGGGCCTCATCATCTCCGCTTCGGTTATCATCGCCCTGGTGATGCTGGGCTTGACCATCGCGCTGGCGGTGCATCCCTTTGCGGCCAAAACCGAGCTGATGCTCCGGTTGTTGCGGGTGATGTTTCCTTACATGCTGCCCGTGTGTCTCACCGCTATTTTCATGGGGATGCTCAACGCCCGGGGCTTCTTCTTCGTGCCGGCCCTGGGGGCCACCATGCTCAATGTCGTCATGATTGCCTCCGTTCTCTGGGTGGCGCCGCATTTTGGCCGCGAATTGCCCACGCAAATTTTCGCGCTCGCCCTTGGGGTGCTCGTGGCCGGCATCGCCCAGGGGGCATTCCAATTACCCACCTTGTTGCGCAATGGCTTTGCCTACCGTTGGGAAACTCCTTGGGGGAATGAAACCGTCCAGTTGGTCGTGCGCCGGATGGTGCCCGGCATGCTGGGTTTGGCGGCCTTCCAAATCAATGTGTTGCTCACCCAGATGATGAGTTTTTGGGTGGATCCGCATATTGTTGCCTCGTTCAATTATGCAGTCCGCCTCATGGAACTGCCGCAGGGGATGTTTGGGATTTCGCTCGCCACGTTTCTGCTGCCCGCCTTGTCCGGCCTGGCTGCGGAAAAGAAATTTCCCGAATTTCGCAGCACCCTCCGTCACGGGATCGCGACCCTGCTGTTTGCCAACTTGCTCGCCGCCACGCTCTTGGTGGTGCTCGCGGAGCCGATCATCCGGTTGCTGTTTGAACGGGGCGAATTTACCGCCCTCGCCACCCAGCGCGCCACCTGGGCGTTGGTGTGCCTGGCCCCCGGACTGATTGCCTTTTCCACGGTGAATGTGCTGGTGCGGGCCTTTTATGCGCTGGGCGACACCCGGACGCCCATGCGCATTAGCATCGTCTGCCTCGGGCTGAACCTGGCCATCGCGGCCATGTTGGTGGTGCCGTTGCATCAAGGTGGCCTGGGTATTGCCAACACGCTCACCTCGGTTGTAAACCTCGGCCTCTTACTGTTCGCCTTGCGCAAGAAACTGGCACGGCTGGAACTGGCCGAGCTGCGCCCAACCATCCTGCCGCTGGCGGTCGCCGCCCTGGCAGCCGGATTGCTGGCTTGGGAAGGCTGGCGCTTATGGGAAGCGTCCCTGGGACATGCCACGATCTGGTTGAAAATCGGCGCGGTTTTTGCCCCGGCCATTGCGGCTGGTGTGGTTTATGTGTTGATTACCCTGAGCTGTCATGTCCCCGCAGCCCGGGAGATGGGGAATCTGCTTATGGCCCGGCTGCGCCGGAAGTGACGCAGGGACTCCCATTTTCACAGCCACGCGTTCGCGTCGCGGTGACCGCTTACAGTTTTCGACCGGCCCTCAGACCGGCACCACGGCGGTCCAGCAGTTGCGGCCGAAGAAGGCCAGGAATTGTTCGCGGACGGTCTCGGCGATCGCCTCGCTTTCAAAGATCGCAAACGTGGTGGAGCCACTGCCGGACATCAGGGTGGCCAGAGCGCCGTATTCGCGCAAAAATTTCTGAAACACGTCGAGCACCGGATATTTGTCGAGGGCGGGTGCCTCCAGGGAATTGTACATTTCCGCCCGGATGGCCGCCCAATCTGAAGTTTGCAGGGCGGCGACCAATTGTTGGGCCCGACCAGGGCGGCCATTCAGCGCCTCGGGAAAACGCGCGAGGTTTTGGTAGGCCCACGGGGTGGAAATACCGAAGCCAGGATGGATCAAAAAGCACGCCTTGCCCGTCATCGCCGGAAAATCCGCGAGTGACTGCACTTTTTCGCCGCGTCCTGTGGCCAGGGCAGGCTTGGTTTGAAGGAAGAAATTGATATCGGAACCAAGCCCGGCGGCGAGCTCATCCAGTTTTTCCAAGCTCAACGGCTGACCAAATAGTTCGTTCAATCCCAGCAGGGTGGTGGCCGCATTACCGCTGCCCCCGCCCAGGCCGGCGGCCATGGGGATGCGCTTTTCCAGATGAATGGCCACCCCGTCAGCGATCCCGGTGGCGGTCAGAAACGCCGTGGCCGCGCGATGCACCAGATTCCGGCCATCCACCGGCAGGCTGGCATCGCTGCAAGTCAGGCTTAGGCCACTGGCCGTGCGCGTAAACGCGAGCTCATCGCACACCCGTACCGGCTGCATGATGGTTTCGAGCTCGTGATACCCATCCGCGCGGCGGCCGAGGATGTTAAGAATCAGGTTGACCTTGCAGGGCGATGACTTGATGAGGGACATGATGGGGGACCAAAGCAAAACGCGCCAACCATGACAGTTGGCGCGAATGGAAATTAACCAAGGGTTGGGTCAGTGTTAGTTGTCGAACACATGGAAACGACTGCCGGGAATAAACGGAGCCACATCGCCGCCGCTGAAACCAGTGTAGGTGTCGGTGTCAAACATCGGGTCCGACATGCGACCGGGAGTGTAGCTGGCCGGGAACACCGCATTCGGGCTCAAATAGTCGGTGCAAACGGGATCGTAGGAAGGAATCGGAAACGTGACAACCTCATACAGGCCGATGCCGGTGCGGGCGATCGAACGGTCAAATCCCGTCACCAAACCCGTGGTGAAACTGGGGCCGCTGGGGTCGAAAATCTCGGCCTGCTCAATCGAGCGGCGCATTTCGCCCAGGCGAACGATTTCAAAAGTGTTGCTCAAACCACGACCCAGTTTTTGTTCGGGGCCGGCACAGCCGGTGCCCAGCGCAGCAGCGAGGGCAATCACAGCGAGAAAGGGAATGGCATGTCGCATATCGTATTTTAGATGTTGAAAAAGCTTAGCCCGAATCCACCGGTTGTAAAGCGTGATTTTACTTTTTGGGCTGCCAATTTTGCAAGTACTTAGGATTTCAACGCCCGCTTGCGGTCGCGCCATTCCCAGTACCAGGCAATCCAGACGGTGATTTCGTACAGGAGGTACAAGGGCACAGCCATTAGCACTTGCGTGAGCACTTCCGGGGTGGTGAGCAACGCACCCAAAATGAGGTTAATCACGATCATGTAGCGCCACATGCTGCGCAGCATCGTGTAATTCAACACGCCCAGTTTGACCAGGGTGAGCAGAATCACCGGGAGTTCAAAGCCCAGCCCCATGCCGAGCATAAATTTGCAGACGAAACTAATGTAGTCCTCCGCCCGCCATTCATAGGCCCCCAACCCGAGCCATTGGGAGTACCGCTGGGAGGCCTCGAGGGCAAAGGGCATCAAACCAAAAAAGCAGAAGGCCACGCCCAGTAGAAACAAGGCCGCCCCGATGAACATCGCGCGAAAAATATGTTTTTTCTCGTGAATTTTGAGGGCGGGGAAAATAAAAGAGGTCAGGAAAAACAAGACAAAGGGTCCGGCAAGCACCAACCCACCATAAATTGAAACTTGGAAGGCCACAAAAAACCCGCCGGCGGGGTTCAGGTTGACCAAATTAATATGCATCCGTTGGGCATCGGCGGCGATCGCGGGATCCGTGCTCACCTGCCAGCCCAGCACCTGGTTGGTGCCAATCCGCACGGGCTTGACTTCGACCGAGGAAAACTGGTTGCTGCCCACGTTCAAAAACGCGGCTTGTTCCGGGGACAGGACGAATTTGCCGAGCTGGTTGGTGCCGTAGGTAACGACGACAATCTTTTCCGAAAGGGGATAACTCACCGAGGCCCGGGTCATGGGCCATTTGATAATTTGAATGACGTAGTTGGCGCCAATCAGGCAAAGCAACATCGCCACCCCGACCGCAACGGCGCTTTTAACCAGCACCCAGCGGAAATCTTCCAGATGCTCGAGGAAATTTTTTACCGGTCCGCCCTCATCCTCATCAAAATCGGGCGTTTCGTCGTGGCTGGGCATCCCGGGAACCTTGCGACTCAAGCCTTGGGCGGCGTGGTGGTTTGGGCCACCGTGGACGCAGGCTGCGGCTGGCTGGTGGTCAGTTTGGGCGCGGGAACGTCAACCGGGGCATTTTGAATTTCATCCGTGACTTCCCGAGTGGCTTTTTTGAATTCCTTGATGCCCGTGCCCAGCCCTTTGGCCAGTTCGGGGAGTTTCTTGGCACCGAACAAAATCAAGACCACGGCGAAAATCAGCACGACTTCCCAACCACCAAAAATTCCTGCAAGCATGACATTCATAATGTTTTCCAGTTCTAAGTTTCAATTTACGCCCGGGAACAGGAATAGTAAAGCGGCAAAACGACCCGCGTAAGAGCGCGTGGGAATGACTCCAGTCACCCCTTGCCAGGAACCAGAGAAACTCGTTCGCAAAGCACCCATCCCCGGGGCAAAGGTACGATTAGGTACGATTTACCTGGCTTGGCGTGGAGTGGGGGACAGGAGGTAATCCGGCCATTTTAGACGCCCTACCCTACCCTGTCCGTTATTGTGCGGATGGCTGAGGGTGGCCGGCGCACGCGGGCGGCAAGAAAAAGGCCGCGCGGAGCGCGGCCTTGGTGAAAGAGCGATTAACTGTCGGTCCGGTCAGGGCTTCGCGGTATTGGGATGAAGCAGAACGAATTCGCCCCGGCGGTTTTTGGTCCAGGCCGCGGCGTCGTGGCCGGGGTCAACGGGCTTGTCCTTGCCATAGCTGATTTCCTTCACGCGGGCCGCGTCCAGATTCAGTTTGGCGAGGGCTTCGCGCAGGGCGAGGGCGCGGCGTTCGCCGAGCGAGCGGTTGTATTCTTCGGTGCCGCGTTCGTCGCAATGACCTTCAATGAGCAGCTTCAGCGTGGCATCGGCACCCAAGGCCGTCGCCACCGCTTGCAAATTGGCTTTTTCGGAGGCCTTCACCGCCGAGCTGTCGTAATCAAAGTGCACGGTGTACGCGGCCAGGGCGGCGCGATCCTGAATCATGCCATCAAAGAGATCCGCGTTGGAGGGCGGGATGGTGCCGTTGGGATTGATGGGGATGTTTTGTCCGCCGCCGCCGCCAGCGCTGGGATCTTGGGGAATGGACGGCGCGGTGGGTAACTGAGTCGGCTGTTGCTGCGGTTGGGTGGTCACCGGGGTGACATCCCCGACATTGGGAGCATCAGCGGGTCCGGGCAAGCGGGTGAGTTTGGCCGGCCCGTGTTTGCAACCAGCGCCGGCAAGGGCGACCGCGAGGGCCAGGGACAGGGGATAGATCAGGTTCAGCTTTTTCATAAAATATGGTAAATTATCTAAAAATACTTGGAATGACTGCAATTTTTAAAAATTATTCGGTATCAAATTAAACATCCGGCAAAATTATAGTTAAGGGGTACCCTTCAGCGCGCCCACGCCGGCTGGGAGTCGTTACCCGAAATCCGCTTAATATCCTTGACCTGTTTGGTCATTACGTCAAGCACAGACAGCGCATAACTTCCGCCCGCAGTGCGGCGGGTGAATATCAGCGTGCGTGAATTGGGGGACCAGGAGGGGTCTTCACCGGGGACCAAAACGGTGGGCGGGATGCTGCCATCCGCCGGCACGACGCAAATGTCAAATTCACCGGCCTGCCGGGTAAAAGCGATCCATTTGCCGTCCGGCGACCAATCCGGCTCGGTGGGATTGGATACCCCGGCAGTATGGATGACCTGGAGCTCGCCGCCGCCGGCCGGGACCTTGGCCAGAACGCGGCGCTCGCGGAGCTTGGTGGCAAAACAGATCCATTGCCCATCCGGCGACCAGCAGGGGGAGGAATCCTCCAGAGTGGAGGTGAGTTTTTTGGGATTGGTGCCATCGGCCTCGGCCACCCAAATGTTGGGGCTGCCGCCCTTGCTGAGGACCATCGCCAGGTGGGAGCCATCAGGGGACACCGCCGGCGAGGTGTTCAGGCCGGAATATTTGGCAACGATGGTCCGCTGACCGCTCGTCAGGCTCTGGTAAAAAATATCCGGATTGCCCGGGTAGTACGAGGTGTAGCAGACGGCCAGTTTGCCCGGCACCCAGCACGGGG
>CAIZWI010000138.1 GCA_903936645.1 uncultured Verrucomicrobia subdivision 3 bacterium
CAGGATGACATTCACCGCCAGATCCGTCACTCGGCCGTCACCGAGCAGGGGCTGCGGTGTTTTTAACGTGGGCGAGCGCAAAGTCCAGTGGTACGACCAGAAAGCATCCGTGGGGCCAGTCAGGATTTTGCGCGAGGAAGGTACCAATTGGGCAGCCGGTAAATCCGCCACACACCATTGTTCCAGTTGCCCCAGTAGGTGGCCGGCCGCCAGCCAGTGCGCGGCTAGTGCCAGCCGGCGTTCGGGATGGTTGGCGGGCCGCAGTCCGTGAAATTTCCAGACGGAACGGGGCAGCTGGCAGTCGGCAAAGGCATCCCGCTCCCGCCACCACTGGTCCCAGACGGTGCGTAAATAATTATCGGTGGATTTTTGACGTCGGGTTAATTCATCCGGCAGCAAACCGCTGAGCCCGAGCAGGCGGGCTTGCAGGGCAAATCCATTCGCTGCCCCCGGCTGCCAGCGGGAGCGTAGTTCCGCCAAATTTTGCAGAGGCCAGACATTGTGCTTATAGCCCAGGGCGCGAAACATGCCCTCCCACAAAGCCTGTTCCCACCCAGCCTGCCGGGCACGGGCCAGGAGCTGCGCCGACTTGGATTGCCAGCGCACCCGGGCCGCATCCTGCAACAACGCCAGCAGCTTTTCCTCCGGCAGCGCCCGCAAGGGCGCGCAACAGTGGCCCCGCAGTTCTTCTGGCAGCGTGCGGAGCGAGAGGTTCTCCAGCGACAGCGTTAACTCATCGAGCGGGGCGTCCAAGTAGTCTTTGATCGCCAGTCCCGGGGGCGTGGCCTTGGTTCTGGCGGATTCATCCCAGAGTACTTGCAGGATGACATTGTTAAACGCCGGATTGCGATCGTGGCCATGGGCGTGCCAGCCGCTAGTGCGCAGGTCAATTTCCACGTCGCCGGTGCGCGGTGGCTCGCCGCCCAGTTGCAAGACCGCGCCGCGAAAATCGGGTCCCCCTTCCACACTGATAAAACCGGGATGCAGCACTCGTACGGACTGCCCTTCAGCGGTTTTGAGTTCGTCGCGCCGGAGGCGCTGGTGCTGCCAGATGGATTGCAACGTACGTTCACTGGGGCCGTCCGGCTGGCCGGCGCGCTCAAACAAAGCAGTCGCCCGGGCGAGGGCTACCCGGCGGCGGGCATAGAAAGTGTCGACAATCGGAAACACGTCCCGCTGTTTTTGCCCGAGCGACGAATAAAGTCAAGCGCGGAGGCGGCCAACCGGCTTGGAAGTTCTGCTCGACGCTTCTGGCCGCCCCGTTTAACCTAGCCCCTATGATTAGTGACGCGACAGGGGCGCCGGACGGTGCGGGTCCCAAAAAAATCAATTTGCGGCGGCCGGACATCATGGAGGCGGTGCAGGCCCAGGTGCTCTCCCATTACCGCAGCGAGCTGGTGGAACGGGTGCGCGCCAATGGCAGTGTGCTGGCGGCCGGAGATTTGACGGTTAAGCTGGCGAAGGAATTTGGCTTTTGTTACGGCGTGGAGCGCGCCATCGATCTGGCGTACGCCGCTCGTAAATACTTTTCCGACGTCTCCCCCGAAACCCCCATTTATCTGCTGGGTGAGATCATTCACAATCCCGAAGTGAACGATCAGATTCGCAACATGGGGATTCAGATCATTTCGCCCAAGCCCACCGATGCGGAATTGCGGTCTCTGAAATCCGGCGATGCTGTGATTATCCCGGCCTTTGGCACGGAGGTGGGCACCCGCAAAAAGCTGGAGGCCATGGGCTGCAAGCTCGTGGACACCACCTGCGGTGACGTGATGAGCGTGTGGAAACGGGTGCGGCAATATTCCAAGGAGAATGTTACCAGCATCATTCACGGCAAAGCCAAGCACGAGGAAACCAAGGCGACCACCTCCCAAGCGCGGGCCTATGGCAGCGGTCATTATCTGGTCGTGTACAACCTCGCCGAAACCGATTATGTGTGCAATTACATCCTCCATGGCGGCGACAAGGGGGAATTTCTGGACCGGTTCAAAGGTGCTTACTCGACGGGCTTCGATCCGGAACTGCATTTGCAGGCCGTCGGGGTGGCCAACCAGACGACGATGTTGCGCGGGGAGACGGAGGAAGTTCAACGCCGGATCAAACAGGCGATGATTGAGAAATATGGCGAAGCGGTCATCGACCGGCATTTTCGCTTTTTTGACACGATTTGTGGGGCTACCCAGGACCGGCAGGATGCCCTGGAAAAAATGCTCCTTGATCCCCCGAACCTGCTGATTGTCGTGGGCGGTTACAATTCGTCCAACACCTCCCATCTCGCGGAAATGGGCGAGGCCAAGCTGCCCACCTTTTTCATCAAAAATGCGGCCAAAATGCAGTCCGATAAGCTGATTGTACATTACAACCAGCACCTCAAAAAAGAAGTGGAAACGGCCAACTGGCTGCCCCCGGGCAAAATTACCGTGGGCATTACCGCCGGGGCATCCTGCCCAAACAATCTGATCGAGGACACGATTCGCCGGCTTTTTGAATTACGGGGATTGTCGGTGCAGGAAGTGCTGGCTGGCTAAGGGAACCGGGAAGCCACCGCCGCCATGCCGCGCACCCGAGCAGAGTTGGAGCAACTGGAACGTCAGGTTCTGGCCCCCTACGCCCAATTGAGCGGCGATTCGCGCGGGCGCGATCACGACGAGCCGGCCCCGCTCTGGCGCACGCAATACATGCGCGACCGCGACCGGGTGATCCATTCCCGGGCCTTTCGCCGGTTGGAATACAAAACCCAGGTGTTTCTGAATGGTTCGGGTGATCACCTCCGCACCCGGCTGACGCATACGATTGAGGTGGCGGCCATTGCCCGAAACATCGCCTCCGCCCTCCGGCTGAACACAGATCTGGTCGAAACGATTGCCCTGGCGCACGACTTGGGCCACTCCCCCTTTGGCCATAAGGGCGAAACCGTGCTGGCCAAACTGATGCGTGATCACGGTGGCTTCGAGCATAACCGTCAAAGCCTGCGCATTGTGGAGGTGATTGAGCAAAAGTATCCCAATTTTCCCGGCCTGAATTTATCGTGGGAGGTGCGGGAGGGGCTCGTCAAGCATTTTACCGCCTACGATCATCCGGGCCGGCGCCAGGGATTTGATGCGAAAAACTCCTCGCTGGAGGCCCAGGTGGCGAATCTGGCAGATGAAATTACTTATTACAGCCACGATTTGGACGATGGGCTGGACTCGGGCTTGCTGTCGGAAAAGGAACTGTCGCGCCATGTGCGCTTGTGGAAGCAGGCGGCGGGGCGGGTCAAGCGGGAGCACGGCGTGCTGCCCGATGAGTGCCGGCGTTATTTTACTATTCGCACCCTGCTGGATTTGCAAATCCGGGATGTGGTGGAAAACACGGAGAAGTTGATTGCCCGTTCGGGGGTAACCTCGGCTGATGAGGTGCGCCTCCAAGCCAGGCCACTGGTGCAATATAGCCGGGAACGGCGCGCGCTGAATCTGGAACTGCGCAAATATCTCTATCATAACTTGTATTATAATCCGGTGGTGCATGAACCCAACCAGCGCGCGGTGAAAATGCTGGCCCGGTTGTTTGAATATTTTCTCGAGCATCCCAAGGAGATTGGCCAGGGCGCGCGCAAACGCATTGGCAAGAGCGGCTCGCACCGCGCGGTATGTGATTACCTCGCGAGCATGACCGACCGCTATGTGATGCTGGAATACGAACGGGTTTTTGGGGAAAAAGCCGTCGTGGCGGGCTGAGTTTACTTAAACTTCCCAATCACCCGCGCAAACGCGTCCAAGCCCAACTCCAGTTTTTCCAATTCGGGACCAAAGCTGATCCGGCAGTAATTTTTGTAACGCGCCTGGGAACGGCGGTTGCCGGGGTTCACGTCGAAGAACACGCCGGGCACCACAATCACTTTTTCCTTGAGGCATTCGCGGAAGAAATTCATGCCGTCATCGAGCGGGGCGGGCAGGCGGGCCAGATTGGCCCATACGTAGAAGGCCCCCACCGGCAGGGCTTCCACGCCAATGTTCAAGGCCTTGAGGCGTTCCAGCACGAGGGCGCGTTTCCGGCCAAAGTGTTGTTGGATCGCCAGGGTTTCCGCCGCGGCATTCGCCGGGTCCAGCAGGGGCAGGGCCGCGTTTTGAAAGGGGTGGTTCGCCCCGCCATCCAAAAAGGATCCGGCGCTGGCAATGGCCTCGATTACGGCCTTGGGTCCGACCGTCCAGCTAATGCGCCAGCCGGGATACCGCCAGTTCTTGGTCAGGCCATCCACAATCACCACCGGGTCGCGTTCCACGTCTTCGACATGTTCCGCGGCGGAAATCATTTTGGGACCGGCCGCCGGCTCGCCGTTGTAAATGTAATGGGAATAGAACTCGTCAAAGATCATGGAGCACTGGCATTCCCGGGCAATTTTGCACCAGGCCGCCAATTCAGCGCCTTCAATGAGCTGGCCGGTGGGATTGGAGGGATTGCTGACCAGCAGGGCGCTCAGGCCGCGCCCCAGAATTTCCTCCTGTAAATCCGCCGGGGAGATTTTATAACCGGTGGCCGCATCCAGCAGGATGGGGATGGGGGTAAACGCCTTGAAGACGCTCAGCAATTCCTCATACGCGGTGTAATCGGGAATGAAATGCCCCATGTTGATGTTGCCCAGCGCACTGGCCAGCCGGGTGAGCGCGAGCCGGCCACCGCTGGCAATGCTGACATTATCGGCGGTGTACTGGGAGGCCTTGCCCCGCCGATAGGTGGTATTGTAAAAATCTGCCACGGCCTGCCGGATGTCTTTGTTGCCGGCCACCGGACCATATTGCTGGCTGGCGGGGGTGACCGTGACCTCGGAAATGCGCGCGGGCGAGCCGGGCATGGGCCCGGTTTCGGGTGAGCCCTGGCCCAAGTTGGCCCAGCCCTCGGCACCGTACACGAAGCCATGCTGGGTCGCCTCATGCGTGACGTAGATCACGCCCGTGCGGGGGACCGAACGAAAGCCGGGAATGTTTTGGGGAGCGTTATGAGGAATTTCCATGGGATGCCTTAGCTCAGCAGTTTTTCAAACCGCGCGGCCGCGGCATCCCATTCGGCCGGGGATTCGGGGCTGTAAGTTTTCAGGGCAAACGAATTGCGCACCACCGCGCGGGCGGCGGCGTGGGAAGGCAGGTGGCCCAGAGCGATGGCTTGCACCAGAATATTGCCGAGGGCGGCACATTCCGTAGGGCCCGCCAGCACGGGGATTTTCATCGCATTCGCGGCGAACTGATTCAGCGTGGCGTCCTGGCTGCCGCCGCCCACAATGTGGAGGCGTTCAATTTTCTTGCCGATCAGCCGTTCCATTTTGCGCAGGGTAACCCGGTAAAAGAGCGCCAGACTCTCGTGAATACAACGCATGTAGGCACCGTGATTGGCCGGCACCGGCTGGCCGGTTTCGGTGCAGAAATCGGCAATTTTCCGGGGCATGTCATCCGGGCTCAGAAACCGGGGGTCATCGGGATTGATCAGGGAGACAAAGGCTGGGGAGCCCGTGGACAAACGGGCGAGTTCTTCAAACTCGTACTTCCGGCCCTGTTTGGCCCAGTAGCGACGGCATTCCTGTACGATCCAGAGGCCGACGATGTTTTTGAGCAAGCGGACGGAATTGCCATAGCCAATTTCATTGGTAAAACCCAGGCTGCGCCCCTGTTCCGTGATCACGGGATGCGGCCATTCCACCCCCATGAGCGACCAGGTGCCCGAGCTCAAATAGGCCCAGTTTTCACCCTGGGCAGGCACCGCGGCCACGGCCGCGCCGGTATCGTGGGAGCACGTGGCAATGACTTGGAGGGGCGGCAACCCCACCTCCGCGGCGAGGTTTTTCTTCATCGGCCCCAGCACCGTGCCAGCATCGCACAGGGGTGCAAACAGGGATTCCTGCAGGCCCAAGGCCGAGAACAGCTTTTTGGACCAGGACCGGGTTTGCGGATTATATAACTGCGTGGTGCTCGCGAGGGAAACTTCGTTGCGGGCCACCCCGCAGCAGTAATAATTGAAGGCATCGCCAATCAACAGCAGTTGTTTCGCCTCCGCCAGTCGGTCGGGCGGCTCGGTGACAATCTGGTAAATGGTGTTCAGGGCCATGAACTGGATGCCCGTCTCGGAATAAATGGTGGGCCAGTCCACCTTTTCCTTGGTGTTTTCCACCCCCGACGCCGTGCGGGCATCGCGGTAGCACCAGACCGGTGACATCACCAGCCCGCGCTGATCGTACAGCACATAATCCACGCCCCAGGAATCCGTGCTGATGCTGGCGATGGGCAACTGCCGGGCGGCGGCTTTTTTCAGGCCGTTTTTCAGCTCGGTTAGCAGACCCTCAAAATTCCAATGCAAGGCGCCACTCGACTTCACCGCGCCGTTGGGGAAACGATGCAGTTCTTCAATGGCAATTTTGCCCTCATCGAGGGTGCCAAGAATGACCCGGCCGCTATCGGCGCCGAGGTCGCAAGCCAAATAATATGTAGGCATAATGAAAGTTCGGGCAGTATCTTACGCGGTGGGGAAAAAGTGTCAAAAAGATTGGGTGGCGGAGGAGGGCGGCGGCAACGCCCTCGCCCGACCGCCTCCCACCGCTGGTTTAGCTCTTCGCGGACCGACTTCGCCAGTCGGGCCATGGAGCTGTTTCGGGGTCGGTATATTTTTTTTGGTCGGACAAAGGCGGACTTACTCGGACGGAGGCCTGGGGTCTCGGGTCCGGGGTCCAGTATTTTGCCTTGGGGAGCTGCGTTCATCATTTCTATGGGTGGATATAGTAGAATATAAGGGGATAGGCGACGAGGCACGAGGCGCGGGGCGTGGGGCACCATGGCAAACGCCCCGGGACGGTGCGGTAACCGGCAGGCGAGGACGCCCACCGCACGGTGGTTGGCCGGCCGCACCCGCCATGATGTCCTTATGGCCTTCATTGCCTGTGAATTTAGCCGGTGACCCTGGACAAAACCGTTGTCCAGGGTCGGAAATATTTTTAAATAACGTGCCGCTGGCCAGACTTTGGTTTTAAATGAAATACGCCGGTAAGTTCCCTGAGTACAAAGTCCCCTATGAAGCATTTGTCCAAGTTCCAATGGCTGGTTGTGGCCGGGCTTTTCCTGGCCAGTTTAAACGCCTCGTCCGTTCGAGCTTTTTCCCTGATCGGCCCGTTTGAACCTTGGATGACCGTGACCAATGGATTTACCCCCGCTATTGACATCGGCGGTCCCATGCTCATCGGTCTGGGTTACCGCTGGAATGTGCCGGTGCTCACCTACGGCTTTGATCCATCTTTTTTGGATTATTTTGGCTCCAATGGGGTGGCGGCGGTAACCAGCGCGATCAACCTTCTCAATTCGTTGCCTCCGGCCTCCCAAATTGTCCCCGGCAATTTCCCGGATAATACCACATTTTACAATTATGAGGCCGAAACCTTGGGCTTGGCGGACCTCAAATCCACCACCTTGTTTCTATTACTGGAACACCTCGGCCTCGCCTCCCCGGACCGGTCGGCGTTTAACCTGCGCAGTTTCACCATTGCGAATGGCACGGTGGAGGCGGTGGTTGAGCCGCGTAATTACGATCCCGTCACCGATCTGCCGAGCGCTTCCGTGAATGGCAACCTGCTGGCGTACGATGCCAGCTATTTTGTCAGCAGTGGGGTTACGAATGCCGCCTTGTACATTTATCCCACAGACCCGTATGGCCCGTTTGATAGTGCCGTGGCCGACGGACTGCAATCGGTCGGCGTGGGCGCCTATTATAACGGCTTGACCGCGGATGATGTGGGCGGATTGAGATATTTGTATTCCACCAATAGTGTTCATTACGAGTTCCTGCTGCCGGGCGTCCAGTTGGTGGGCACCGGATCCTTGGTCAATGGGGCATTGCGTCCGGGGGTGGATAAAATCACGTTTGCACCGCAACCGGTCGATCCCGTCTCCGGTGCCTTTTTATCCGCCACGAATCAGTTCATGGACACTTATTTCACCAATGGCGCTGCCCTCCGGCAACTCGTGGCTCGCGTCACCACCCAGCCCGATTTCCTCTTTTCTGCCACCGACTTGGTGGCCACCACCGCCTGGTTTGACCGCACCGGCATCACCCACTGGATGAATAATGCGGCCTTCAATGGTCACCCCGACGCGGCGGGGCCGGGCGTGATCCAAGCCCCGGTAAATATCCGGTTCAACCAATTTGGACCGGTTTGGGAAAGTGGAAACAGCATTTCGGAGGACACGCCCATGCAAGCTAATCCACTATCTTGGGGGACCTTTGACGGTTCGACCAATGGTCCCGTGACCTTCCCCTCCACCAGCCACCAAACCAACGCCACCCCCGTCCGTTTGACCCTCATGGTGAATCATCAGACCGTGAATTACCGCTGGGTGATCAACAATCCCACCAACCATAACTACTGGCTCCTGACCAGCACGAATTTGAACGGTTCAGGTTTGGCCGGTTGGCGGACACTGTTTGTGATCCCCGTAAACGGGAAAGTCAGCTCCTATCTCAATATCACTCCAACCAGTGCCCGGCGATTTTATCAGTTGGTGCCGGTGCCATTTTAATTTGGCGTTTGCAATTAATTCCCCCAAGGCACGCCCTGATCAAAAATAAGCTGGCCCTTTTTGTTGCGGCCAAGTTGCAGGGCGAAGCCATTCACTTGATAGTGGCCCTCCACGCTGGGCAGGGCTTGGAGTTGTTGTTGGGCCAGATCGCGGGCCTGTTCGGTGGTTTTTTGGTCATTGAGGGCGGCGGCGGCGGCGGCTCGGTTCTTATCTGCCCGTTCGGCATAGTAGGGGGCATCCCAGCGCACGGATTTGCTGAAATGTTTGGCGAGTTCCCGGGCGCGGGTGGCATCCCGGTCGGCCGCGTTTTTATAATCCGCCTGGGCGCGGATGTCCTTCGCGATCTGTTGCTGGTACTGCGCAATCAAGCTCATGAGGTTATCGTATTGGGCGGCTTCCGCCACGGGCGGGTTTTTGAGGAGGATCCATTCATTAGTATGCTCGAAGGGACTGGTGGCAATTTCGGCATTGATCACCCAGGCGGAGTCCACCTCGCCGGTCTTAAAGCCGGTGATGCGTTTCCAAGCGGTCATCGGGCGGGGGGGCAGCACCACATTCAAAGGCGTGGCCGCCGGCTGGTCGCCTTGATGCATCCACCAGCGAAACAAGGGGGTCAAGTTTACTGGCTGGCCCGCGCCCAGGGAGCGGTAAGGCTGGCGGCAGCAAATCGGGGGGAGATTGGTCTGCGCGGTGGTGGAGAGGGTCGCCAACAATACTAAAATACAAAGGCCTTTCATGATGCAGCGGTAATCTGGCCCGGTTTGAGTCTAATTACAAGTGCCCAAGCGCAACGGCCGGCGCAGGGACCGCCCACGAACCTACCTCCGCAGGTGCCGAATCCCGCTGGAATGCGCTGGTCGAGCCTGGGCTTGCAAGGACCGAACGGCCCGGTGCAGCCGGTGGCCATTCTCTGCCGGCGCGAACCGCTCCAGCCGATTTATGGCTGGGGAATGGTGGCCCAGCTCCCGCATGCGGGTGTTGTGCGGTAAATCATGACTCAAAAAGGGCGGACTTTAACGGCTGGTATTGAGGAATTTAGCCAGCGCGGGCACCTTGGCCTGAATCTCCAAAACCGCCAGATCACACATCCGGCTGGCCCCAAACGCGCAAAAATGGGTGTCATCCTGCCGGCCCGTGGGCAGGGTGGGGTATTCACCCGGGTTTACGTAAATATAAAGCCGCTTCGCGGGTTCCGGGCCCATCCGCTGAAGTAAACTGGTGCTCTGCTGGTTTAGGTCCAGCAGGGGGACGTGCAGGTCGGCTGCCACGTCCCGCACTGCCTGGACATAATCGCCATGCGTATTGACCGGCTGGCCTTGGGCATCGAACTTGCGGCGGGCCACCGGGGTGGCCAGTACCGGATTGGCCCCGAGCGCGCGCGTTTCGGTCACATAACGGGCCAGGTTCGCATTGAAGGTGCTCCCGGGCAGGGTGTAACGGGTCGGATCCTGGTTCTTTTCATCGTTGTGGCCAAATTGGATGATCACCCAGTCGCCGGGTTTGATGCGGCTTTGGATCGGCGCCCAATGGCCCTCGTCGCGGAAGCTCTTGGAACTGCGCCCATTCAAGGCATGGTTTTCCACCCGTACCCCGGCTTTGAAATAAATGCCGAGCATCTGGCCCCAGCCGCGCTCGGGATTTTCGGGGATGAGCGGTTTGTTGGCCATGGTGGAGTCCCCAATCAGGAAAATGGTAAAACCATTGCTTATTGGGGCCGCCGCCTGATCCAGCGGCGGCAGGGATTTGGCGGGTGCCGGGGTAAGGATGGCCGGTTCGGTGGCGGGCGCTTGGGCCAGACTCCACCAGGCCGGCCAGAACAAACTGGCCACCAGGGTAAACATCAATCGCTTCATGTGTGGGCTGAGGATGGTGGAAACGGCCGCTGGCGGACAACTCATTTTCAGCGACATGTGCTGGTAACATTTAGCCAGTTTCCCGCCCGCCACGGATGAGCCCACCGCCCGAGCTGTTCCTTCTCCTTTGATTCGGACTGGGTTTGCGGGTTGGGCATGGTTTTGGCGCGTGG
>CAIZWI010000139.1 GCA_903936645.1 uncultured Verrucomicrobia subdivision 3 bacterium
AACCTCCCGGTGCGAGGGCAAATTCAGCGTTATCCTGATCGGTCTGCCCGATATGCCAGAGCCAGGGTTGGTCGGCCGCGCCGACCGTGCCCGTTGTCACCCACACGAACACCGCCAGGAATTGATAAAGAGTTTTATGCATAATGGTCAGCCGCACTGGGACTTGGCCATCCTACGGAGGTCCGCACCCCATTTCAAGGCGGACCACCAGTCGCCCCCAATTTGACAACTCATCGTTTGATGCTATTATGCTAAGTTGATTTGAACCGCTCGGTTCAGGTATCGATCCGGTGTGCCCGTTGCCAACCGCAGTGCGGGCTCTGTTCGTGCCGTCACTGTGCCTGCCGTGTTTGTTCTTTGAAATCGCCTCGGTTGCTCGGAAAATGCCCGGCCATTCGTGCCCCACCCCACTCAATTCCCCACGGATCGGGGTAAATCGCATCTCCTCGTGCCTTTCAACGCCCGCGTGATCCCCGGAAATCCAGCCCGGCCGCCGCTGGGAGCCGGTTGTTGGACGATGGGTCTCCCTCAGCCGTCAAACCAAATCAAAGCTAATCAACCCTGGAAAAAATGAGCCGGTCGGATACCGGCCCATTTCTCCTGGCCTAGGTCCTAACGGCTTTCACGAGGCTGGCAATCAATCCTTCCGTGGTGTGGGATTTGGCTTCCAGGGTGGGTTTGATCCCCAGGGCTTGCAGGGTCTTGGTGGTTTCCGGACCGATGGAGGCGGTTTTCAAGCCGGGAAATTGTTTGAGCAGGGCGGGCAGGTTGAAACGCGCGTGGAAGTGTTCGACAGTGGAACTGCTGGTGAAAGTCACCCAGTCCGCCCCGGTTTCCAGCAGTTGCGCGGTGATGCCAGTGCGATCCTCCAGCTCGGGCACGGTTTTGTAAACGGCAATGTCGTCCACGATGGCCCCCATTTCCTGCAAACCCATGAACAAGTCGGGATTGGCCGCCTCGGCCCGCAGCAGGCAAATCTTGCGGTTCTCGATGGTTTCGTATTTGGCGAAGGCCTCCGCCACCTTGCGCCCCGTAAATTCTTCCGGCTGCAAATCCACTTGCAGATGCAGTTCCTTGAGTTTGGCGGCGGTGGCCGGTCCCACGGCGGCAATCCGCGCGCCACCGATGTCGCGCATGTCTTGAAAACGTTTGAAGAACAGGTCGAAAAAAGCGGTCACGCCGTTGGCGCTGGTGAACACCAGCCAGTCATAGGAGTTGATTTCCAGCAGCATGTCCACGAGCTCTTCGCGGCGGGTGGTTGGCTCAATTTTAATGGTGGGCACCTCCAGGACGCCCGCCCCGAGTTCCGCCAGCCGGGCGGCGAAGGAGCCCGCCTGCTCCGGGCGGCGGGTAACCACAATCCGCTGGCCAAACAGCGGCAGGTTTTCATACCAATTGAGCTTGCCCCGCAACTTCACCACGTCCCCGATAATGGTCAGGGCCGGGGGGGCAATGTGCTTGTCCGCCGCCAGTTTGGCAATGGTGGCCAGCGTGCCGGTCACCGATTTTTGGCGGCCCGTGGTGCCGTGTTGGATCATGGCCACCGGCGTTTGGGCCGGCAAGCCATGAGCCATGACCGCCTTGGTCCAATCCTCAATGGTATCGGTCCCCATCAGCACCACCTTGGTGCCCGGGATTTGGGCAATTTGATCATAGCGCAGGTTCGTGTCCGCGTCCGTGGCCTCACCGTGGCCCGTGAAGACCGTGAAGCTGGAGCAATGCGACCGGTGGGTCAGGGGAATGCCAGCATAATTGGGCACGGCCGTGATGGAGGAAACGCCCGGAATCACTTCAAAAGGAATCTTGGCGGCGGCCAGAATCTCGGCCTCCTCGCCCCCCCGGCCAAACACGTAGGGATCACCGCCCTTGAGGCGGACCACACATTTGCCCGCCTGCGCGTGCGTCACGATGAGCGCATTGAGTTCGTCCTGCGACAGCGGCCTGGCACTGCCGGGAATTTTACGGGAGATCAATTCTGCCGTGGGGGGAGCCAGGCGGAGCAGGGCCGGATTGACCAGCACATCAAACACCACCACTTCGGCGCGCTTCAGCAATTCCGCGCCACGCAGGGTCAGCAGGCCCGGATCGCCCGGTCCCGCGCCCACCAGATACACTATGCCTTTGGATTTCACAGCCCATAATATAAGGAAATCCCGCCGCTGGGCAATCCCGGAGGTAACGCTGCCCGGTTTTGGGTGTGAGACAAATTTCTTCCTTCGCCCGAGCCTTGCCCCGGAGGGGCGCCGGAAATTAGCCGGGGGCAAGCTTTGC
>CAIZWI010000140.1 GCA_903936645.1 uncultured Verrucomicrobia subdivision 3 bacterium
CCGGAAATGAGCCCGCCACTCCGTGGCTGGACCCCCCCCGCCCCCATTCCCCCCCCCCCGGTTTTGCACTCGCCCTCCGCCGCAAAAACCGGCATTTATCATTCCATGTCATCGCCCTTGACCACCGCCTTCCGTTTCCTGCTCCTGTTGCTGGCCCTAGGCCGGTCACCGGTCCTGGCCCAGCCCCCTTTGCAATCCTTTCCCACCCTCCATGCCGATGCCCTCGGGCGCACCTTGCAGTCCGCCGTGATCTGGACCCAGCCCGTCACCAATCCCCCCGGCGTGGCCATCGCCTTTCGCAAAACCATTGTCCTCGCCGCCCCACCCACTCGCGCGGAACTCCACCTGTTTGCCGATGCCCGCTATGTCCTCTGGGTCAATGGCACCTACGTGGACCGGGGCCCGGCCCGCTTTCAACCCAACGGCCCCGAATACGACACCCTGGATCTCACCGCCCATTTATCTGCGGGCACGAACGTCCTGGCCCTGCTCGTTGTTGGCAATCTGTCCGGTGGCAAGGTCATGCGCCATGTGCCCGGGCTAACCGCCGTGTTGACCGCCAATGGCCGCGAACTCTGCCGCACCGATGCCAGTTGGAAATGGAGCAACCAAACCCGCTTCCGCAAAATCACCGCCTCCTGGGCCGACCTCCGCGATGCCGAAATTGATGCCCGCCTCGAGGCTGGCGACTG
Source organism: uncultured Verrucomicrobia subdivision 3 bacterium (assembly GCA_903936645.1). Classification (GTDB taxonomy): domain Bacteria; phylum Verrucomicrobiota; class Verrucomicrobiia; order Limisphaerales; family UBA11358; genus UBA11358. Next base: position 693 of record CAIZWI010000140.1, read on the forward strand.
GACCCAGGTCAATTACCCCGATGCCACCTGGGCCGCCGCCGGTTCCCTGCCGGGTGATGCCTGGGGGCCGCTCACCGCCCGGCGCATTCCTATGCTGCGCGAAACCCCCGTGCCCTTTACCCTGGGGAACGGCGCCACCCTCCCGGTCACCCTGGCCGCCGGCCAGAAACTCACTTTCGATACCGCCCGGCTCGTCCAGGCCTACCCGGTCATCACCCTCGATGCCACCGCCGGCACCGAACTCGACTTCGCCCCTTTCGGGGTCAAATACACCGCCCGGGCGGGCCGGCAAACCCATTTCACCATTGATACCAGCGGTTTCACCCACGGGGAAATCACGGTCAAATCCGGCACCGCCACCATCACCCGCTTGCAACTCATCGAGCGGCTATATCCCTTCGATGTCGCCGGTCGTTTCACCTGTAATGATGCGGAGTTGAACCGGCTCTGGGCCCTCTGCGCCCGGTCCGGCCAGGTGCTCAGCGAGGATTCCTACGTGGATTGTGCCGACCGTGAGCGCGTGGAGTGGATGGATGACGATCCCCCCGGCTATGACATCTCGCGCACCCTCATGTCCAGCCCGGGTGCCGCTGGCCCGGTCTACGCCGATTCCCGGCTGCTCGCGGAAGTCGTGCGCCGCACCGCCCTCACCCTCCAGCCCGGGGGCTGGGTCAAGGCCCACACCTGTTCCGACCGCTACGATATCCACGCCAAAATGGAAGACCGCGCCTGCGACTGGGTCGCCGGCATCCGGCGCTATTACGAGGCCACCGGCGATAAAACCTTGCTCCGCGAAATCTGGCCCGCCGTCGTCGCCCAAATGAATTATTTCCTGGACCGGCGCACCACCCGCGGCCTGGTCCTCGCCCGCGAATGGGTCATCTGGGGCAATCCCCTCGGCTATGAAACCGAGGAAGGCGCCGGGATAAACGCCTTTGTCTACCGGGCACTCGCCGATGCCGCGCTCCTGGGCCGGCAAATCGGCCAGCGAACCAACGCCGCCCGCTTCCAGCAGGCGGCCGACGATCTGGCCGCCGCCTTCAATCGCGTGCTCTGGGATGCCGCCGACGGCACCTACTATTCCGGTTACGACACCGAGCCCGCCCAAGTGCCCCCCGGCGTGGTCAAGGGCCGGGGTGCGGATCTCAAGGGCTGGCACCTCAAACCCCAGCCTCCCACCCTCACGAACCACTTGATCGCGCCCACCGTTTTCCCCGCTCTCTTTGCCCTGGATCAAGGCATCGTCCCGCCCGACCGCCAGGCCCAGGTCACCCACTATCTCCTGACCCAGCCCGATCCCGATGCCCGCATCATGTATTATTACTACTTGTGGAAACAACTCTACGCCGCCGACCAACCCGCGTTGGACCAACAGGTCCTCGCCACCATGCGCCAAAAATGGCACGCCATGGCCGACTGGTCCTGGCAGACCTCCTGGGAGGAATTTAAGGGCGGCTCCCAAGCCCACATCTACGGCATGTACCCCGGCTATTTCCTCAGCGCCTATGTGCTCGGCGTGCGCCGCGCTGCCCCCGTGGCGGAACACCAGCTCCGGATTGAACCCCACCTCGGCGACCTCACCAACGCCACCGGCGTCGTCATCACCGAATTCGGCCCCGTGCCCGTCTCCTGGCAGCACCCCGGTGGCTCGTGCCAGTTCACCCTCACCGCCCCCGCCCACGTCAAAACCGTGCTCGCCCTGCCGTATACTCCCGGTCGCACCACCCTCACCCTCGATGGCCAAACTGTCACCGGCAAAGTCGCCCGTACCCGCTTGGAATTAACCCTCCGCCCCGGCCCCCATCAAGGGCTGTATTAACCCAGTTTTCCGGGTCTCGCCTCCCCTGCGGACCTCCGCCCTGAACCCAGCGCTCCCGCTGGGTTCCTCCCCATTCCCTAAAATATCCTTAAAACCGGCCTTTTTCGCCGAATCGGCGCGTAAAACAGCGTTAAAATAAGGAAATTCCCTGTCCCCGTCCGCCGGTTCCACCGCCGCCCGATTGGCCCCCTGGCCGCGCGTAATATCTGCGGAAATGGCCGACTTTAATGATATTTTACGCTATTTAATACTTTTCACGATTTCCCTGGTCGAACCCCTGCCGGAACGTGCCGGCGGACCCGGCGCACCTTCCCGGCCAGTGCCACTGCCCCCACTCGGGCGTCCGGCTTAGAACCTCGGCAAATCTCCCCGGTTCACCACCCAGGGATGATGCAGCAGTTCGCCCACATGGTTATTCGTGGCCAGCCCCCAATTGCCACTCCACGCCATGAACCACACCGTCTGCGGGAAATGCGTTTGCACCCCATCCATCAACCGCCGGTAATCATAATCCCCCGGCGGATGAAACGGGTCATGCGGTCCAAATTCCGCAAAGCCGAATGGCTTGGGCAACGCCCGCACCTCCGCCGTGCCCTTGATATGTTCCGGGTCCACCAAGTCCGTGTACGCATCCACCCCCACCAAATCCACGTAATGGTCTCCGGGATAATAGTCCGCCGTGTGCTCGCCATGATTCGGCGCATACACCCAGAGCAGGTTGTCCAAATGCTTCTGCTCCGTGAAGTAAACAAACATCTGCCGCCACAGTTGGGTGAACACCTCCGGCTTTTTGGCCCCCCACCAGAACCAGCCGCCGTTCATCTCATGAAACGGCCGCCACAGCACCACCACCCCGGCCGCGCGCAGTTGCTGCAAACCCGCCGCCATGTCATCCAGTTCCCGCATCCACTCGGCATGGGCCGGCGAGTGCGGGTCCAGCAGCGGCGTCACGTCCACATTCTGATCCCGCAGGCCGCTCACCGCCCGATTCGTCCGGCACGGGTCCGCGCAATGCACCTCGATCGCCACCAACCCGCCGTGCTGCCACTGCTGAATCGCCGCCGCGTTGGGTGCCGCGCTGGCCACCCGGCCATCCGCCCAATTCGCATAATCCACCCCCAGAATCGCCGGAGTGCTCCCGCTGCGCTCCTGGATGCGGTCAAACATCGCCGCGCTGCGGCTGGCCCGCTCTCCGGCATCCGTAAACTGACCCGACAACACCCGGTGATCCGGCCGGGCCGCCAAACCCTGAATGAAGGTTAACTCCGCCCGGGCCGCCGGACTCGCCGCCGGATTGGCGGGCGGTTGGTTCGGGGCCGCCGCCACGGATAGCGCCAGCCAGCCTGATAATAAAATCGGTTTAATCATAAAATAAACTTTAGCCGGCCGGCCTTTGTCCCCTCTCACGCATCCAGACACTGGCGGACTTTTTCCAGCAGCACCGGGCTTTCAAAGGGTTTCTGAATGAACACCTCCCCCGCTTGAATGTTAAATTCCTTCCCGGCGATGTCCGCGCTGTACCCGCTCACGAAAATCACCTTGAGGTCCGGCTTCAGGTCCCGCAATTGCCGCGCCAGTTCCTGCCCGCTTAGCCCCCCGGGCATCACCAGATCGGTCAACAGCAGCGCCGCCTGACCGCCCGTTAGCTGCCAGAGTTGCCGCGCTTCCACCCCGTTCCACGCCTCCAGCACGCGGTAGCCATTCTGTTCCAGCAATTGCCGCAGACTTTTGCGGACCGTGACTTCATCCTCGACCAATAAAATGGTTTCTTGCTGGCCGCCGGGCGGTTTGGTCTTGGGTGGCGGGGCGGCGATGGCCTCCGTCAAGTTCTGGTGGGCCGGCAAGTAAATGTGAAAACGGGCACCGCCACCGGATAAGTTCCCCACGGTGATCCAGCCCTGATGCTGTTTGACAATCCCAAAGACCGTTGGTAATCCCAATCCAGTTCCTTTGCCGGCGGCTTTGGTGGTAAAAAACGGTTCAAAGATCCGTGGCAGGATTTCCGGGGCTATGCCCGTGCCGGTGTCGCTGACGCTCAGGCAGATATAGCGGCCCGGCCGTCCTTCGGCCTGCTCCATCAGGTGCTCTTCCTCCAAGGTGACTTCCCGGGTGGCAATGCGCAATACGCCTCCCGTTGGCATCGCGTCGCAAGCGTTCATCGCCAGGTTCACTAAAACTTGCTCGATCATTCCCTGGTCCGCGTGAATGTTCAGGGCGGTGGGCTGCAGGTCCATTTGGACTTCCACCTCCGCGCGGATGAGCCGGTGCAGCAGCTTGCCTACGTTTAAGATGAGTTCATTCAGCTGCAACCACTGGGGCAGCATCACCTGGCGCCGGCTAAATAGGAGTAATTGCCGGGTGAGGTCGGCTGCCCGTTTGATATCCGCCCGGATGTCGGCCAGACCCTCGCGTGCCTCCGCTGGCAGCCCGGCCACCGTTTCCATCAGATCCGCCTGCATCTGCAGTGCCAGGAGGATGTTGTTGAAATCATGCGCCACCCCGCCTGCCAGCTGCCCGATGGCCTCCATTCGCTGCGCCCGCAGAAATTTCTCCTCGCTCTCCCGCAAGGCCGCCTTCGCCCGATGCCGGCCAATGGCGATCGCCGCCGTGTCCGTTGCGGTCGCTATCAACGCATGATGCCGGTCCGACGGCAACCCCGGCTGGCGGTAATAAATGGCAAACGTGCCCAGCACCTTTTTTTCCGCATCCCAAATCGGGGTGGACCAGCACGCCCGTAAACCATGCGGCAGGGCCGCGTCTTTGTAATCCGCCCAAAAGGGATCACTGCCTATGTCTTCCACATAGACCGCCTGGTTTAAATAGGCCGCCGTGCCACACGAACCAACGCAGGGGCCAATCGTAATGCCGTCGATCACCTTATTATAAGCCGCCGGCAGGCTGGGCGCCGCCCCGCAGCGTAGTTGGCGGCCATTGGTGTCCAGCAGCAAAATGGAGCACAGCATTTCCTGCGAACCGGCTTCCACCACCCGGATCAAGGTTTCCAGAATTTCCTGGAGCGGGGCGTCCGCCGCGATCATTTCCAATACCTGGCGCTGGCCTTTTTCCAATTCTTCCGCTCGCTTGCGCTCCGTGATGTCCTGAATCACCGAAACAATGCAGCGCTTGCCCCCAATTTCCGCCAGCGCCGCACTTAACAAAATCTGCCGGACGTGGCCCTCCTTATTGTGCTTGGGTAATTCCAAATCCCGCACCGTGCCGTGGGCCATCAATTGCTGGATAAATTGGGTGCGGATCTCCCGGCTGCTCCACAAGCCCAGCTCCATCGCGGTCCGCCCAATCGCCTCGCTTCGCGAAAATCCGTAAATCGAGCAAAAGCCATCGTTCACCTCAATGAAGCGCCCTGTCTCCAGTTCCGCAATCCCCATCCCATGAGCCGCCAGCCGAAAGGCCGTGGCAAATTTTTCCTCGCTGGCCGCCAGTTCCCGGAGGCGTTTCTCCCGCGCCTGCGGATCCTCACCCACACTCGGCACCGCCCCGTCCAGCACCGCCCCGCTCAGACCCACCGTGCCCGCCAAACCCACTAGCAACCAAATCAAGGTGTGGGGCAAACCCAGGCTGGGGGCTAAAACTACCACCCCGCAACCCAGCGCCAAGGCGAGTCTGGCTGGTCCCCGCCAACTGGCCGGCTTATCCCGGGCCCAGTGGCGTTGCTCGAGTCGCTGTGGCAAGTGGTCC
>CAIZWI010000141.1 GCA_903936645.1 uncultured Verrucomicrobia subdivision 3 bacterium
AGGGTGGTCTCATGATAAACGCATTCGTTAACCGTAAAGATCGGTCGCCGGCAGCCCGGCCCTGGACGATGCGCCTTTGCCGGGCCGCAACCACAAGGGCCTGGCACGGGATCAAATTTCCGTGCCCGAACCGGCAGTTTGGCAGCCCCATGCTGCCGATACCGGCGGACCTGGGGAATTAACAGTCAACCAAACCAAAACAAACAAACCAAACACGCAAGTTATGAAAAATAAAATCCTCCTCCTGACCCTGGCGCTCAGCGCCTCCACCGGGCTGCTCCTGGCCCAAGACAATATGCCGCCGATGGACGGCCAGCAGCCCCCGGCCGGAGAGCACGGCCAGCGCGGACCGCGCGGTGGTGGCGGGCTCCACTTGCTGCCGCCCGGAGCGGAACAGAAGTTGAACTTGACCGACGACCAAAAGAAGCAAGTCGCCGATTTAGAAAAGGAAGTGCGGGCCAAATTGGAAAAAATCCTGACGCCCGACCAATTGAAGCAATTGAAACAATTGCATCCGCCGCGCCGCCAGGGTGGTGGACCAGGCGGACCCGGCGGTGAAGGTGGTCCCAATGGCGGCCCTGGCGGCGGCCCGGGGGATGGTCCGGCCGGGGGACCAGACGGCGCGCCCGCCGGCCCCGGGGGCGATGAACATCCGCCCACATCCAATCAATAAGCACAGTTAGATACGAAAAAGCGGCCTTCGCAAGCGAAGGCCGCTTATTTCCGTCCGGCGCCCGGCGACTCGGAGGGAAATAATTGGTTTAGTTTACCGCCGTGTGATAGGCCATGGAATTACTCAGGCCTTTGAACTCGGTGGATAATTGCATTAAGGAGTCTTTCACTGGAACGGCATCGGCGGCCGCCTTGGCGGCCACGTCCTTAATCGCGGCGAGGCCACCGGTGGTAAGATCGTTGGCGAGGAATTTTTGCACATCCCGCAGGTCAGACATGAACGGGGAGAAAGCAATCCGGGCAGCCTCATATTGCTGGCCGATGCGGACGAAATGACTGGCCACCTCGGCTTGCCGGGCCTCACTGCGCTGGCGAATATTCTCATTACGCATGGTGGCGTTTTCGCTATCCCACTCAGCGAAGTAGGCGGTCCCCTGCTCTTTCATGGCGGTATTTTTATGCGCCACATCCTTGGCCGTATTGTCCAGCGCGTCCACGGCCACGGAATATGCCTGGTATTGCGCGCGCAAATCCGGCTGCGGATGGGCGACCAGGTCATTCAAAGCATTCAAGGCATCGTCAATCTGGGAGCCGCCTTTGTCAATCATGGCGGAAGATTCGCTCAAGGCGGCGGCGGTGCCGGCGCTTTTATTGTAGTTGGCCGAGGCGCAACCAGTCACCAAGGTGGCGGAGACCACCACTGCACAGAGCATGGCGGAGAGTAGGATGTTATTTTTCACGTCCCCAGCATCCGGGAAAAATCGGGCGGCTGAAATGGGGTGAAACCCGCCCGTCCAAGCCAGGGTGGCCGGGCACCGGGGCATTAATGACCGTACTCGATATCCGTCAGCAACGCCCCCAAGGACCCTGGAGTCGTGTCGGTGGCCCCCCAGCCCAAATTGCCGGTGGTAAAAGCATCGGTCATCATTTGCGGGGTAACCTGGATGGATTTGACGCTAAAATCTGAATAGGCCACCACCAGTGATTTGCTGCGACTGTGGGCCATCTGCAACGGATCCACCACCGGGGCCGAGGCGCTGCCACCCGGGAGGAAGTATTCATTCAAAATGCATTTTACCCCCTGGTTGAAGCTGGAGATTTTAGGGTAGCGCCGCTGATTGGGAATCCCATTCACCGTGGCATTGGTGGCCCACAAGTTCCAACAGTAAGACGACCGCACATCGCCCGTGGCCGAGCCATTCACGCCCACGCTGGTGGTCAGCAAGGGGAGGTAGGCAATTCGGCCAAGTGGCGATGTGGCTTTGGAATTATAACTGGG
>CAIZWI010000142.1 GCA_903936645.1 uncultured Verrucomicrobia subdivision 3 bacterium
CATAGGAGACCCATGCCGGAGAGAAATGCCCCGCCGCCCATGGCCAGCGAAAACCAACCCACCAGCGAATTCTTAAAGCCCATGACTTTGTCAATGCCGTGAATTGGGAACGGGGTGAAAACATCCCAGCGTTGATAACCGGCATCCCGCACCTGTTTAGCGGCCGCCAAGATGGCCGCGGGCGAGTCAAATTCCGCCATGATCCCGTAAGGTTTCAATGCCGGCCTCCCTTCGCGCCGCCCAAGGGATGGTGCGGATTGCCTTGGGGGGTGGCCCCCTTGACTTCAGAAATCGCGATCATTGGCAAAAATTTAATGAACAGCAGGTACAACATGGCGAAGGTACCGAGTGAGCCAACATAAATCCCGACGTCCCAAATGGTGGGCATGTAATGTCCCCAGTTGGCGGGCAGGAAATCCTGGTACAATGAACCAACCACGATGACAAACCGTTCCGTCCACATGCCGATGTTGATCAGCACGCCAATAATGAACAGCGCCAGTAAACTGCTACGAACCTTCTTGAACCAGAGGAACTGGGTCATCACCACATTGAGCCCAATTAGCATCCAGCCCAGGACTCCGTATGTGTGACCAAACAAACGATGGCCAAACACCCAGCGCTCATAGGGATCGCCACTATACCAGGCAATGAAGAACTCCATCGCATAGATATAATCAATGATCAATCCCGAAACCAAAGCCAGCTTCGCGACTTTGTCGATGTGGCTCATGGTGATAATATCCTGCAGACCGCACCATTTGCGCAACGGGATCAAAATAACCAAGACCATGCCAAACCCGCAAAACACGGCACCGATCACGAAATATAGAGGGAAAATCGTCGCATGCCAGCCGGCCAGCTGGGCGGTGCAAAAATCCAGACCGACAATGGAGCTAACGGTAAACACCAGCAACGTGCACAATCCGCACAGTACCACATAAGCTTTTTCGTAGTGGTGCCACTGGCTTGCCGAACCGGTCCACCCCATGGCCAGAGCGGAAAAGATAGCTTTGCGCAATCGAGTGGTGGCGCGATCCCGCAACACGGCGAAGTCCGGAATCATGCCCATGAACCAAAACAACATGGAGACCATCACATAAGTGTTCACCGCAAATACGTCCCACATCAGTGGAGAACGGAACTGCGGCCACAGGCCATTCGAGTTCGGCACGGGAAACATAAACCAGTCAAACCACGCACGACCAACGTGGATGGCCGGATACAACCCCGCCATCATCACCGAAAACACCGTCATGGCTTCTGCCATGCGACCAATCGTCGTCCGCCAGTGCTGCCGGGTGAGAAAAAGCAGCGCGGAAATAAGCGTGCCGGCATGCGCCACCCCGACCCACCAGATGAAATTAACAATGTCCAAACCCCACATTACTGGATGGTTGTTACCCCAAACCCCGACCCCGGTCGTAACTTGGTAAAACAGGCAGAAGGGCAAAATGACCGTGGCGCAAAAGGCCGAGGGCAGGAAGAAAACCCACCACCAAAGCGGGATCTTTCCTTCGGCAAAGGCAGCGAGCTTGTCGGTCAGCCATCCCAGCCCCTGGTTGTTTTCCACCACCGGCTGGCGTTGCAATTCCACTGGCGGGAGCAGGGACTTCAAATTGGTCGAGGCATCAGCCATTAGCTGTTTCCTTTCTGAACGGTTTCCGACTGGTTGTCATACGGGTTGCCATTGTGCTTCTCGTATTCCTCGAAGCTGTGCGGCCACTCGCGGTAATCGGGCATGGCTGGATTGGGGTTGCGCACGCGCGACAAATAAGTAGTGCGCGGCTTGGTGAGCAATTCCCCCAGCACCGAGTAATTGCGGTCCTGCGCTTTCAGTTTGGAAACCGCACTCTCAGGGTCGCTGACATCCCCGAAAACGATCGCCCCGGCCGGACACGCCTGCTGGCACGCAGTCTTCGGAATTGTACCTTCCGATTCACGCAGACGCACATGATCCGTTCCGCCCGCCTTGGCTTTTTGCTTGATCTTGGCGTGTTCGATACGCTGGGTGCAATACGTGCACTTTTCCATAACCCCGCGCATGCGCACGGTCACATCCGGATTCTTGACCATCTTGATCAAATCCCATTCATCCTCTTCGCGCATGCCGGCGTTCGGATCCTTCCACCAACGAACAATGTCCAGTTCCCCGCCCGTCTTGCTGCCCAGCATGGCTGTGGGATACAGCGTGCCTTTCAGCGCGGTGAGCGGCCGCTTGTTGAAATCCAGATAATTAAATCGACGCACCTTGTACGGGCAGTTGTTCGAGCAATAGCGGGTGCCAATGCATCGATTATAGGCCATGACATTCAGGCCTTCCTGATCATGCACCGTGGCATTGACCGGGCAAACATTCTCGCACGGAGCGGCTTCGCACTGCTGGCAGAGCATCGGTTGATTCACCGCCTGCACGTCGTCAATCCATTCAGCAAATTGCTGTGCCTCGTCTTTTTGGAATGTGTCGGAAAGTTTTTCGGTGGCCGGATCCGCTGTGTAATAGCGATCAATCCGCATCCAATGCATTTCGCGCCCCCGCGTCACTTGGTCCTTCCCGACAATGGGAATGTTGTTTTCGCTCTGGCAAGCCACCACACAGGTCCCGCAACCCACACAAGAGGTCAAATCAATCGACATGCCCCATTGGTGCAGGGCCGTTTTTTTTGCCTCATCCAAGGGATTCGGGTAGAGGGATTGCTGAATGGGCGCCTCCTCACCGTGCATCTTCTCGGCAAAGTTCGGCAGTTTCTGGTATTCCGCCCAGTTGGCTTCCCGCACCGCCGGCCGCCCTTCCATGGACCAATGGTGTTGCGTGGTCGCAATCACATAGGTCTCGCCCGTCTTCTTGAGCGTTGCTCCGGTAGCAACATAGCTGCCCGCGAAGATGGCATAGGCATTGAAACCCACGCCGGTGCCGACCCGACCCGCCGCCGCGCGGCCGTAACCAAGTGCCAAACCCAAGGAATAGTCCGCCATGCCAGGCTGGGTCCAGATCGGACCTTTGACCGTGCGGCCATTCAAAGTAATTTCAACCAAGTCGCCATTTTCGACGCCCAATTCCCGGGCGGTCTTGCGACTCACCAGCACTGCATTGTCCCAAGTGATTTTGGTGATGGGTTCAGGCAATTCTTGCATCCAGCCATTGTTCCCAAAACGCCCGTCATCCACTTTCGCATCCCGATAAAAAACCACTTCCAAACTGCTCGCTGAAGGCGTGCTGGCTTTTACTTCAGGCGGGGTGCCGGCGAAGGTGGCGGTTACCGTTGCGGCGGCAGCTTCAGTTTGGTAACCGTTGAACAAAAATTTCTTCCAAGCTTCCTCGGAACCACCAAACGTGGCTTTGACGATTTCGTAAGGGCTTGTCTGGGTCTCACCCGCGATGCGCGCCAGAAATTCCAACTCACTCAAACCGCCAAACAGCGGTTGAATGAGCGGCTGAACCGGCACCAAAATCCCATCACTGGTCGTCGCGTCACTCCACGATTCCAAATAATGAGCGGCGGGGATATGCCAGTCGGTTTGGGCAAACGTTTCGTCCTCGTAATAGCCCAAGCGCACCACCGTTTTGGCCTTGCGCTGGGTGGTCGCCCAGTTCAAATCCGCCGGGGCGTTGTAGACCGGGTTGCCCCCCACAATCACGAGGGTCGACACCGATCCCGCATTCAAAAGTTGGGCCAGTTCCGTAATGCTGCCACCCACGGGGGTCGTCACCGGATGCAGCGCCAGTGTGCTACCCACTGCCGCCAGTGCCGAGTTGATGGCGAAGGCCAGCAAATGTACTTCCAAGGGCTGTGCCTGGCCAGCCACCACCAATGCATTACCCCGGTTTTGGGCCAAATCCTTGGCACATTCTTCAATCCACTTTTTATCCACGCCCGCCGGAGCGGAAATGGGGGAGCCAGCCAACGCCGCGCTGATCGCCGCCGCAATGGCTCCGATCAGGCTCGCCGGCACTCGCAAGCGATGATCCGCCCCTGCCCCGGTCAGGGTAAACAGCGATTCGATCACGTACAACCGGCTCATCGAACCGGTCTCAGGCTTGCGCCCTGCCACGTAACGACGAATGTGGTTATGGGTGTCATCTTCCGAACCCAAGAAATCGCTGCCCAAGGCAACGATGACTTTGGCTTTCTCAAAGTGATAAACCGGGCGAACGGACTGCCCAAACGCCTGCGTGGCCGCGCGCTGATGGATGTCTGAATCCACCGGTTCATAGGCGAACCATTTGGCATTCGGAAATTTCTGGGAAATCAGATCTTGCAACCGCCGGCGCGAAGGCGAAGTGCTGCGATCAGTCAGGAACGCCAAACCCTGCCCGCCTGTGTTCGTGGCAGCTTGAGAAATTTGGCTGAGCGCGGCCAGGGCATCTTCGGCGGCTACGATTTTGCCCGCATTTTTAAAGCGCTTCGTCCGGTCGGGATCATAAACGTCCAGAATGGATGCTTGGGCATAACGGTCGGTCGAACCATTGCTACCTGGAAAATCGGCATTGCCTTCCAGCTTCACCGGCCGGCCTTCGTAAGACTTCGCCAGCAAGGGAATGGCACCGTTGCGCGTGGGCATGGCCGTCGCAAAATACTGCGCCTCGCCGAAAGTGTAATTCTCCTGCTGCTGACCAAACGGCTCCAGCTTTTCCTCGGGACGGCGGCAACCCGCGCCCATCACGCCAATCCCGGCCAGCATCAACGAGGCCGACATGATGCGCACGAAATGACGGCGGGACACCCCGTCCTCCAGCTCACTGGCTCCCTGGGGAAATTCGCGTTGCAACCACTCCTTGAACTCCGCCGTATCGGCCAGTTCATCCAAGCTCCGCCAGTAACGGCGACCGGTCACACTCGGGGCTGATTGGTTCAAATTATTTTTCATCGGTGACACGCCGAGCAGCTTTGGAGCGATTCCACTTTCCAATCATGCACAAATTTGGTTCCGTTCGTGGCCTGCATTTCGGCCGCCACCGCCGCGTTCGTACTCCATTGCCAGTCCAGATGGGTGACTTGGGCGGTCGGACGAATGTGGGCGGCCGGATCACGATGGCAATCCAGGCAAAAACTCATGCTAAACGACTTGGCATGATAAACTTCCTCCATCTGGTCCACACGACCATGGCATTCCACGCAACTAACGCCGCGGGTCACATGCACCGAGTGGTTAAAATAGACATAATCCGGCACCTTGTGAACCTGCACCCAGGGGATCGGCTTGCCAGTGGCGGCACTATCCCGCACCACGGCCAGCAAGGGATCGTCCTTCATCACCTGATTATGACAGTTCATGCAGGTGGAGGCACCGGGCAGGTTGGCGAACCAGGACTTCTCCACGCCATTATGACAATAGCGACAATCCAACCCCATCTGGCCGGCATGAATCTTATGGGAAAAGGGCACCGGCTGAACCGGCTCGTAGCCCACCCGCGTGTGCTTGGGGGTGGCATATAGCGCAACGCCGGCGGTGACCACACCACCAACAACCGCCACAACGGCACCTAGTGCCAAGGGCAAACTGTTTGTCCACTTAGGAAAAATTGCTGACATTACGGGATCGCGCGCGTTGCTGGTACCTTAATCAGATATTGTCCAACGCCACGCAAAATATTGGGAATATAATTATTGAACTTCGGCTTCCCGCGCAAGGAAAGTTTGTGAAAAATTTCACGATGATTCAAATTCCCACCAGCGCCGCGCCGATTACCCCGGCCGAATCGCCAATTTGATGTTTTAGAATCGGGGTCTCCAAGCGGTCGTTAAAGACATATTTAGCCACTTCGGCCACCCCCAGGGTGTAAACATCCTCAAACTTGGAAACCCCGCCCCCCAGCACAATGGCATCCGGATCCAACACATCAATCAAATTGGCCATCGCCCGGCCGAAGCGCCGGAAAAACTCCTGGATGAGTGCCACCGCCTTCGGTTCACCCTGGCGATAATCCTGTTCAATCTCAAAAAAGCTCTTTTGCACGCCATACTGGGCCTCATAGCGCCGTTGCAATCCCCCACCGCTGATAAAGGTCTCCACACAACCCTTTTGCCCGCAATAGCATAGGGGACCCTCCGGATCGATGCACATATGCCCCCACTCCCCCGCAATGCCTTGCGGCCCGGTGATGACTTCGCCCTTATAAACCAGCCCGCCGCCACAACCCGTCCCCATGATCACCCCAAAGACCAGCTTATGCCCCCGCCCCGCCCCCAGCAATGCCTCCGCCATGGCAAAGCAATTCGCATCGTTTTGCATTTCCACCGGCCGCCCCAGCAACTTTTCCAGATCTGCCTTCACCGGCTGGCCATTCATGCACACCGTGTTGGAATTTTTCATCAACCCCGTCCGCGGTGCCACCACCCCGGGCGTGCCAATACCCAGCGTATGCGGCGCCCCACCCGTGCTGGCTGCCAGGTCATCATGCAGGCTCTTAATGCGGTTGAGAATGTGCTGATACCCTTTTTCCCGCTGCGTTTCCACGCGCTTGCGAAAGAGTTCCTGGCCCTGCGCATCCAGCACAATGCCTTCAATTTTGGTTCCGCCGAGATCCATGCCCATCCGATTCATGAAAGCATGGTTTCAAAAAAGCTTATGCGGTGCAAACCAAGATTTCGCCCGGTTTCGGCTGGACGGCGCGCGATGTGTTTGCGAAGTTAAAAATATCGATGCTTCAAAAACTAATCACCCCCATCCTGTCCGGGTTGTGCCTCCTTGCCGCCGGGCAGGGATCAGCAGCTGATGCTCACGGACCCATCACCTACCCCGGCATGCCGGTGCTGGTGAATTCCAATGGCGTGCAAGCACCTTCCTATCAGTTTTTAAATGAATGCCAGCATCCGGGCCCGTGGCAGGCCAAATGGATTTGGCTGGGCGGTGAAAGCAACGCCCCGGCCGCCATGTTTCGCAAGGAAATCGTGTTGCCTGACCAGCCGCGTTCGGCCAAAGCCTGGCTGACGGCCGATGCCCGCTATCGTCTGTTCATCAATGGACAGCTGGTCGCGCGCGGGCCGGTGGACATGGGCCGCGATTATGCCGGCGGCAACACCCACCGCTGGTTTTATGACTTCCGTGACCTGCAAACTTATTTGCGCGCGGGCACCAATGTCATCGCGGCGGAGGTATTCCGAAATTGGACCGGCTGGACGGTGTCCCGGGGTCAGCCCGGCTTTTTATTCGAAGCAGAAATCATGGCGGCGAACGGCCAGCCGCTCCGGGTGACCTCCGACAGCTCGTGGCATTCCGCTCCTGCCCCGCAGTTTCCCAGCCTCACCGTGTACGCCCCTGGTCTGGAACCCGCCGGCTGGCGTTTGCCCGGCTTTGCGGAGGCCGGCTGGTCGTTAAGCCGGCCGGTCCAGGATGTCTGGTCCCCACTCGTCGCGAGCGAGATTCCTCCTCTGATGGAAGCGCGCTATCCGGTCCTGCGCATCGAAGGCTTGCCCGCCCGGGTCATTACCAATGACTGCTCGTTCCGCGTGGTATTTGATCGCGTGTTGAGCGCCTATCCCACGGTGCAGGTGTCTGGCGGCCGCGGCGCGGAATTAACCGTCAAAGCCAATAACGAGGCCAAAATGATCCTTGGCGGCGGCGGGCAATATTTTGAATTCCCGCACCTGACCGAAGTCGCGCCCGCCTTCACCGTCACGTTGAAAGGGGTGAAGGAGCCGGTCACCATCGACGATGTCGGGGCGATTTTCACTTCGCAACCCGTGGCCTACCGCGGTTCTTTTCAATGCAACGATGACCAGTTGAACCACCTCTATGATGTCTCCCGCTGGGCCGTGCAGATTTGCCTGCAAACGCACCACCTTGACTCACCCAACCACCAGGAGCCCATCAGTGACCCCGGCGATTATCTCATCGAATCCATGGTGAACTACCAGACCTTCGCCCAGCCCTGGCTGGCGCGGCAAGACCTGCGGAAATTCGCCTGGCTGCTCAAGGACGAGAACTACCACAATTTCCACACGAGCTATTCTCTTGGCTGGTTGCAAATGTTGCTGGATTACTACGACTATACCGGCGACGCCTCCCTGGTGCAGGAACTGTCTCCCTACGTCCATGAACTGCTCGCCACCTACACCTCCTGGCGCGGCCCTCATGGCATTATCTCCGAAGCGCCCAATTATATGTTCATGGACTGGGTGGAGATCGGCGGCTTCAATTGCCATCATCCCCCCGCCGTGATCGGCCAGGGTTATCTGACCGCTTTGTATTATCACGGCCTGGACTTGGCGACCCGCGTCGCCGCCCTGTCCGGCGATGCCGCACGCGTCCAGCAATACCAACACCTGCGCGCCGAAACTGCGCGGGCGTTCAACCAGGAACTATGGAACCCTGGGCCAGGACTGTATCGCGACGGCAAGCCGTTTAGCACCTCCGTTAAACCCGGCAAATGGCTGCCTGCCGATACCGCCATCGAAACGTTCAGCCCGCATGTCAACCTCCTCGCGGTCTTGTACGACCTCGCACCCCAGGACCGGCAGAAAACGATTGTGGAGCAAGTGCTCGCCAACAAACCACTGAATACCCAGCCCTGGTTCATGCACTGGGTGTTCCCCGCCATCGACCATGCCGGCGTGTTTGAACGCTATGCCATGGCCCAACTACAGCGCTGGCAAATCGTGCCGGAAACCCAGTCTTTCCGCGAGATGTGGCACAATGGCGACCTGAGCCACGGCTGGTGCTCCACCCCGTTGGTGCAGCTCTCGTCGAAAATTTTGGGGATTACTCCGGCCACCCCCGGTTTCCGCGTGGTTGCCATCCGCCCACAGCCCTGCCAGCTCCTTTGGGCCAAAGGCGCTGTCCCCACACCTCAGGGAAATGTGGAAGTCGCCTGGCAAATGCAACCTGATAAATTTGCCATGGATGTGGTTGTGCCAGCAGGAACTGCCGCCGAGGTAACCCTGCCGGTGGAACGCTTTGCGCAGGCGCAGACCACCTGCGATGGCCAGCCCGCCACCGCCCAATGGCCGGTCGGGGCCGGTAAACACCACTTTGAAATAACCGGCAAACTCAAACCGACCGCAGTGGTGTCCAGTGCCGAACCGGCCGTCGCCACCCACGTCCCCGACGAAGACCAGGACATTGTGCCGGACGACTTGTTGCATCAGCTGCTGGCCAGCGCTGCGGACCATGCCACCCACCCCGGTGGTGGCTCGAATGCGGCCGCGGTTTTCAACGGCACCACCCGCAATGGCGCCGGTGGCAGTGAGACCCAAGACGACGGCCAAACCTTCCGCGGCTACGGCTCGGGGGATTGGCTGGAATTTCGGCTGAAACAGCCGGCCAACCTTACCGAAGTGCGCAGCTTCGCGAACCATGCCGACGCCCGGTCAAGCCAGCACTACGACCTCCTGGTCGCCCATGCTGGCGCGCCCCAACAATTCGTGAAAGTGGCCACCGGCTTCAAAACCTCCGCCGGCGGCCTGACCGAGCTCCAGCTGCCGTTGCATGCCACCAACGTGGTGGCCATCCGCTTTGAGTTCCGGGACGGCCCACTCGGCTTTAATGTCTACCGTGAATTCAATCTGCGGGGCGTGCCCCGCAAATAAATCCTCCCATTAACCGAAATATACCGACCGCTCGTTGCAACCCCGGCTCATGGCCAGATCAAATGACCGCCTTTAATAGTTCGAAATATTGCGGACTTAACCAGGAAGGTCATGGTCATGGTTGCAAAGGAACCAGTACCAGAAATGACTCGTCACCCCCTTCGGGCAATGCCGCCAGGGATAGAATTCGCGGATGGCCGGCCGTCAGGAGCAGTTTCGGCATCTCCAGTCGGCTGTAATGTTCCACCGGACCGTGCTCCCAATGGATCGAAAAGTCCTTTACCAAAACATGTGCGGACGGCCGCCATTGGCGTCCATCAGGGGATTCAAAAAGTAGCAGGCTGCGGCCAAATTTCGTCAAAAACGGGGCGTCATGATCTTTGACGATGGCGTAATAACGACCATCTTGAATCCATTCAAAGTGATCATCAATGTGAAATCGGAAAGGCTTGCCAACCTGGGGCATAAGCTTGTTTTTATCAATCATTGGCTGGGCGTAAGGCACAAAGGGCCCCAGTGGATTGTCCGCATCGGCCTCAAAATGGAACACCCCCCCGCCAAAAAAGCCCTGACCCTCGGTGAGAGTTTTATAATAAATCCGCCATGTTCCATCCGGTTTGATAACGATGTTGGGCACATTAAGAATCGTGCAACCAAAACCTTGGTCGATGTCCAGCAGTGGCTTGTCCGGACGCTGCCAGGGGCCAGTTGGACGATTGGCGACGGCCACGCCAATACGCTGGTGGTTGCGCTGAACCCACCAGGCGGGAGCATCAGCCGGAATTCTCCGGTTTGACGACCAATCCGAAGAGCCATAATTCCCGGTGTAATAGAGGTAATAATGGCCATGCCAGGAGACCACACAGGGGTTGAAGACGGCGTGCCCATCCCAAAAACCGGCCCCGCGCGTGGCCAGTGCAACGCCTTGGAAAGCATATGGACCGGCCGCATTGGTGGCTTTGGCCCACGCAATTTCCGCATGCGTGCACCAGGCATCGTAGCCCAGTTGCGTCGGCCACCTGGAGTAGAATAAGTAAAAACCACCGTCCTCGCCCCGAATGATACAGGGATCCCACAAAAACCAGCCCGGCTGTTGAAACATTGCCGTGCGTGGCATCGTCTTCGGTATCAGTTTCGTGAAATCCAAAGTATCCGCCATGCCGGCTGAATTCGTTGTCGCTCCGGCAAGCGAAACCTGCAGCAGGTGCGTCAGAAAAATAAGGCGGGGGAACCAGGGCTTGTTCATGGCTTCGTTTTGATCCCGG
This sequence comes from uncultured Verrucomicrobia subdivision 3 bacterium, assembly GCA_903936645.1. Classification (GTDB taxonomy): domain Bacteria; phylum Verrucomicrobiota; class Verrucomicrobiia; order Limisphaerales; family UBA11358; genus UBA11358. The sequence goes on from CAIZWI010000142.1 coordinate 10,796, forward strand.
GATGCACACGACCATGCCAGCCGGGTGTCCTGCTCAATGGCAAATGTAAACCCAAACGGTTCCTGTCCGCTAATCCAGAAATACCGCTGCCTCCCTATTGGTTGCCGCGGAAGGCGTAACCGCTGACCAGGAATGCCGAGTCGGGGTCGGAGGCGGGTGGCGGATTATTGTAC
>CAIZWI010000143.1 GCA_903936645.1 uncultured Verrucomicrobia subdivision 3 bacterium
TATCCAAGGTAATTTCGTATTGGTAATGGTTTTGCAGATAAATTCAAATACTTTCCACAAGCCGCTGTGGCCGCTCCTTGGTCCCAGGCCGGACGAGTTGGCACGGCTGGTACTGGCGCACCGAATCAAGACCCCGCCACTTCGGGGATAATGGCGGGTTCCCCGCCGGCCCCCTGCAACTGGACCAACGCCTCCAACGAGGGCGGAATGGGGCCGGATCGCAGGGGGAGGACTTAATTCTGCACGGCGAGCTGCAGTCCAAGCTGCCGCAGGCCGGTGACAACGCTGATACCAATCTGCCGCGCGCCAAATAGCAGGGGCATTAATTCCAAGCCCGGTTGCCATAGGGGCAGATTCCAGCATTTCGGTGCGGCCATGGTTGCCGAGTCCGGGCGCAGCCGCACAGTAATGATCCGGCCATACACGGTCGCGGTTTTGCCAGCGCGTTTGCCAATGCTGGTCGGCCCCGGCAAAACGTTCTCGTTGGCCTGATTGGCTTCAATCTCGGGGGGGCAGTGCGGCCAACTCGCTGGGAGTATCAGCGCCTCCCTGGCGGTGGGCTGGGTTTGTCACCGGCCGTGGTATCAGCGGCACCTCGTCCGGCCCGCCTTCTCGGTGATCGCGCTAATCTCCTTATCGGGAATCCGCGAGGGATTCCTACATTTAACGTCCAAAGTCCTATGCCAAAACCTGGCAAAGGCACGATAAGCTACGATTAGGTGCGTTCGTTGGTGATTTAAACCCCCGCGGCGGGCCAAAGAGTCCGGCCGACAGGGGCGGGGGCAGGGGAGCATGCTGGCAGTGCCACGGCTTTTTTGGGGAAGAACTCAGAGGCATGCGCCGGAGTTCCCAGTGAGCTTGAGGGGGGGATAGTTTTTATTTTAAGCCGGATGTACGCGGATTTAGCCGGATTCTCTTTGGGCGGATGGAGGCGTATTTTCGAGGTGGCCGTTTTGGGATGTCAAAGAGCCGGCTTCTGGCCAGCGCGGACCCGTTGGCAGGCAAGGGTGGCCGGGCAAAGCATAATTTTGCCGCCAGGCTGGCATCCACGCGGAAATCCGATGCCGTGCCAGGCGGTCACCCGGTTCGGGCGGAAGGTCGGAGATGTCACCCGGCCAAAACCACTCTTATGATGAGTATAGAGCGGTGGGGTGATTTTGTCAATTGGAGCCCTGGAACCCATTCGTCTTAAGCACGGAGCCAAGTTGCCACCGGTTTTGCGCAAAAGTATTAAATAGCCGAAAGAAGCATGAAATTGGCCGCTTTTGTGTTGTCAGGCAGTAGTTGGATGGGCAGACGGGGCTCAAATAAGGGATAATGACCAAAAAATCACCTAGAAAAGCAAGCTGGGTTATTTATGGCCATTGACCAACGGCGGGGGGGCGCGAAACCTGACGTTGACGGCCACCCCAGAACCGGCCAATACTTCCGGGCATATGCGCACTGTCACCATGGCCAACGAGCTGCAGTGGGGCGTCCATGGTTACCCGGATTCAATTCCGGTGGCTTGGGTGGACTCCCACCGTCAGCCGCCGGGCGCGTTTGCCACTCAATGCTTTATAAATTAGTTATACTAACTAAAAAAATCAATAATTATGAGCACAGCTATTAATGCCCTCGCCGCCCTGGCGGCGAAACAACCGTTGCAACCTTTTACCTATGAACCGGGACCGCTCGGTGATGGGCAGGTGGAAATCGCCGTGGAGAGTTGCGGCATTTGCCATAGCGATCTTTCCATGCTGGATAATGACTGGGGGATGACGACTTATCCCTTTGTGCCGGGCCATGAAGTGGTGGGCCGGGTGGTGGCACTGGGGGGCCACACCAAGCGCTTGAAAATAGGCGACCGCGTGGGATTGGGCTGGTACTCGAACAGTTGCGGCAGCTGTTATCAGTGCCTTTCGGGCAATCAAAATCTCTGCGGCTCGGCGGAGGGCACGATTGTTGGCCGGCATGGTGGCTTTGCCACGCGGGTCCGGGCGAACTGGACGTGGGTCAGTCCACTGCCAGAAACCCTGGATGCCAGCAAAGCCGGGCCGTTGCTGTGCGGGGGCATTACGGTTTTTAACCCGCTGCTGGAATGCGGCATCAAGCCCACCGACAGTGTGGCGGTCATCGGCATCGGCGGCCTGGGGCACATGGCGCTGAAATTTTTGCGGGCCTGGGGTTGTGACGTCACGGCGTTTACCACCAGCGATGCCAAGCGTGAGGAGGCCCTGCGGTTGGGGGCGCATCACACCTTGAACTCACGCAATCCGGCTGAACTGGCCGGGGCCGCTGGCCGCTTTGACTTTATCTTGAATACGGCCAACGCCGGCCTGGATTGGAATGCTTACGTGGGCGCGTTGAAACCCAAGGGCCGCCTGCACACGGTTGGGGCGGTGCCGGAGCCGATGGGGATGATGGCTTTTCCCTTGATTTTGGGACAAAAGTCACTGTCCGGCTCCCCGCTGGGCAGTCCTGCCGCAACGGATACCATGCTCCAATTCAGCGCCCGGCACGGCATTGTTCCCACGACGGAAACCTTCCCGATGTCCCGCGCCAATGAGGCGCTCGAGCATCTGCGTTCCGGCAAGGCCCGTTACCGGATCGTCCTGGTGAATGATCTGGTTTAAGCCAGGCCCCAACAGCCCGTGATAATACAGGCGTTCGCCCAGGGATTTGGGGCAGGGACTTGGGCGTAGGGCATATTGGCTGTCCATGCGTAACGTTCAGTTCAATTTTATTGGTTTGGCCGGTGAGATGCCAATTTGGATCGAACGGCACCCGCAACTGCGGGTGCCGTTTTTCATTTACCCGCAGGGAATTCTCAGAATTTGTCGTTAAAAATTGCAATAGAATTGCTGGTGCAATGCGTTAGCAATTTTTTAATTGGCAGGCTCGCCATTTTTTGGTGCTGGCCGACCAAAACAAGGTTAAAGGCTCATGTTTCGCGGGGTTTAAAACTTGGCACGGGGGTTGCTTAAGTAGATTCGTGCAGATTGAAACCTTAACAACCTTAAATACTAAAACGACTATGA
>CAIZWI010000144.1 GCA_903936645.1 uncultured Verrucomicrobia subdivision 3 bacterium
GCTGCCCCTGTATCTAGCCGGTGGTCGCCCGTCCGCCGAAGCTTCCCGCGAAGGCGGAAGGCTGCGCCGACACCACCGGAACCCGTCCCCCTAAACCCTGCCCCCCGAAGCCGGAGGCTTCTCAGCCAGTAGCCGGTGGTCGAGGAGCATCGCGACGATACCACCGGAACCCGTCCCCCCTAAACATTGCACCCTGAAGGGGTGCCACCATTGCTCCTTCGCAGTCCCCCGAAGCCGGAGGCTTCCCAGCCAGTAGCCGGTGGTTGAGGAGCACCGCGACGACACCACCGGAACCTGTGCCCCCTAAACCCCGCACCCTGAAGGGGTGCCACCTAGCCATTCCTCCGGTCGGCCTCGCTAATCCACTAAATATCCTAAAAATCGGCCATTTCCGTCAAAAACGCCCGTAAAATATCGCAAAAATGGGGGGAATCCATCGGCCGCCCCATACCCCGCCCGGCCGCCCCAAAATCTGCGAAAACCCCTGATTTTTATACTATTTAATGTTATTTAATGCTTTTCACTTTTGGCCGCCCTCACGCCTTGGTTTTCACACACAGAATGGCCGCCGCGTGCTTCGGGGACCACCGGGTCCAGATAAAATGGCCCAACAGGCTCACAAGGCCCCAGAATATTTTCGGCCGGCCTTTGAGGGAATGCAGTTCGCCCCGCAGGGATTTGGGACCGAGCGCCCCCATGACTTGGTAGCCATAACCTTCCATCTCCGCCGGTTCCCAGCCGGACAGATGCTCTTGCAGGGCGTTGTCATGGTAGCTGGTTTGCGGGAGGAAGCCACTGGGGGTGAAAAAGATCACTTTGCGCCGGGCGATTTTCTCCATGCTGCGCATCATCTTGAGCCCTTCTTCCTTGGGCAGATGCTCAATCACGTCCAGGGCCAGGACGGTGTCGAACTGGCCGGGTTTAAAGTGCTTTTCCAGGTCCTGCACATTGCCGAGCACATACGCATCATGCAGGTTGTTTTGGCGGGCCTCGTCCAGGTAGGGGGCATAGCCATCGAAGCCGGTGGAGTGTTTCACCCCGAGACGGCGCATGTTCATGGTCTTGCCGCAGCCCACATCAAGGACGTCCGCGCAGCCGTCCATGGCCTGGCGCAGCGCGAGCAGGGTGACAATTTGTCCGGGCTCAAAGCCTTGTTTAAGCAGCAGGACAATCATTTTAAAACGGCTATGCATAGATTATTTGACCGCCAGGTAACGTTGAACGCAACGTGCCCAATCCACCCGGGGCGCGATGTCTTTGGATTCCAAATGGGTCGCCAGGGCAGGGCGGGGAACGCACAGGAGCCGCCGCCGGCCAAACAGAATCTGCCGCCAGGCATGCCGCCAGGCGAGTGCGATCGAGGCCGGAAAAAACGGGCCGTCCGCCGCACTGCGCAGGGCGCACCAGGGATTGACCCGCCGTTGCGTGAGGGCCAGCCACAGGCCCAGGTCGGAATTCTTGCGGGCATAACTGGCAAACACCGCCCGCGTTTCCACCAAGGCGGCTTTGCGCGCCATGAACGTCAGGCAGGTCGAAGCCACGGTCCGCCAGTGGCGGGCCCCTTCCTGGTATGCCTCGCCGGTAAAGCGATGAATGTATTTTGTGTCAAAATCCGCGTGGTCCGCCGGTGTGGTAAAATCCACCTCGGGATGCTGCTGCATGAAGCGGACGGCTTCCGCCAGCCCGTCGGGCCAGTATAAATAGTCGTCCTCGGCAAAATAAACCAGGTCCGCCGCCGTCTGGCCGCAAAGGATTTCCAACTGCCGCAAAAAGGTGCCCTCGTTACCCGCCTTGGGATTCAATTCGATGAGTTCCAAGTCCGGTCCCCCAAACAGGCTCGTGACCAGCTCCCGATAGGTCGGCGGGCACTGGTCCAGGATGACCCACAATTTGGCCCGCACCGGGCCCAGGGCGGCCTGGAAGCTGCGCAAATTCAGCCGCACCATGGTCAGTTTGTCAGTCAGGCCAAACCCCGGCTGGCCCGAGAGCCCCGGATAAATCCGGTAACACACGGCCAGTTCGTGGGTGGGGCTGACGGGGTTCATCGCGCGGCAATTATTTGGCGTCCACGCGGGGCATGCCCAGTTTGAACATGCGCACGATTTCACCCCAGCGGTTGAAGCGCAATCGGAAAAACCGGAGCATCCAGAAGTCGGAGCGCTGGCGGAAGGCCGCCACACGCTGGCGCCGGGCGGCAATCAGGTCGCGCCGCCGCCAGCAATCTTTCAGGGGCTCCCAAAAACTGGCGCGCACAAACGACCAGCGCTTGAGCAGCACGCTGCCCACCAGGGATTCGGCCAGCAGCAAAAAGACCAGCGGAATGAGCGTCAGCAAGAGGAGGTGCTGGCAGTTGTACAGCAGCGTGAACAGGCTGTTGCGATTGGTGAGAAAGCGTTTGCGGTCGGTGGTGCGAAATTCGACCGTCTGGATGCCGCCGGAGGGGTTCACCCCCGCCGCGCCCCGGTGGTGCACTTTGGCGGGAAAAACCCCCACAATGCGGTGGCCGGCAATCCACACGCGCCAGGACAAATCGGAATCATCGGAATAGATGAAGAATTCCGCGTCAAACTCGCCAACCGCGTTGAACACGTCCCGCCGGATCAGATAGGAACAACCGCCCGGAATGAAAATCTCCCGGGTGGCCGTGGCCGGCATGGAGGAACTGGGCAGCCCGAACAGGTCGAAACCGTAGAAGCCAAAATCCTGAAAGGAATTGTCCGGATAATTCAGCACATATGGGGTGGAGGCAACGGCCCCGGCCTTTTCGGTCTCGTTCAGCAAAATCTCGATGCAGTCCGGCTCCAGCCAGGTGTCATTGTTTAAGAACAGGAGAAAGCGCCCTTGCGCCACGCGCGCGCCCGTGTTGTTCCCTTCGCAAAAGCCCAGATTCGAGGAGTTTTTCACGATGCACGCCATGGGAAAATCCGCCAGCAACTGGCGGGTCACGGCGAGCGAATCGTCCGTGGAGCAATTATCCACGAGGATGGTTTCGATCTGGTCCGCAATCGTCTGGTTTTTGATCGTGGTGAAACATTTGGGCAGCCAGCCGGACCCATTATAATTGAGCACGACAATGCTGACGCGGGGCTGGCCGGTAAGGCGGCCGAAGCGTTCGAGGTTACTGGCCATCGGTTTTGAGTAATTCCTGTTTGGGTTGCAAAATCGCGATCAAATTGCCGCTGCCGGTGCCCTTGTCAGTCCCATTGCGGCGATGCTGGCGGTAGGTGAGCACCCCCCAGGCGCTGCCGAGCACGCTGCCCAGGCAGGCGGGCACATGCCAGAGCCAGCGCCGGTCGCCATCCCGCAGCAGGCCCCGCAGGGTATGCCAGATGGGGCCCACAAAGGTGACGCAATAAACCCCGGCGAGCCAGAGCGGCAGGGGCGGTTTTTCTTTCATCCAATTGACCGGCATTTCCTCCTGCACGCGAAGGAAATGGACAATGGCGCGCCGCCGTTTCTTCACAAAGCCGGGCAGGGTTTGCACATAATAATGATGCACGCCCCGGCCGGTGATCCGCAGCCATTCCTTTTTGCCATTCTTCAGCAGGAACATGGCCACGTGGGTGTCTTGAAATTTCTCATTGGCCGCCACAGATTCCAAGTCGGCGCGGCGGTAAACAAAGCCATTCGCCCCGAGCGGATAGGAATAGGTCCCGGGCGGCAGCGCCCAGTGCTCGACCTCCCCCTGCCGCGATTGCAACCGGGGATTGGAACTCATCAGCCAGCACAGCGGGTCGCTGATGTGCAGGCGGTGGGTGAGGTAGGCGCAGAAGGAACTCATCTTGGCGGACGGCAAATAGTAGCTCTCCACCCCCAAGGCCTGCGGATTGGCCGCCAGCGCTTTCACCGCCAGCTCGATGTAATCCGGATGGGTGATTTCGTTGTCCGCATCCACAAAGATGATGAATTCGCCGGTGGCCTGGCGGAGGGCGAGGCGTTTGCCTTCCTCCATGTTCCGGCCGTTGTCATCCAGCACGATGGCCCCGTACTTTTGGGCGATTTTCCGGGTGTCATCGGTGGAATGGGCGTCCGCGAGCAGGATTTCGTAGCGGTCACGCGGATAGGTTTGCCGGAGAATGGAGGCCAGAATATTGTCCAACAACGCCCCCGCATTCAGCGTGGGCATGATGAAACTCAAGCGCGGCCACTCATGGTTGTCCGGATTCGACGGCATGGTGGGAGTGTAACGGGAAGGCGGCGGCATCGGAAAGTCCAAAGTCCGCTGGAAAGCAGCAGATAACAATCGCTGTCGAAATTCCAAAAATCAAACCACCAAATCCAATGCTCAACTAGTAAACATCAGGCTTGGGCCGGTGAACTGGGGGTGTGGCTGCCTTTGCGCATGGCCATGAGCCAGCCGGCAAATAAAATGGCAAAAGCCACGCCCGCGGCGATGGGCATGATGCGGAGCATCGCGGCGGGATTGGTGCCAAAGAACAACAGGGTCAGCCAGTAAGCGAGGCCCAGGCCGCCGTAGAGCAGGGAGATTTTAAGCCAGCGACTGGCCAGCGCCCACATGCCGAGCGCTTGCATCAGGCCGACAAATACCATCGTCCAGGCAAGCGGACCGACCATGGCGGCCGCTTCGGGCGAGTATTTATGCAGCAATTCCAGCAGGTAAGTCCGCAGGAGGAGCAGTCCGATGGCTCCCGCCGCCAGGCCAAGGCTGTAAAGGCCCAGCATTTTAAATTGTTCGGCCAGGTCATCCTTGCTGTGGGCATGGGCGGAGGAGCGATGGGTGAATAAAATGGTCAGGAGGGGGCCCACGGTCATGGTCAGGGCGCGGGCGAGGACTCCGGCGGCGCTGTAGGCATCCATGTCGCTTTTCACCAAAAAGTATTTGTTGGCCACCAGCAAATCGCCCTGAGTGATACAGATGGTGCCCCCGGTGCAGGCGGCGGCCACGATGAAGAAGCGGATGAATTCACGGTCCCAAGGGGAGACCGCCCCCTGGCTGGACCAGGACAAATCCTTTTTCCAAAACAGCAAAATGGCAAAGGACAGGGTGGAGACCCCGGTGGCCATGACGGCCCAATCGGCGGTGGGGAATTTCCAGACCACGAGGCCGCCCCAGGCGAGGCGCAGGAGGACGGTTAAAATACTGATTAACGCCAGGCGTTTAAACCAGGCCATGCCCTGGCACAGGGCGGTGGCAAAGCCGCCCCAGAGCCCGGCGAGCACACAGACCAGGGCGATCACCACCAGGCGGGTGGGAAAATGGAAGAAATCGCCGAGGGGCTTGACCAGCAGCACGGCCAGCAAGGAACCGAGAATGGTGAGGCGGAGCAGGAATTTATGACAGCCGGCGAGCAAGCCTTGCAAACGGCGGTCATCGCCGGTGAAATTAAACCGGGCGACGTAATGGGTGACCGCCTGGGTGGCGATGGCCACGGGGAGGCCGAGCAGGTTGATGAAGACCAGGGTGCTGTTCACCAAACCATACTGGCCCACGCTGGTGATGTGGTTGCCAATGATGGTTTGAAAGGCAAAATTGCCAATGCCCACGAGAAAATTGGCGGCTGTAAAAATCAAGCCGCTGCGCCACATCTTTTTCATGCGGGGCGCAACCGTTCCCAGGTTCCAACCCCATTACCACCCCTTTGGGCGGGGGCAGCCATGAGCGGCACCGTCCGCAGGACGATGCGCATTGGCCGGTGCTCGGGGAGCACGGCGAGAAGTTTACTCCGGGGTCTCATTTTTTGGCCGCCACGGCATCATTCACCATAATGTAAGCTCCATTATTACCCGGTGGGGGCGGCGGGGGCAAACTTAGAAAGCTGGGGATGACGAAAATCCCTTGCATAACTGGTGAAATGATAAAAAATGAGGCGCAAAACAACCAAACTCACGCCGGATAAGGAATTTCCCCCAAGCTTGTGGTATCCTTTCGCCGGATGATTTGGGGTGAGTTCAAGGGTCAGGCGGCGGACGGCCGCCACTGACGATTGTTGCCTGTTTTTTTGGTTAAACAACCGACTGGCAGACATGGTGTTAAGACTTGGCTATTGAAATGAACGCAGCGGCTTCCCCGATGAATTTGCTGCTCGCCGCCGGCCGAATGCTCGCGCTGTGGGCGGCGGGGTGGCTGCTGCTCATGCCCGCAACGGCGCTGGCACTAGGGCAGTCGCTGCCGGGCAACCTGCCCGTGGCCGTGCGGGCGTTGCGGTCGGTGGGACAACTGCCGGGAACCAACCGGCTGGCCCTGGCCATTGGGCTGCCTTTGCGCGACCGGCCGGGCCTGAGCAATTTATTGGCCCAAATTTACCGGCCGGGGAGCCCGAATTATCATCATTTTCTTACCGCGCAAGCCTTTGCCGACCGCTTTGGTCCAACCCCGGCCGATTATCAGAGCTTGATGCGTTTTGCCGAGGCCCACGGTTTGATGGTTACGGACACCCATCCCAATCGCATGCTCCTGGATGTGGCCGGTTCGGTGAGTGATGTTGAGCGCATGTGCCACGTGAACCTGCGGCAATATCCGCATCCGCGGGACCGCCGAAATTTCTTTGCGCCGGACACCGTGCCCGCTTTGGATTTAGCCGTGCCGGTCCTGCATATTAGTGGTTTGGACAATTATCAGGTGCCCCGGCCGATGAATCTGGCCCGGCGCACCCCGGCGCCTCTGACGATTCCCTGGCTGGGTTCGGCTCCCGGTGGCGCCTATTGGGGTAATGATTTTCGCCGGGCTTATGTGCCCGGCACGGTGTTGACCGGTCTGGGGCAACAAGTGGGCCTGTTGCAGTTGAGCTCCGGTTTTTTTTCGAGCGACATTACCCGTTACCAAAGCCTGGCAGGTTTGCCCGCCGTGCCGGTGACGGCGGTTTTGGTGGATAATTACGATGGTGGTCCGGGCACGGCCAATGACGAATGTTCCCTCGACATCGAAATGGCGCTCGCCATGGCTCCAGGGTTGCAGGCTGTGCTCGTCTATGAGGGGACCGTGCCCGATGATATTTTGAACCGGATGGCCACGGATGACACGGCGCAACAACTCAGTTCCTCCTGGGCTTTCCCGGTGGATCCTACGACCGAACAAATCTTTCAGCAGTTCGCTGCCCAGGGACAGTCGTTTTTCAACGCCTCTGGGGACGAAGATGCCTGGGGGGATACGGTGACTCCGCCCAGTGATGATCCCAACATCATCATAGTGGGTGGAACGACATTAACTACAGGTCCAGATGGGCGTTGGGCCGCCGAAACGGTCTGGCACGCGGATGGGACGAATGGTAGTGGGGGCGGGATTAGTGGGGCGTATCCCATCCCGTCGTGGCAGCAGGGGGTGGATATGAGCCAAAATCAGGGGTCCATTCTGCAACGCAACCTGCCCGACGTGGCCATGGTGGCGGACAACGTTTATGTCTGTTACGGCAACGGCACAAACGGCGTTTTTGGCGGCACGAGTTGCGCCGCCCCCTTGTGGGCGGGATTTACCGCGTTGGTCAACCAGCAGGGGGTGAACAACCAGTCGGCCTCGGTGGGATTTATCAATCCGGCCATATATGCTTTGGGAGGGGCGACAAATTACCCAAGCCTGTTTCATGACATTACCAATGGCAACAACACCAGTGTGGACAGTCCCACCGCTTTTTATGCCGTGCCTGGTTATGACCTGTGCACCGGCTGGGGAACGCCGGCCGGGCAAAGTTTGATCGATGCCCTGGTGGGGCCGGCGCAGCCCACGCCGCCGTTCGTGATCTCCCAACCCCAAAGCCAGACTATTGTGGCCGGAATCACCCTGACCTTGCAAGTAATGGCTGCTGGTTCGCCGCCGTTGTTCTACCAATGGACGGCTAACGGTACAAATCTGCCCGGGGCCACCAATGCCTGGCTGACTTTGTCCAAGGCGCGACTTGATCAAAGCGGGAATTATCGGGTGCGTATCGCCAATGCCTTCGGCACGGTCAAAAGTTCCAACGCCGTGGTGCGGGTCATATCCCCAGATTCGTGTGCTCCGACCCCGGCAGGTTTGGTGAGCTGGTGGTCGGCGGAGGGCAATGCCGTGGACCTTTTGGGCCTGAATAATGGCACGCCCATGGGGGGCATCACATACACCAACGGCGAGGCGGGTCAGGCGTTTGTGTTTGATGGCAGCACCAGCGATATCGCCATCCCCGCCTCATCCAGTTTGGACATTGGTGCGAATGGCAGCGGCTTCACGATTGAGTGCTGGATCAAACCCTCGGCGTTGAATGTGCAGGGGCCGGGCGGCCCACTTATGGAATGGGATTCCCCCACCGCAAGTGGCTTGCAATTTTGGGCGGATGGAACGCTATCTGGCGATATCGTGGATATAAATGGCAATCACCATCCGATTCAGGCGGTTAATGGCTTGCTGGATACTAATCAGTGGCAGCATGTGGCCCTGACCTATGAGCAGCACAGTGGCAATGCCTGCATTTGCCTGAACGGTAGCCTGGTAGCCGTGCTTAATTTGGGTTCATTTGTTCCGCAAACCACCTATGCATTGAATATTGGGCAGCGAACCGCGACGATCGCCGGAGTGGGCGAGATCTACGTTGGATTAATGGATGAACTGGCTATTTACAACCGGGCGTTGACCACCAACGAAATCCAGGCGATCTACCTTGCGGGCGGTGGCGGGAAGTGTTTTGCGCCACCGCTGCTTGTCACGCAAGCCCCCAGTCAAACCACTCCGGTGGGTGCCAACGTTGCTTTCTCCGTGAATGCCACCGGTTCCGGGCCGCTGACATACCAGTGGTTTTACCAAGGTGCCATCCTGCCCGGGGCCACGAATGATTTGCTCAGTCTCACCGGTGTGGAACCAAGTCAGGCTGGAGCTTACGCGGTGGTGGTGACGAATGCCTTTGGCATGGTGATGAGTTCCAATGCCCAGCTCACAATCATCCCTCCAACGGGTGGGGCCTCCGTGCCCCCGGGCATCGCCGGATGGTGGGCGGCGGAAGACAATGCCATCGACACCCTTGGCCTCAACAGTGGCATCTCCCATGGCGCGGTGGCTTACTCCGCGGGGGAAGTAGGGGACGCGTTTGCTTTTGATGGTCGTACCAATTACCTGAGCGTCCCTGCCTCGTCCAGTCTGGACATTGGTGCCACGGGCACCGGCATTACGATTGAGGGCTGGGTTCAGCCCAGTTTGGCGGAGGTGAGCGGGCAGGGTGGTCCCATTGTGGAATGGGATGCCAGCACCACGAATGGTTTGCAATTCTGGGCAGACGGCCGTTTGCATGCCAATTTGAAAGACACCCTGGGGAACGATCACTTGATCGAGTCGGCGAGTGGATTGCTGGACATGGATAATTGGCAGCATGTGGCCCTGACCTATGACCAGCCAGGCGGCGAGGCATTCCTCTATTTAAACGGCTTGGTGGTGGCCTCACAACACCTCGGCAGCTTTATTCCCCAGACAAAATATGCCCTGAATATTGGCCGGAGTTCTGTTCCAACCATCAACGGTGTCAGGTCCTATGGTGGTTTAATGGATGAGTTGGCCATTTACAACCGCGCCCTGGATGCAAAAGAGATCCAAGCCATCCAACAGGCAGGAGTGAACGGCAAATGTTTTACCCCGCCAGTGTTTCTCACCCAACCGGCCAGCCAGGTCGTTCCGGCCGGAAGCATCGTGGTTTTGGCGGCTATTGTGGATGGCATGCCCACCCAAAATTACCAATGGCTGTTTCGCGGCGTTCCCCTGGCGGGGGCCACCAATAATTTATTGGTGCTGCAGAATGCACAACTGGACCAGGCCGGCATTTACCAGTTGGCGGCGACCAACGCCCTGGGGGTTGGTTTCAGTAGCAATGCGGTATTGGTGGTAAATGCTCCGCCGACAATTACCAGCCAGCCAAC
>CAIZWI010000145.1 GCA_903936645.1 uncultured Verrucomicrobia subdivision 3 bacterium
CCGGGGGCGTCGCAAAGCTTCCGCCTGCGCACAGAGCTATGGCGGACAGGTGCCCCCGGCTAATTTCCGGCGCCCCTCCGGGGCAAGGCTCGGGCGAAGGAAGAAATTTGTCTCACACCCATGGGACGCGAATTCCGGGGTTCGTTGTCGGAAAATCCTTGGTGTTCCGGGTCACCAGCATCCGGCCCAGCTCCATCGCCGTAGCCCAAATAATGGCGTCTGGCAATTTCAGCTTGTGCTGCCGCCGGATTTTAATCGCGCGTTCTGCCACGCTTTTATCCAGGGGCTGAATCTTAAATTGGGACAGAAAATCCCGAGTAACGGCTTCTTCCTGCGCATCCTCTGCTCCCGCCAGAACTTCCATCCAGGTCACCATGCTGATGGTCACCTCCTCGTATTGTTCCAATTCGCGTGCGGCCGCGGGAAGGCCGTTCAAATAATCGATGAGGATGTTGGTGTCGAAAACGACTTTCATGGGACTGGCCATTCCGCACGCAGTTTGGCTTCATACTCCAGGGCATTGAGCTTTTTCTTTTGCCAAAGACCAAAAGCCCGCTGGCCCTGGCCGGATTGATGGCTTTGCAGGTACTGGCCCACCGCGCGGCGGATGATTTCCGCGCGGGACGTTTTTTCCCGGGCGCAGAGGTCGCGCAAGGCGGCCAACTGTTCTTCCGGCAGTTCCACAATCGTTCGCATGCCGTCATCATATCACGGCATCATTAGATGGGCAATTGATTGATTCGCATCGCGGCCGGCTTGAGCCCATCCAACAACCGCTGGCCGGCCTGGCTGTCTGGCCGCAGTCGCTGCCCCTCCCAATTTGAAATCGCAAATTGCAAATTTTAAATCCATACCCCAAACGACTGGCCAAACCGTAAAATTGGATTAAGCTAGTTGCTCAATTTTGAACGCCCCGGCATCCCCATGAGCACCAAAATCAAAATCTGCGGCATCACCAACCTGCCCGACGCCCAGGCGGCGATCGCCGCGGGTGCGGACATGCTCGGGCTGGTTTTTTACGACCAAAGTCCGCGATTTCTTACGATTCCGGCGGCGGCCGACATCACCCGGCACCTGCCGCCGCATGTCCTGCGGGTGGGTCTGTTTGTGAATGCGGAGGAACCCTTTATTTTCGCGGCCATCCAGGCCTGCGGGTTAAACCTGCTCCAGTTTCACGGGGATGAACCGCCGGACTTCTGCACCCAGTTTGGGATGATGACGATCAAGGCGTTCCGCATCAGCGATGCCGCCTCGCTCGCGGGCATACCCCAATATGCCACGGATGCTTATTTGCTGGATGCCTACACGCCCGGGATTCGCGGTGGCACGGGGCACCGGTTCAACTGGGACCTGGCGGTGCAAGCCACTGAATTCGGCAAACCCATCTTTCTGGCCGGTGGACTGACCCCGGAGAATGTGGGCGACGCCGTGCGCCAAGTCCGGCCCTTTGCGGTGGATGTTTCGAGCGGGGTCGAACTCGCTCCCGGCAAGAAAGATCCGGCGAAGATACAGGCTTTTATCGATAACGTTCGTCAGGCGGATGCGGAATGAGGCGGATACGCGGCTGATTTTCATTCGCGGGTGGCTGAGGGAAGGCCGTTCAAATAATCGATGAGGTCTTCGTGTCGCAAACGACTTTCATGGGGTGGGCCACTCGGTGCGGAGGTTGGCTTCCTAAGCAAGGGGATGGAGTTTTTGCTATTTCCAAAGACCAAAGGCCCACTGGGCCTGGCCGGATTGATGGTTTGGCCGGTACTGGCCCACGGCCCGGCGGAGGATTTTTGCGCGGCACGGCTTTTCCCGTGAGCAAGCAGTCACCCAATCATGGGATCATAGCATGTGAAATGGATGGCTGCCCAGCAGGGCCGAAAAGGGGGCGGTACATGGGAAGGGGGGTGTGAGACAAAATTCTTCCGGCAGGTTCATTTTCACGGGTTTTGGGATAATAAGCATCTAGAAGTCTAGGGATTGCATGGATTCGCCATTTTC
>CAIZWI010000146.1 GCA_903936645.1 uncultured Verrucomicrobia subdivision 3 bacterium
ATGTCCCGCCCGGAACTGGACGCCATCGTCATCGGCTTCAAAAACACCGCCGAAATCGACGAAGCCATCGAACGCATGAACCGGGCGCTCGCGGAAACCGCCTGAATAACCAGCATTTAGGGCAACAACACCATGCGGTAGTAGCGCTGGGCATCAGCCCCCGGCAGATCAAACGTGGTCATCAACGTGTTTGTGGCCGTGATGGGACTGCCCACATTTATCCAGTTGGTGGTGGTTAAATCGTCTGACCTTTGTAATTGATACACCAAGTTCGCCCCCGCTTTCCAGCTCAGGTTGAGCAGGCCATTGGCAAGGTTGCACGCTTGAAAATTCGGAGGCACCGCCACCGTCACCATGGCCGGCATGCTCGCCATGCTGCCAAAAGGGCTGGTGACCACCACTTGATAACTGCCCCCATTCGCGAGCCCACTGGTTAAAATATTCCAGCTCGGATCGCCAGCCAGATGCACCTTGCTAATGCGATGCCCCGTTTGGTCGGCAATATAAAGGTTGCCGGCGGCATCAACGGCCACCCCCCGGGCCCCGATCCGGGCACTGGTGGCCGGGCCGTAATCACCCGGAAAACTTGAACCACTCCCCGCGCTGGTGGTCACCAACCCCGCCGGATTCATTTCCCAAACCCGGGAATTGGCGCTTAGAAAAACCTTGTTGGACCGGTTCATAACCAGACCGGTGGGAGAATTCAGGGCGAAATTGGTCCCCAGCGTGCCGTTGGTGACACTGGTGCCGCCCCCCCACACCGTGCTGATCAGACCATTGGTATCCACCTTGCGGACCCGGTTGTTATCCGTATCGGCAATAAATATTTGCCCCAAGGCGTCCAGGGCCACGCCTTGGGGCCTGCTCAAGTTGGCATTGGTGGCCGCGCCACCATCGCCACTGAAACCGGCCACCGAGCCCCCGGAGGGGTTGAAGCCCGCCACCGTGCGAATGATCCCGTTAGTGCCCACCTTGCGGATCCGGTAACTGTAATAATCCGCCAGAAAGACATTGCCCTGGCCATCCACCGCCACGCTCGTGGCCCCAAATAAAACGGTGCTGCTGGCCACCCCCCCATCCGCCGAAAAACCGCCGGCTCCCGTACCCGCCACATCGGTGATCACCCCGTTGGTGGCCAGCTTGCGTACTTCTCCGTAATCCGCAATGAACACGTTGCCAGCCGGGTCCACCGCCACCGCCTGGACCGGTCCCAACGTCGCATTGGTGGCCGGACCGCCATTGCCCGTATAACCATAACTCCCTTTACCCGCGACGGTCGTTATGACGCCATTGGTGTCCACTTTGCGAACCCGGTAGTTCGCATTGTCCGCGATAAAAAGATTACCCGCGGCATCTACCGCCACCCCATAAGGGTTGTTCAACCGTGCGTTGGTCGCGGTCCCCCCGTCTCCCGAATAACCAAAACTTCCGTTGCCGGCCACCGTGGTGATAATGGGCGGCAAATTGGTGCCATTGCACTGCCATTGATAGCTAAACGGTCCCGTCCCGCCGACCGCAATGCTCAAGCGGCCATTACTACCGGCCAGGAGAAATTGATTGGTGGGTTGGGCCAGGATGGCCGGGGGAACCCCAACCGTCAGAGTGGCCACGGCACTGGTGATGCTGCCGTAATTATTGGTGACCACCACCAGGTAACTGCCGGCATCCGCCCATTGCACATTGGTCAGGTTCCAAGCGGGACTGGCTTGGGGCGTTTGCCATACGCCATTCACCTGCCATTGGTAAGAAAATGGCGGAGTGCCAGTCGCGGTCACCGTAAAGGTCGCGTTGCTGCCCAATCCAGCCGACTGACTTGCCGGCGGCACGCTCAGCGAAGGCGGCGAGAGCACCGTCACCGTGGCCACCAGGCTGGTCACACTGCCATAGGGAGTGGCGACGATGACCGAATAATTCCCGGCATTGGCCGCCGTGATACCCGGCAGGTAAAACTGGGGCGAACTCAGGCTGACTTTGCGGATCCGGTTGTCCAGGGTGTCCGCAATTAATAAGTTGCCCGCCAGATCAAAAGTGAGTCCGTATGGATAAACTACACTGGAGTTGGTGGCCGGGATACCGTCCGTGACCACATTGGCTCCGC
>CAIZWI010000147.1 GCA_903936645.1 uncultured Verrucomicrobia subdivision 3 bacterium
CACAGGTAACCACCGGCTACTGGCTGGGAAGCCTCCGGCTTCGGGGGATGGGTGTCGCACGCCGTGGTGATTTTAGGTGGTAATGCGTGACGGTGTCGTTTTGAGGTAACGCAGATCATAGGAGTCGAATAACAATTAGTCACAGGAAAAGAAACAAAATTCGAGTGCAGAGGATCAAGTGGTTGGGACGAAGGGTTTAGGGATACAGCTATGCCGGGCCGCAGGTTGGTGGGCTGGCACCCCTACCGGGGTGCGGAGATTTTTATGGCGTTGGTTTCCGGTGGTGTCGTCGCGATGCTCCTTGACCACCGGCTACTGGCTGGGAAGCCTCCGGCTTCGGGGGGATCGGGGGCCATCGGTGCGGAGGATTCAGGTGGTGGGGCCGCGTGGTTAAGGGTGCAATTTCGCCGGGTGGTTTGGTGGTTTGGGGCTGGCACCCCTACCGGGGTGCGGGGTTCTTGGGCGTTGATTTCCGGTGGTGTCGTCGCGATGCTCCTTCCGCCTTCGCGCGGAGCTTCGGCGGACAGGCAACCACCGGCTACAGGCTGGGAAGCCTCCGGCTTCGGGGAATCGGGGGGGGCCATCGGTGCGGAGGATTCCGGTGGCTGGGGAAAGTCGGGGGTGGCCACAAAAGAGCACAGAGAGCACAGAGCCAAGATATTGAACCGGGAAACACCCGAAATCCCCCAATTGGGGAAATTGGGGCGGGATTTCGCAGTCCGTAAAGATTGGCAAGGCGTGGGGCGGGCGGGGGCAGCCGGGCATTTTTCTGGCCGGGGGTTAGGGGCGCTGGCGGAAGGCGGTGGGGGGGATGAGGGCTTTGGGCAGGCCGGGGCCGCTCCAGTACCATTTTAGCCCGGGTTGGCCCGGGGGTTGGGCACGGGCGTAGTAGAGGCGGAAGGGGTGCAGGCCGGCTTGGAGGCGGATGCTGCCATGGCGGGTGGCGGGGTCGGCGGGCTGGTCGAAGTCGGCATTGATGACGGTGGCATCATGGAGGCGGAGCACGGCGCCGCCATCGGTTTCGAGGTAAAAGGTGTAGTCGCCGGCGGTGGGGATTTGCAACGCGCCGGTGAAGTAGAGGCCGGCGCCGGGAGCCGGCGGCAGCGAATCCAGACCGGGGCGGGTGGCGGTGCCGGCGGCCACGGGGGTGAGGGTGGCAAAGTCGGGCACCCAGGGAAAATCCCCGGTGTAGGCCAGCCAGCGCACGCCTGGCAGCCACGGGCCGGGCGGAAGGGCGGGCACGAGTTCCTGATCATAGGGCCGGGGCGCGCTGGGGTTGGGCCGCCGGGCCTGGAGGCTGAGGGCTTGGAATTGTTCCTGGAGGGCCGGCAGGCTGGCCGCGAGGTTCACGGACTCCTGGGGGTCGGTGGTGACGTGGTAGATTTCAAACGGGTCGGCGGGTGTTTGGATATCGTAACGCACGCCAACGTAATCGCCGGAGCGGACGGCCTGCATCTGGCCGCGCTGGCGGCCGCGATGGCCGGGGGAGAATTGGGGGTAATTGGGGGTGCGGCCGCCCTCAAAATATTCCACGTAGAGGTAGCGGGAAGCGGGCTCCCCGCCCGACCCGGTCAAGGCGGGCAGGAGCGAGATGCCGTCGGTTTCCGCCGGGGCGGGCAGGCCGGCCACGGCGGCAAAGGTGCGGAGCCAGTCGTAGGAAATGCTGGGGGTGGTCACCACGCGACCGGCCGGCAGGTGGCCCGGCCAGACGGCGAGGGCGGGCACGCGCAGGCCGCCTTCCCAGCAGTCGCGCTTGATGCCGTCAAAGGGGCCAAAGCTGGCAAAAAAATCGGCGCGCAAGGGTTGCCGGGGCAGGTAGGATTCAATGCTGGGGCCATTATCGGAGGTGAAGATGACGAGGGTATCCTGGTCCAGGTGCAGGTCAGCCAGCAAGGACCGCAGATCGGCCACGGCATCATCGAGGCGGCGCACGGCGGTGGCGTAGCGTTTATACACGTCCGGCCAGGCCACTTCGGGGGTGGCGGGGTTGTGGTCGTCATCGTAGGTGGCGGCGCGGTAATCGGGATGGACCCAGGAATCGATGGTGCCGGAGGCGGTGGTGATCATGTGTCCCGGGGTGCCGAGCCATTGGAGGCCACCGGACAGTCCGCCGCCGGCAGGATAGGCCTGGGTGGGCAGTTCCTGGACGGCGTGCGGGGTGTCATAGGCCAGATACATGAAAAACGGCTGCCCGGGCTGGGTTTTAGTATGCTGGACAATCCATTGCTTGGCCCAGGCGGTCCATAAATCGGCGGTGTAACATTGGTCCAGCGCCGGGGTGAGATTGGTGGTGCCCGCCCACACAGTCTTGGATTTCTGGTGGGCGGTGTAGGGTGCTTCCTTGGGATAATGTTCGTGGCCATCGGCATGGAGCAGGTAGCCGAAGTAGTCGGTAAACCCGCGCCGGTTGGGGGCGGCGGGCCAGTCAGGCGGGCCGGGAGGGGCCGTGGCAACGGTGTCTTCGGCATCGGTCTGGCGGCCGCCGGGCAGGCCCCATTTACCGACGGCCACGGTGGCGTAGCCGGCCTGGCGCAGGACGGTGGCGAGGGTGTGATTGGCGTCCAGCGCCTTGTCAAACTGGTTGTCGCGGACGTGCGCATGGCCCTGGCTCAGGCCGAGCAGGAGGGAGGCCCGGGAGGGCGCGCAGACGGGGGCGGCGCAATAATGATCGATGAGGCGCACGCCCGAGGCGGCGAGCCGGTCGAGGTTGGGGGTGAGTTCGGCGGGCAGGCTCCGGTCGTGGCGGGCGGCGCGTTGGTTTTGAAACAGGACGCCCAGATCGCCCCAGCCCAGGTCATCGGTAATGATCAGGAGAATGTTGGGTTTCGGTGCCGCCACCGCGCCCGGCGCGCCCAGGGTCAGCACGCCTGCAACGAGCAGGGCGGACAGGAGTTGTTTCATGGTTTAAACCTGGCGGAAGGTGTAAACCGTTGGGCCCGGCGCGTCCAGCACGTTTGTGGGGCAAAGGTTTGAAAACATCGGCCCAGTTTGATCAGGCTGGCCGGGGAAAGGTGCCGGGGATTCGCCGGACACACAAGGCCCGGCGCAGGGCTCAGCCCAGGGGATTTAACCGGCTTGCAATTACATATTGCAATGCATTTGCGTTGCTATTGCATTTTAAACATTAAGCCTCGGTGGCGATTTGGACCCATTTTCGGGGAAAACCCGGGGCTTATGCCGTCTGGAGGGATGGCACGCGAGCTGCTATTTGAC
>CAIZWI010000148.1 GCA_903936645.1 uncultured Verrucomicrobia subdivision 3 bacterium
ACGAGATTTTCGGCGCCTAAGTCTTCACCAGAACCCCGGGCGCAACGCCGTCCTCATTTTCGTCGCCCCCCGCGCCCGCCAGTTTGCGGTCATTGGTGACACCGCCGTGCATGCCCAATGCGGCGACCCGTTCTGGCGGCAACTGGCGGGCACCATGGGCGGTTACTTTCGCCTGGGTGAATTCACCCCCGGAATCATCCATGGAGTGCAAACCGCCGGGGAACTGCTGGCCACCCATTTTCCCCGCTGAAAACATCGGCGTGACGCCCCGCTCGGCCGGCCGCCCCGCCTGCCCAAATCCACGCTACCTGGCTTGCCGTTTAATACCTCCGGCGGTATGTTGATGCACAAATTCATGGATCATTACTTGGGCTTGCTCAATGCATTGGTTTAAATTCATTTCTGGGGGCACCCGTTTCCGCCAGGCTGACATATGCTTCCTCGCCGCCTTCCTGGCCGCGATCAACACCCTTTCCCTTTATGGCAACAATCCCGGCGGGTTCACAGCTCTGGTCACCAATTCCGTGACCACGGGGACCGAGCTGTTTGGCAGCCAGACCGATCGTTATCTGGATAACGGCATCCTGCACGTCCTGGTTTCGCCCAGCGGCGGGGTGGATTCCCTGAAATATCTCAAACCGGGGTCCACCGGCACACCCAAGACCAACGGCACGGAAGTGGTCAGCCAGTCCGGGGTGAATTTCGGCAATCACACCGCCATCTATTATTACTGGTACCCCGACGGCAACGGCGACTGTGTCTATCAGGGCACCACCACCAACAGTTCCACTGTGGACCTGGGCTACGTGCGCACTTACAATCCGGCCAGCGACCAGGTGATCGCCGATGTTGAGTTGCATTACATGCTCGGCAAAGGCAACACCGGGCTCTACGCCTACCTGATCGTCCGGCACCCGGCCAGCTACGTGAGCTATGCCACCAATCTCAACATCAGCTTCATTCAATGCCTCTGGCCCACGGCCCATGACAACACGAATTTCCTCTGCGAAAATTCCTACGTGGACGACGGCGTGAAATATGGTTTGGTGCGCAATGGCGTGCGGCAAAAGCGCAATGGGCTCCAGCCCAATTTCTACGACAACTACCACACCACCGGCGTTACGAACATCAACCTCCCCAAAGAAGTCGTGCAATATACCACCGGGGCCTTCGCCGGGAGCACCAATGGCAAATACTCCTTCACCTTTGATTATCCCAAACTCAGCACCTTCGGCATGGCCAGCGATGTCAACCGCCTGGGGCTGTGGATCATCGCCGGGGGGCATGAATATCAGAACAACGGCCCGACGGCCTGCGAATATTCGGGCGGCATCGGGGGGATCGTCACCTTCGAGCCGCTGATCGCGCATTATGGGAACACCGGGCTGACGGTCAGCAGCAACGCCAGTTTTAATAAAATTTACGGGCCGTGGCTGTTTTACCTGAACAGCCAGACCAATGGCGCCGCCGGCTGGCAGGATTCCCAAAACCAGGCCGTGGCCGAGCAAGCCGCCTGGCCTTATGCCTGGCTGACCAACAGCCTTTACCAACCGCGCTCCCAGCGGGCCAGCATCTCCGGCCGCCTGGTGATCAACGATCCGTTGCGGCCACAAGCGAGTGCCGCCGGGGCCTGGATCGGTCTGGCGGCCCCGGATGCCGGCCTGGAAAATGATCCCAACGACTGGCAGTTGCAATCCGATGGCTACCAATTCTGGACCCAGGCCGCGGCGGATGGCACGTTCACCCTGCCACCCGTCACCACTTTTTCCCCGTATGGCGGGGCCGCCACCTATGAATTATACGCCTACGCTGCCGGGACCAACGGCTCGGTGGGCCAGTTCCAGAGCGGACCCTACACCTTTGCCGCCGGTACGGTCACCAATCTGGGCACCCTCACCTGGAACGTGCCCCATGCCGGTTCCAGCGTGGCTTGGGAAATGGGTTATCCCGACCGCACGGCCGCCGAGTTTCGCCATGGCGACGATTACGCGGTGCCCGGGCTGTGGTTGAATTTTGCGGGCGAATTTGCCAACCCGCTCACCTATACCGTTGGCACCAGTAACTGGACCAACGACTGGAACTACGCGCAGGGGGCTTATTTTGTGAATGGCGTGGCCAGCAACATGGTCTGGAACATCCAGTTCAACCTGCCCCGGGTGCCCTTGAGTGGCAATGCCACGCTCAATCTGGCCTGGGCGGGCGCAGCCTATGCCGCCATGCAAGTCTTCGTCAACGATCCCCGCATGACCGGCACGGTCTGGCGCGATTTCTATCCCAGTGTTCCCGCCGGCGCCAACACCTTGATCCGCCAGGGGATTCACGACAAATACGGCGTTGACCACACCGCCATCCCCGTCAGCAAACTGGTGGCCGGCACCAACACCATTACCCTGGTGCAACGCCGCGCGGTCACGGACACCTCCAGCTACGTGATGTATGATTACCTGAATCTGGAATTGCCCACCCCCATTCCGCCGCCCGGACTGACCGCCACCGCCGGGGACCGGCAGGTGATTTTGCAATGGACCGTCGCGCCGGGGGCAACGGGCTATTACGTGGGCCAGTCCACGACCAACGGCGGCCCCTATCGAATCATCGGCGCCAACGTGACCAGCCTCGCCCTCACCAACGCCGCCCTGGCTAACGGCGTAATGTATTATTATACGGTCACCGCCACCAATGCGGCGGGGGCCAGCCTGCCGGCCCCGGCCGTCCGGGCCCGGCCGGTGGCGGGGAATCCGCCCCCGCTGGGGTTTCAAGCCCAAGCGGGGCAGCTTCAATTAAGCTGGCCGGCCGATCACACCGGCTGGCAATTGCAGGTCCAGACCAACCCGCCCGGAATCGGGCTGGGCACCAATTGGTTCACGGTGCCCGGCTCCGCCACGACCAATTACTGGACGGGTCCGCTTGCCGGAACCCGTGGCAGCATTTTTTACCGCCTGGTTTATCCGTGAATCCTCACGGCGGAAATCCAAACGCCAGTTTCACCGCGGCATATTCCGGATGCACCCTGCCATCCGTCTGGCGAATCATCAACGGCGGCTCCGCCCACGCCAGGTGGCGCATGGCCTCCGGCAAATCCGCGGCCCGCTGCATCAAAAACAAGCCCAGCAGGGGCCGGTTGCCCTCGCGCAAAACCACCGGCCGCCAGCGCACAATGGCCAGCCCCGCCGCCCGGGCCCCCGCCTGCACCCGCGCCGCCTGTTCCGGCGGGTCCACCGGAAACACACAGGCAAACACCCCGCCCGCCGCCAGTTGGCGCGCCGCCGTCGTGCAATAATCCGCCACCGTGCCGCGCAGTTCAAACCGGCAGGCCAGCTTTTGCGGATGCTCGCTCGCCACGCCACTGCCGGGCGGAAAATACGGCGGACTGCCCAGCACCAAATCGAAGGTCTCCGCCGCGCCCAGCACCCCGGGATCGCGAAAATCCCCGGTGCGAATCTCGTAACGCTCCCCCAGGCCATTCCACGCCGCGGATTTGCGGGCCAGCCGCACACTCTCCGCCTGCGCCTCCACGGTGACGAACCGCGCGCCCGGCAAACGCCACGCCGCAATCATGCCCACCGTTCCCAGGCCGCTGCCCAAATCGAGCACCCGCTGCGCGGTGGGACACCAACTGGTGCCATACCACGCGGCAAGCACATCATCCGTGGAAAAACGATGGCCATTGGCCAGTTGAAACAGGCGAAAATGTCCGCTGATGGCATCCAGCGTTTCCCCCGGCTCCACGGCCGGTTCCCCGGTTACAGCACCGGGCGGGACCGGTCCGGGTTTGGCCCAGCCTTTGAAAAAGGGATCAGGTATCGTCATGCCCCGCCAGAATTCCTGAATGGCCCCGCCAATGCAAATCGATACGGCTGGGCGTCACGGCCCCGCCGCGCCAGGGGCCCACTTAAATCACCGGCTCAACCCGCCGGAAGGGGGGCGGGCTGACATGTTTCAGAAGTTTGAAAATTGAATTTTGCCGCTTCCCTCGCCAGCCAGTCGGCCACCGCCGCGATCGTCGCGTCCGGGGTGGAAGTGCCCGCTGTGATTCCCACGGTGTCCTCCGCGTGGAACCATTCCGGGCGCATATCCGCCGCCGTTTGCACATGATGAACCCGCTCGCAATGCTGGCGGCAGGTGGCCACGAGCTCGCGGGTATTATTGCTGTGCGCCCCGCCCATCACGATCACCACGTCCGCCTGCCGGGCCAGATCGTGCGCGGCTTGCTGGCGCTGTTTGGTGGGCTGGCAAATAGTATCGCGATAGTGCACTTGCGCTTGCGGAAACCGCTGGCGCAGCAGGCCCACCAAATGGGCCACTTTCGCCACCGGCTGGGTGGTCTGGGCCACCACCCCATAGCGGGGATGCCCGGGCAGCCGCGCCACATCCTCCGGCGTGAGCACCACGTCAAAGGCCGCCAAATCCCCGGTCAGGCCCCGGACCTCCACATGGTCCCGCTGGCCAATGACGACCGGATGAAAGCCCGCCGCCACCAGTTGCGCCAGGGCGCGATGGGCAAAATGCACCAGGGGACAGGTGGCCTGGAGCACGTTCAGCCCCTCCCCCCGCGCCTGCGCCATGGCCCGTTCCGAGGCGCCGTGGGCGGTGATCATCACCGTGGGGGTCGTCACCTCGCCGGCTTCCCGCGCGAAACGCACGCCCTGGCGGCGCAGTTCGGCCAGCACCGTTTCATTGTGCACCAGGTCCCCGAGAACCGTCAGGGGTTCCTGCTGCGCCGTGCGGGTGGCCAGGGCAATGGCATCGCGCACCCCGAAACACATGCCCATATATTCTGCCTGTATGATTTTCATATTTTTACTTTGTACTACAAAGTTAAAGACCGCGCGACCGCGCGGTTGTTCAAAAAATTAAGCCGGTTTGTGCTGGCGGACGATTTGTTCCAGCAAGTTGATGTAGCTCGCAAAGGCCTGGCGGCCAGTCGCGGTGAGCGAACAGGTGGTCAGCGGCCGGTGGTTCGCGTAGGACTTGCTCACGGCCACAAATCCCTCCTCCTGCAGCGTGCGGATGTGGGTGGTGAGATTGCCGTCCGTCATGTTCAGGGCATTGCGCAGTTCGGTGAACGAGAGTTCCGGCGACGCGGCAAGCATGCTCATGATGGCCAGGCGGCCCTTCTCATGAATGACCCGGTCAAGCTGGAGGGACAGTTCCGGATTCACGCTGCCTTCCCGCCCGGTTCGGTGAAATACAAATAAATGCCATAGGCCAGATGCAGCCCGCCAAAAGTGGCCCCCATGAGCCAGTGCGGCTGGATCAGGGCCAGGTTGACCAGTTCCCCGGCCACGGAAACGGCGAACAGCAACAAGCCCACCAGGATAAATAACCAGCCAAACCGCCGGAGTCCCGCCGGCATGAAAAAGCCGGCCGCATGCAGGGCCAGTCCGAACAGCGTGCACCACACCGGCACCAGGAAGCGGCATTCGTACCAATACGGATTCAGCCACGCCACCACGCCGCCGGCAAAGGCACCCACCACCAAACCGGGCAGCAGCGCCTGGGTGACCCGCCGGAGAGGCGGCGACCAAAAGGGTTCGGCCGCTTTCCCTGCCTGCCGGCGAATGAGCAGGGCGGTGCCCACCAGCGCCAGCACCGCCATGCCCGCCCAATAAACCACAAAACGGCGGGACTCATGCAGGGGCAGCCAGTCGCCCACCACACCCGCCAGCAGGCCCAGTCCACCGCAATAGATCATCACCGGGGCCAGGGCGCGCCGGTAAATGGCGGAGCGCTCCATCAGTGTCCGAATCGTATGCAACTGCGCCGCTGCCGCTTGAGCTTCCATGCCTTCACTTTGCCAGACAAAGCCTGATTGGCAAGCTATTTCCGGCCCGCGCGCCCGGCCAGGAATTTCTCCACGTATTTGCCAAGCATGTCGGCCTCGAGATTCACCGCATCGCCCACTTTCCGCTCGCGGAGGGCGGTGACTTCAAAGGTGTGGGGAATGATCCAGAGGCGAAAACTTTTCTTTTGCACGGCCGCCACCGTCAGACTGATGCCATCAACCGCCACCGAGCCTTTAAAAATCAAATACCGCATCACGTCCGCCGGGGCGGTGATATCCAGCAGGTGGTCGGCCCCGGATTTTTCCCAGCGCGTGATCGTGCCACAGCCGTCGATGTGACCGGTGACAAAATGGCCGCCAAACTCGCCATCGGCGCGGAGCGGCCGCTCCAGATTCACCAGCGCCCCCACGGACGCATATTGCAAATTCGTGCGCGACCAGGTTTCCCGCAGCAAGTCAAACCGCACCAGTTTCTTTTTGCCGCGCGTTCCGAGGTGGACGGCCGTCAGGCAGCAGCCATTCACGGCAAAGCTGTCGCCCAGCTTCAGCCCGCGCGCCGACGCCCCCGCGCTGACGGTCAATTCAATGGACCGTTCCGTGGGCTTGATGCGCTCGATGACGCCCGCTTCCTGCACAATGCCGGTGAACATAAAACCTTAGCCTGCGGTCAGCCGACCCGGGCGGTCAACAACAAATCCTCCCCGATCTTTTGCCAACGCAGATCCGTCAGCCCCACCACTTCGTCCAGGCTCCGCGCCCCCTCCCCGGCCACGGCCTTGCGCGAGTCACGGCCACCGAGAATTTTGGGCGCATAAAAGAACGCCACCCGCTGGGCCAGTCCGCCCAGCAAAAACGACGCGTTCACCTCGCCGCCGCCTTCCACCAGCAGACTGGTGACGCCCTCTCTGCCGATTTGCTCGAGCAGCCAGCGCAGGTCCAGTGCCGAGGGACGCGTGGCGGGTGCTGAGGACTTCGCGAACGGAGCCATGATCACATTTACCCGGCGCGCCAATGCGGCAACGTTCTTTTTCGGAGCGGACTGGCCGACCACAATCGTGGTCAGCCCGGCGAATTCATCTGTCACCACCCGGGCGGCCAGGGGCGTGCGCGCCCGGGCATCCAAAATAATCCGGCGCAACCCCCGCCCCGGGAGCGCCGCCTTGCCCGCCCGCACGGTCAAGGACGGATCATCCGCCAGCACCGTGTTGATGCCCACCAAAATTGCGTCACTGCCCCGCCGCAATTTCATGCCATACGCCCGGGCCTGGTCACCGGTAATCCATTTCGACTCCCCGCTGGCCGTGGCGATTTTTCCATCCAGCGTCATGGCCGCCTTGACCGTCACCCAGGGCGTGCGCCGGACAATCCAGTGATTGAAAACCTCATTTAACTTCGCGCATTCCTCGGCCAGGACACCCTGCTCCACCGTGATCCCGGCCGCCTGCAAAATTGCAAAACCACGCCCCGCATGTTCTGGATTGGGGTCCGTGGCCCCCACCACCACCCGCTGCAAACCCGCCGCGATAATCGCCTCCGTGCAGGGCGGGGTGCGGCCATGGGTGCAACACGGTTCCAGGGTCACATAAATGGTCGCCCCGCGCGTCGCCTGCCCCTGCCGGGCGGCATCCCGCAGCGCCTCGATTTCCGCATGGGGTTCCCCCGCGCGATGATGCCAGCCCTGGCCAAGAATCTTGCCCCGCTTTACCACCACCGCCCCCACCATGGGGTTGGGTGATGTCTTGCCCAAACCCTTCCGGGCGAGCCTCAGGGCCAGGCGCATGTAGTGGGCATCAGTCATTTCGATACAGCGTAGCCGCAGAAAAACCCATTCTCAAATGGAAATGGTTGCGGAGCCAATTCTGACCTTTTTGCGGATTTCCGCAACCTGCTCGCCTACCGGAGCTGAGTGGGAGCCGATTGTTAATCGTCTCAATCGCCAGTTGGCATGTTGCCAGCCCGGCCTGCCGACTTGCGAGCCGGTAGCTTCGGGGTTAAAGTCTGCGCCTGAGCGCCATTACCCTCAAAGCCCATTACGACGGCAGGCACATCTGTCTGGATGAACCATACGCCTTGCCCCCAAATTCCAAGCTGCTGGTGCTACCGGGCGATTCCCTGGTGGATGAACGACTGTCGTGGCTGGCGGCATCGCAGGCTGGCTTGGCCCGTGCTTATGGGGATGCTGAACCGGATTATTCCAATGATATGCCTGGGCCGCATCTTTAGGTTTCCGGCCTAATCTCCGGCGGCATTTTTTGAGCCGCCTTGATCCGCTTCTTCTCTCGACTTTCCACTTTTTTGATGCTCTCCGCCACGGGCAGGTTTTCCGGCATCGTGCCACCGAGTTCATGAATGGTTTTGCGAACTTTACGCCCCACTTCATGGTGAATCCGACCGGCGTGATCCTTGTTGCGAACATCTTCCCGGCGCAATTTTTCCTCGGTCTGGGTGGCGCGGAAAAGGTTGGCGGCGAGTTCTGTGCTGCCCATGTGATCCAGAATGTGTTGCTTTGCCTTGAGGTGCTTGCGCGCATGCAAGTCCCGCATCCCCAGGCCGCCGTAAAGTCTCCGATACCCGTGATCCATGAAAATGGCATATTCCACCGGCTGGATGACTCCCGCTTGTTTGGCCACACCGGCCAGATTCTTGTTGTGCTTTTTCATTTCCGCCCGCAAAAGGAGACGGGTCCGGTCCTCTTTCAACACTTCGTCATCGGCCAGTTCCTGCCGCCGCGTTTGCACAGCAAAGTAAGTTTGCCCCAAGGCCACCAGCGGTTTGCTGGGATCCGCGTTTTGAATTACGAGGTAGCAGGCATAACGGGAAAGCATCCAGTCCTCCACTTCCCGCCGTGCGCCTGAACCGACGCTGACCATATTGCGCATTTGCGCAATATGGTCGGCCACGACATGACCACTTTTGGCACACGCTTCTTTCGCCCTCTCAATTACCGGTTGGAAATTACGGAAATTGAGATATTCCAAAACCTGTGCGAGCTCGCGGGCCGACCAAGATTCATGTCCTTCCGGGCTCACCCGTTTGATGCGTTCAAAGGTGTTTCTTGCGCTTGGTGCTGGCAATTGCTCGCTCATGGATTTTCTGTTACACCAAGACGCGGCTCAAATGAAGCCTAAATTACTCACAATTAGGAGCAGGGCTTTGCGGAATACCGAGATAATCCATCGTTTTGGTTTAATCAAACTTTGTCGCAACCTTCAAAAATATCATTCCATCCACAATTCAGGGATTTTTTAGTTTGACCAGCGTCGGTAAACTCGGAAAATATTCGCCAGCCTCCAAACTCTGAATGTACCGCACGCTAACGGCGATCATTTCAGCCAGTTTTTCTTGCGTCAATTTCCGGGACAAGCGCAAAGCCTGCACGTTCTTGCCGAGGCGCTCTCGGTGAGGACAAGGTTCAGGTTTGCGTTTAGGCACTTACGAATCCTTGCCAAAAATGGCCGAAACAAACACGAGGTTTTACCTCGTGCCTTGTTTGGGTTATGAATCAATGC
>CAIZWI010000149.1 GCA_903936645.1 uncultured Verrucomicrobia subdivision 3 bacterium
CCGTTTACGCAACAAGCAAGGTAAGGACCCCGGGGCCAGAGCGAAGCAATAGGAGGAAAATTCCCGCGCAAAATTCGTCAACGTGGGGAACTCACCGCGCCGGATTTCAAGCGCCGCCGCCACTTCCGCGCGCTTTTGCGGCGGAGTGATTTCCGTGAGCCGGTTCAAAAGGAGATATTCCAGCGGGGTGGCTTGCCCCACATTCCCTTTCCCTCTCTGCGCCTTTTGCGTTCTCTGCGGTTAAAAAATTCCGGCTGTTTGCGAATTACTCACTCCGCCACGCGGGCGGAGGCCAGTCAGGCAGCGGTTGCTGTAGTCCGATGATGACCTCGCCAATCACCTTGACCAGCTTGCGAAAGGAGCGATTGCGCTGATGGGCCAGCCCCATGTCAAAGACCGCGCTCATCGCGGGTTGGTCGCCAGTTTCCGAATAAGCGCGGTCCCGTGGCATAAATTCTTCCAGCGCGCCTTTGGCGTCGCGCCGGGACTCGGGCTGCGCCGGTGCGGCGGCATCCGGTCGAATTCCATATTGGCCGCGCAGGGATTCCAAGGCGGCCAAAAACCACGTTTCATATTCACGGTAGGCCACCACCACGTCGCAGGGTTTGCCCGCCGCCACCTCGCGCGCCCAAGTGCGCACCTTGGCGGCCAGTTCCTTGGGACAGTCATCCTCACCGTCGAACAGAATGACGACGGCGGCACAATCGGGTTGCAACAACGCGAGCCGGACACCCGCCTGAATTCCCGCCTGACTGCGCAATTGGGACTGGGTGCGCCGAATCGGTCGCCCCACGTCAACCGCCTGGCATTCGGCCGCCGCCAGCAGACGGCGGAGCAGCACCGGCGCCGCCGCCACTTCGCCATGCCCTTCCACCAACGGATAAATCTTCATTCCAGAATTTCAAAAAAACTGCCTTGGCTGCCGTGGCGGATTTCACCTTCGGTTTTGAACAAAGGTTCCGGGTGAAGAGCATTGGAGCGCAGCAATTCGCCTGCACCCATCAGATGCTGGTGCATGGCCTCCCGTGTGGCTTCTGATGGCAGTAACAGATGAGATGCGCCTTCCTCCCAGGAGACAATGCGAAGATTGGCGTCGGTGATCCACGCCGCATCCAATAGTTCCGGACTATGGGTGGTAACCACAACTTCCATGGTCTTGGCCGCCTTGCGGATAAGGTCCAGAACGGCCCCGAGCGCGCCAGGATGAATGGTGGCTTCCGGTTCTTCGATCACCAGCAGGCTGGGGCTGGGTTTCTGAAAAACCGCCATGATCAGTCCAAGGGACCGCAATGTGCCATCAGACATATTGAAGGCGTCGAAAGTCAGTTTTTTATTGGTGGATTTGTTTCTATCGCCCCATTCCTGGGAAAAACTCATGGAAAGTTTGTTGCCGTGCTTTTTGGGGGAAACCGCTTTCGTTGCCGGAACAATCGATTCGAGCAGGCGGTTAATTTCGGCTTTCGTCGCGATGGCACCCTCGCCGCGCAGTAACTCTTGTAGCACGCTGGCGGCGTTGCTGCCATCCGGCTTGAGGGCGACCCCACTGTCAGGATCTTGCATTTCACGCAGTTTGGCAGGTTGGATGGAATAGACGCGCATGGCGCCCAATACCCGGAAAATGGGGGCGAATCGTTCGTCACCTCCTACCAGTGGCATGGCCAGCGCGGATGGCTCCAAGGCCGGGGTCAAACCTTCAACATTACTCTTCCACTTTTCGGTCCGGTCGAACCACCAGCGTGTGCCGTCTTGCTTGCGCACGAGGCATTGCTCACGAACGACACGGTAGCCATAATTCGGCAGGGCTTTGACCTCAAAGGCAAACCGGCCGCTAGCGATGCCATTGATTGGGCCAAACTCGAAAGCCAGCCCCAGATTAGGTGGGTAACTCTGCTGCCCTGAGCTTCGGTTGCGCACTGACCCAATGCCCCCGCGCCGGTCAAACACGGCCTGAAGGGGGGATGCCATGGCTTCCGAAACAAAACTGAAGACATCCGCCAGGTTGCTCTTGCCCGAACCATTGCGCCCCACCACAAACAGCGGATTATCAAAAATCAGTGTCGCCGTTGGAAAACTGCGGAAGCGTTTGATAATGATTTTGGTTATGGGCGACGCATTCATAAACTTTCAGAAGAATAATCCCATATCAGGACCTAAGCCAGCCTTCAGTGTCCATTGCATCTTTTTACTCATACCAGGCACCACCGCATGGCAAACAGCTTTTCCGCCGTAATAGTCTGGTCAAGCTTCCGCTCAATGGCGGCAATCAGGACTTCCCGTTGCCGGTCCACCTCATCCTGGGCATCAAACAAGGAACGCCGCTTTTGCGTTCGTTGAGTTTCCAACGCCTTGATTTGCTTTTGTCCCGCCAGTTTTTCCTCCAGCGTCAGTGCCGTCGCGGACGCCCGGCGCGCCTCCTTGATCTGGCGGTCAATCTCCTGGATTTCCCGCTCCAGCCCCAGCTTCAAATCATCGGCCCAACCTTCGAGCTTCTCGGCTTCCACTTCATAAAAGCGGGCGTTGCGCTCGGTAATTCCTCTTTGAATCGCTGCCTGCCGATGGCGGGTCGTCGCTTCCAGCACCGCCGGAGCAATGCTCAGGCAGGGACCCGCCACTTGTCCCGGCAGGGTGAACAATCTCCCGGCGGCTTCCGACTCCAGCGTGGCCCCCGCATCGGTGACCGCGCTAAAAATCAGGTGGTCTTCGGACTGGTCCAGGGAATCAACCGTAAACCTGGTCAGCGTCAGCCAGCCCGCCTGCCCGGTTCACGGCTCCAGCACGCTGATAATGCCATCATAATGCCCGAAATCGAAACTCACTTCCACGTCATGTTTCTGCCCATACCGATGGCAGCGTCCAATGCGCTGTTCAATCCGCTGGGGATTCCGAAACGAAATCATAAAGCCGGTCCTCGCTCTCCTCCGGCGTAAATTCTTCCACCATCGGCAGCCGCTTGGTGAATGGAATGTAGGACGTGACCTGTCGGCGCAAGGTCCTGTGGCAAATGGGTTTCAGCCGGTTTTTAAGTGTCGCAAATACCTCGTCCTGTGTCAAATTGGCGACTGATAGGCAAACAGCGCCGCATCCACCTGGTGAGGATTCAAATCCACCTGCGCCCCCGCCCCCGCGCTGGCAAGCTTGTCCACGCTGTCGGAGGGGCAGGGCTTTGTCAGCTCATACGCAAAATATTTGGCGTGATAGTCAGTCAGGTTCATAGCTCACGGACGACGCCGGAACCGTTTGACCATCCGTGATAATCGATTCATGCGGCAACCCAGCCCAAACTGCACGGATTTTTTCCCCAGTTGGCGGGCTTTTGGTGGCTAGGCTTGCAGCGGGGGAGGGCATGCCGATGACCAAAATGTCCCGATTTTACCGGTTCAACCAAAATCAAATTCTTAATTCATTCATATCTTGACTTTAATCCGGCAGCGGCTTAACTGTGCGCGTTAGGTAAATTCATGTTTGCGCAATTTAAAAGCCTGTTCTCCAACGATATTGGGATAGACCTGGGCACTGCCAACTCCCTTGTTTATGTGCGGGACCGTGGAATCGTCCTGCGCGAACCTTCGGTGGTGGCCATTCAAGCGGGCACGACCAATGTTTTGGCCGTGGGTGACGAAGCAAAACGCATGCTGGGCCGCACGCCCGGCAACATCGTGGCCATCCGCCCGATGAAAGACGGCGTGATCGCCGACTTCGAAATCACCGAGGCCATGCTGCGCCACTTCATCCAGAAGGTTCATCATCGGAAATTAATCGCCCCGCGCGTCGTCGTGGCGGTGCCCTCAGGTATTACCGAAGTGGAGAAACGGGCCGTCAAGGATTCAGCAACGCATGCCGGTGCCCGCGAAGTCTATTTGATCGAACAACCCATGGCCTCGGCCATCGGGGTGGGACTTCCCGTGCATGAACCGGCCGGCAACATGATCGTGGACATCGGCGGGGGGACTTGCGAAATCGCAATCATCTCGCTCGCCGGCATCGTCTTCAGCCGCAGCCTGCGGGTGGGCGGGGACGAATTTGACGACACGATCGTTGCGCACATGAAACGTGCCTACAACATGATGATAGGTGAACGCACTGCGGAAGAAATCAAGATACGCATCGGCTCCGCCTCTCCCCTCGAACAGGAAATGACCATGGATGTGAAAGGCCGCGATTTAAGCAGCGGCCTGCCCAAAACCCAGACCATCCGATCCGAGGAGATCCGCGAAGCCTTGCAGGAACCGCTTTCGAGCATTCTGGAATCTATCCGACTAACCTTGGAACGTTGTCCGCCGGAACTGGCCTCCGATCTCGTTGATCGCGGCCTCGTAATGGCCGGCGGCGGTTCTTTGATTAGAGGCATAGACCGGCTGGTGGCCGCGGAGACTGAACTCCCCGTCCATCTGGCTGACGACCCGATGAGCGCCGTGGCTGAAGGCACCGGCCGAGTCTTGCAGGAAATAGAATTCCTCAAACGGGTGGCCACGAATGCCAAATATTAATTGATTTCTTGCCTGGGTTCGCCTGCACGGCGGCTGGACGGGTTCCGGCCGCGACGGTAGCAGGATGTTTAAACAAAAACATTTTCTCGCGCTTGGCGCTGTAACGCTGGCGGCATTGCTCTTGTTGAGCCTGCCCCCGCGCGTTATTGCCCGCCTAAAACTGGCCCTCGGAAGTCTGTTTCTCCCCCTTTCCAGCCTCGCCACCACGGCCGAACAACTACCCGCGGATGTGGCGGATAACCTCCTGCCCCGGCGCGAGTTGCTTCAGGAAATCGCCCGGTTGCAGCGGGAAAATCAAGAGCTCAAGGTCCGGGCTTTGCAGACGGCCTCCATGGTCACCGAGAACGAGCAATTGCGCGACCAACTGCGCTGGCAACGGCAGGTGGGCTGGAAAATCAAGCTCGCCAATGTCGTCATGCGCGACCCCGCCAACTGGTGGCGAACGGTGGAAATTGACTTGGGCAGCAACCAGGGCGTCACCAACAACCTGCCCGTGCTGACCGCCGATGGCCTGGTGGGCCGCATCGCCGCCGTTTGGCCCACCCACTCCCAAGTGGTCCTCATCGGGGACCCAAACTGCCGGGTCTCCGCCTTGATTGACAACCCCGCCCACGACGTCGGCGTGGTCAATGCCGCCAGCACCCTCGACAATACCCTCGCGAACCTCACCTATCTTTCCGGCACCGCGGTCTTGAAACCTGGCCAAGCCGTCGTGACCAGTGGTTTGGGGGGTGTATTTCCCAAGGGCATCCCCATCGGCCGGATCGTGGATTCCCGGGAGGAGGAATTTGGCCTCTACACCGAAGCGCGCGTCAAACTCGGGGTGAATCTCGGCACCTTGGAACAAGTCTCGGTGTTATTCCGATGAGCAACCAAAATACCTTCATGATCTATGCGGCGGCCTATTTGACCGTCTTTGGCCAGGCCAAGCTCCCCGGTTTGCGCGACTGGTTCGGGGCGCAAGTGGATCTGCTGCCCGCCCTGATGGTCTACACGGCCATGTACGCCAGCCTGCTCAATATCGCGGGCCTGGCCCTGTTGGGTGGCCTGTGGTTTGATTCGCTTTCGGCCAATCCCCTGGGCATCTCGATCCTCCCCCTGTTTCTGGTCGGCCTCGCCATCTTTACCCAGCGCGACCTGATTTTGCGCGATTTGGCCTTCGCCCAAATCATTTTGGGCGCGGCGACCACCGCCATCGTGCCGCTCATCACCCTGCTGTTGCTGCTCAGCACCGGCCGGCAACTCTTGCTGGATTGGGGTTCCCTCTGGCAATGGCTGGTCATGATCGCGGGCGGCGCGGTGGCCACCCCGGTGTTTTTTGCGCTGTTCAACTGGTTTGATCACGCCTTTGGTTACAAAATCCGCACGGAATCCAGCTTCCGGCCCGACCGCGAAATTCGCCGGGGCCGCTGACCAACGCTTGTAATCCATGCTTTTTTTCGACCAGTTTAAAAAGAACGACCCGCAACTCCGCCTGCTGGCGGTCTTGCTCACGGTGGGGTTGCTCGTGTTGCTGGCCGGTTTGTGGTGGGTGCAGGTCGTCTCCGCACGGACCTTTCAAAACCACCTCGAAACCCAGTCCTACCGGTCCATCCGCATGCCCGCCGTGCGCGGTAAAATCCTGGACCGCACCGGCACCAATGTCCT
This sequence comes from uncultured Verrucomicrobia subdivision 3 bacterium, assembly GCA_903936645.1. Lineage (GTDB taxonomy): Bacteria > Verrucomicrobiota > Verrucomicrobiia > Limisphaerales > UBA11358 > UBA11358. The sequence continues at coordinate 6,135 of CAIZWI010000149.1, forward strand.
GGCCGAAAACCGGCCCCGCTACAATTTGTGCCTGAATTGGGACGTGCTGCGCGGTCAATTCGACACCGCCTTTGGCCGCGCCCGCAAACAAGCCCTCGCGGAACAAAGCAACCGCATCGCCAGTGCCGAGAAAACCCTGGGCCGGTCACTGACCAAAACCGAGCGGAAACAATTTGTCATCAATGCCGAACAAACCCAAAGGCTCCGCGCCCAGGCGCGCTGGCAGGTCGCAAACGGGGTCGTGACCGACACCAGCCGCCGGATCGGCCAGCCGATTGTACTGGATCCGGTTAAACTCGAGCGGGCCTACGCCACCCGGCTGGCCATGCCCTATCCGATTTTGACCGACCTCACGCCGGTCCAAATTGCCCGCTTTGAAGAAAATTTCACCAACGGCCTCGGGGCCGACCTGGACTTGCAATCCGAACGCGATTACCCGCAGGGAACCACGGCCGCCCATGTCCTCGGGTATGTGAAACGGGATGATAGTTCGGACGCCGGCGAGGAATCCTTCTTCTCCTATCGCTTGCCCGATTATGGCGGCATTTCCGGGGTGGAGGGAAAATACAACGACGTCCTGCGCGGCACCGCCGGCATGGAATCGGTGCTGGTCAATAATCTCGGCTACAAACAATCCGAAACCATCTGGACCCAGCCCGAACCGGGCCGGAACGTGGTGCTAACCATTGACCTCGATATTCAGCGGGCCGCCGAGGCGGCCCTCCTGCAACACCAGGGCCCCAACGCCCGCGGGGCCATTGTGGTCATGGATGTCCGCAGTGGCGATGTGCTGGCCATGGTTTCCTCCCCCGCCATCAACCCCGATTATTCCCAGAACAATCCCACCCGCATGAATGACCCCATCCTGCGCCCGGAAATCAACCGGGCCATGCAGGAGAATCTGGCCCCGGGATCCATCTTCAAAACGGTCGTGGCCATTGCGACCTTGGAAAACGGTTTGAACCCGAACACCACCTTCCACGTGGAGGCCAACCCGCGCATCCCCAACCACGGGTGCTACCTGCTGGGCGGTCGCGTCATTCGGGACGAGGCGCCCCCCGGGGATTACAACTTTAAAAAAGCCTTCATCCATTCCAGCAATTCTTACTTCGTCAACTACGGCCTGCGGGCCGGGGCCGAAAGCATCGTGCGCGTGGGCAAGGAGTTCCATCTGGGGGAACGCACCGGCTTGTTCGCCAACCAGGAAACGCGCGGGAATTTTCCCACGCTGGAAGAAGTGCGCAACTCCCAATGGCGCGCGGGCGAAACGGACGTTTGGATCGGATCGGGACAGGCCGCCCGCGGCCATATCCACCCAAGGCCCTGCCGGACTGACAG
>CAIZWI010000150.1 GCA_903936645.1 uncultured Verrucomicrobia subdivision 3 bacterium
ACCCAGCGATAAATCGCTGGGCTATTGTCGGTCGCCCCCTGGCGGGGCTTGGGGGCGGCAAGGTGGGGAGGGGACCCGCCGTTTTGAGACGGCGGGGTATGTTAGGTCTTGCGCAGGGGACTTTACTTCTGGTCCGCGGCGTGATTTTTCGCGGATGGTGGCTTGTAATTGGGTTTTGAAGGCGGCCACGAGTTTTTCGTGGGCGGCGTTGACCTCGGCGTCGGTGAGGGTTTTGTCGGCGGCGCGGTAGGTGAAGGCGTAGGCCAGGCTTTTCTGTCCGACCGGCACATGGTTGCCGCGGAAGACGTCGAACAAATCGATGGTTTCCAAGTTGGCCGGCTTGGTCTGTTTCACGGTGTTGAGCACGGCCTGGTGGGTGATGGCCTCGGGCACCAGCAGGGCGACGTCGCGCCGGATTGTGGGGAAGGCGGGCAGGGCTTTGTAGGCCTTGGTGGCGTTGCGCTTGGCCAGGAGCATATCGAGATTGAACTCGGCGAGGTAGACGGCGTCGCGCAAGTCGTATTTCTTCGCGAGGGCGGGGAGCAACTGGCCGAGTTCGCCCAGGGGCAGCTTGCCGCCGAGGGTGATGGCGGCGGATTCGAGCAGGAGGCTGGTGCTGGCGGGGTTGGTGGTGTAGACGACGCCGCGCACGCCCAATTGTTCGAGCAGGTCTTCGGCGAGGCCTTTGAGATCGTAATTGTCAAACCTGGCATCGCGCTCGGCTCCACTCCAGAAGGGGGGCTGCCGGCGGCCGGTGAGGGCCAGGGCGACGCGGCGTTCTTCTTTGGGGGTGCCGTTGACGGTGGTGAACACGCGGCCGATTTCAAAGAGGGCGACGTCGGCGTTTTTGCGGCTGACGTTGATGCGGAGTGAATCCAGGAGGCCCGGGAGCAGGGAGGGACGCAGCACGTTCATATCGCTGCTCAGGGGATTTTCCAGCGCGAGCACTTGCGGGGCGGCTAGGCGGGCGGCGGTGTCGGAGATGAGGGTCTGGCCCTGCGCCTCGTTCAGGCCGAGGCCGGTGAGCAGTCGGCGCACTTCGCCAATTTGATCGTAAACGGAATCAAAGGCATTGGTGCCCAGGGCGCCGCGCGGGGGGGTGCTGGGGATTTTATCCACGCCGTACAACCGGCCGACTTCTTCGATCAAATCCACTTCGCGTTTCAAGTCCACGCGCCAGGAGGGCACGGCGAAGGTGCAGGCGCCGGGGGCTTGCCGGGTGACAGTGAGGCCCAGCTTGGTGAGGGAGGTGACCTGGTCGGAGTGGGCAATGCCGATGCCGAGCAAATCGAGGGATTTGGCAAACTGGAGAGTGATTTCCTTCGGCTGGGCGGGCTGGGGATAAACCTCGACGACACCGGTGGCGAGCTGGCCGCCGGCAGTTTCGAGAATCAATTGGGCGGCGCGCTGGCTGGCCCAGTCGCAAATGCCGACATCGGCGCCGCGCTCGAAGCGGTAGCTGGATTCACTGCGGAGGCCGAGCAGCTTGCTGGTGCGGCGGATGTTGGTGGGGCTGAAGTAGGCGCTCTCGAGGAGCACATCCACGGTTTGGGGGTTGATTTCGGTGTTCGCCCCGCCCATCACGCCGGCCAGGGCGATGCCCTTTTGTTCGTCGGCGATAAGGAGCATTTCGGGGGTGAGGGTGCGTTCCTGGTTGTCCAGGGTCTGGAACTTTTCCCCGGCGGCGGCGCGGCGGACCACGATGGTGGGCTGGCCGGAGGCCCCGGGGGCGATCAGATGATAATCAAAGGCGTGCAGCGGCTGGCCGGTTTCCAGCATGACGTAATTGGTGACGTCCACGACGTTGCTGATGCTGCGGATGCCGACTTTTTCCAGGGTGAGGCGCAGCCAATCGGGACTGGGACCGACTTTCACGCCCTGAATGACGCGGGCGGTGTAGCGCGGGCAGACGGCGGGGTCTTCGAGGCGGACCTGCACCAGGGTGGCGGCGGCGGTCGGGTTGGCCGGGGCGGCCTTCAGCTCGGGCAGTTTCAGGGGGGTGCCCGTGACGGCGGCGATTTCGCGGGCGATGCCGATGAGGCTATTGAGGTCGGGGCGGTTGGGGGTGACTTCCAGGTCATACACCACATCGCTGCCACCGCGGCCGAGGTAGGCGGCGAAGGACTGGCCGACGGTGGCGTTGGCGCGGAGGATCAGCAAGCCGTCCTCTTTTTTATGGCCGATGGCCGCGGGATCAATGCCCAGTTCCTCGTGGGAGCAGAGCATGCCGTGGGATTCCACGCCGCGAATTTTACCGACTTTGATGGTGAAGGGTTCTTTCTCGCCGGCCTTGGGCGGCAGGGAGGCCCCGGGCAAAATGAGCGGCACTTTATCGCCCGCCTGGAAATTTTGCGCGCCGCAGACGATTTGACGTTCGCCGTTGCCATCGTTGACCCGGCAGAGGGAAAGTTTGTCGGCGTTGGGGTGCTTGTCGCGGGTGATGACCTGGGCGACGACGATGCCGGCAAACTCGCCGTCGAGTTTTTTCACGCCCTCGACTTCGAGGCCGAGCATGGTGAGCCGCTCGGTGAGTTCCTCGGGCGACCAGTTAAAATCGACGTATTCTTTGAGCCAGTTAAGGGTGACTTTCATTGGATAAATTATTTTCTGCCAGAATGATTCAGCGCATCAAAAATTGAATCCCACATTGGGGCGGTGTTCATTCGTTTTCGATGTCATTCCTGACGCAGCAGGGATGAGGTTATTCCATGAGTTGGCACCCCGCCGGGGTGCCGATGGCTTTGGCCGGTTTTCCAGGGGTATCGCGATGCTCACCCCCCGGCGACTAGCTTGCAACCCTCCGGGTTGGGCAGCAAATGCCAAGCCGTTATGAAACTTGAACTCAATTATTCCTCGGAGGTGGTTCATAGGTGCCGCTTATTAGCTGGCAGCTTTTCGCGTAAAACGGTGGCGGGTTGGGGCGGGGACCAGCTTTTTATCATCCCCCCCGGGCAAGGTTGCGACTCCGCGCGCACGTGCGCGCGGAGGCGAACGGGATCATTCCCAAAACGGTCGCACCTCGCCTGGCGAACGACGCGGACCTCGGTCAATGCGTCGGCCGCCGGTTTTTGCATCATGATTCGCCCAAAAGTTCCAGCAGGGTGATTGCCGCCGGCACGGACCGTCCAAGCCGCTTGTGCCCAGGCGGCTGGGGCGGCGGGCGATTTTGGCAGTTTGCGGTGTCCGGGACGCATGGTCTGCCTATGGTTTCAAAGTTGGGTTCCCTTTGGCAATGAATTTCACATGGAACCAGTGCGGAGTGCGGTGGGGGTGGAGGTGCCGGGCCGGGGGTAGCCGGCGGGCAAAAAAGCAGCCAGCCCGGGGTGGGCTGGCTGATGGGGAGGCGAAATGAACGATGGGCTTACTTGGCCCCCTGGTCGATCCAGGCGCGGACGAGGCCGATTTGATCGGCGGTCAGGTTGGGGAAACGGTCGACGGCCTTGGCGGGGGGCATCCATTCATCCGAGTCTTCGGTGGTATGGGCGGCGGCTTGTACGAGTTCACTGTTGGCGCTGTCGCCGACGGTGATGACCTTGCCATTGCGGCTGCCTTTGAGGATGCCGGCGAGGGTGTCCAGTTTGAGCTTGGCCTTGGGGCGGTCGCCGCTGTGACATTTGGCACAGGATTTGTCGAGGATGGGCTTGATATCGCCCGCATAGGTTACGCCCGTCTTGGTGGCGGCGGGGGGCATCGGATTGGCCGCCTGGGCGGAGAGGGTGAGGGCCAGCACGCAGGTGGCGGCGAACCCGGTCGTGAGAGAAAGCGAGATTTTCATATATGGTTGCTTCAATTGCGTTGCAATCGAGGGATAAGACACCGAGGCGGGCAAAAGGTTTCAAAAAAAGGCGGAAAAACCCGGGAATATAGGCGAACGGGAGCCAGCGGGCAGCGGTGGCTTGCGGGGGGGCGGCGATTCGGCCAACCTTGGATGCATGAACGGCGACAATTTTTCCGATGCGGTGCTGCTGGTGATGGGGCATGGCACGACGTTGAATGCGGAGTCGGCGCGGCCGGTGCGGCTGCATTGTGCCGCATTGCGCCGGCGCAAGGTGTTCGCCCGGGTGGCGCAGGCATTTTGGAAGCAGGAACCGCACGTTCGGCGGGTTCTGTCCAAGCTGGCGTTTCCCCGGGTGTTTATTGTGCCGTTGTTTATCAGCGAGGGGTATTTCAGCACGGAAATCATTCCGAAGGAACTGGGTTTTGCCGGGCAAGCCACCCAAGTTTTCGGGCAAACGACCTGGCATTACTGCCTGCCGGTGGGGTCGCATGAGGCGATGACGGGGGTGATTCTGGCCCGGGCCCGGGAAGTGGTGGCGCAGCATCCCTTTCCCTATGCGCCGAAGCCGGCGGACATCACCCTGTTTGTGGCCGGCCATGGCACGGGGCGGAACGCCAATTCGCGCAAGGCGATTGAGCGGCAGGTGGCCTTGATTCGGGAGCAGCATATTTATGCCGGGGTGCATGACATTTTCATGGAAGAAGCGCCGCGGATCGGGGATTGTTATGCCATGGCCACGACGAAGAATATTGTGGTGGTGCCCTTTTTTATTAGCGACGGCCTGCATGCGGTGGAAGATATCCCGGTATTGCTGGGGGAGCCGGAGCGGTTGGTGAAGGAGCGACTGGCGTTGGGGCAGCCGACCTGGCGCAATCCGACGGAGAAAAACGGCAAACGCGTCTGGTATGCGGCCTCGGTGGGCACCGAACCGCTCATGGCGGAAGTGATTATGGCCCGGGTGCGCGAGGCGGCCCAAAACGGAATTTACGTATGAAACCTTTGCGGTGGGGATTTTTGAGCACGGCGGGCATTGCCCGGAAAAACTGGGTGGCCATCCAGCAGACAGAGAATTGCGTGGTCACGGCGGTGGCGAGCCGGGAACTGGCGCGGGCGGAGTCATTTATCCGGGATTGCCAGGCCGCCGCGCCCTTCGCGGTGACGCCGCAGGCGCTGGGCAGTTACGAGGCATTGCTCGCGTCGCCGGACGTGGACGCCGTTTATATTCCCCTGCCGACCGGACTGCGGGCGGTATGGGTGATTCGGGCGGCCCAGGCGGGCAAGCATGTGTTGTGCGAAAAACCGTGTGCCACGAGTGCGGTGGAGCTGGAACACATGCTGGCGGCGTGCCGCTTGCACAATGTGCAGTTCATGGACGGGGTGATGTTTATGCACAACCCGCGGTTGCCGGTTCTGCGGCAGGTGCTGGATGACGGGGTGAGTGTGGGGTCCATCCGCCGGATCATGTCGATTTTCAGTTTTCTGGGGCATCCGGACTTTACGCAGAAGAATATCCGCGCCCAGAGTCATTTGGAGCCGGCGGGGTGCCTGGGTGATCTGGGGTGGTATTGCGTGCGGTTTGCCCTGTGGGCGCGGCACTGGGAGATGCCCCGGGAAGTGACGGGGCGGATCCTTGCCGCGCAGGAAGATGGCCAGGGGGGTGTTTCGGGACCGATGGAATTTTCGGGGGAGCTCTTTTTTGCGGATGGAGCCACGGCGGGATTTTACTGTTCCTTTACTGCCCCCAACCAGCGATGGGTCAATGTGAGTGGGGCGAAAGGGTCACTCCGCATGGATGATTTTGTGCATCCCTTTAACCCCCGGGCATTAACCTATCAGCACAATGATGCGCTGGTGCCGGTGGTGGTGCCGGAGGTGCGGGATGCGGGCGGACGGGTTTTGGTGCAGACGCAGGAGGTCAACATGTTTCGGCAATTTGCCAGGCAGGTGGCGTCGGGCCAGCTGAATTCGGCATGGCCGCAGTGGTCCGGGCAAACCCAACAGGTGCAGGATGCCTGTCTGGAATCGGCCAGGCAAGGTGGCCGGCCGGTCAAAGTGGAGGGCAAAGGCGGCGGTAAATAGTCACAAAAGGGGAGGTGGTGGGGTTGACTTTTGGTGGCTTTTGGGCGATTACATAAGGCGTTCCCCGCTGATGGTTTGGGATAAAAAGTCGCGGGTTTGAGAGCCAGCAAATTCATGATAAACCAACCATCGAGTGGCCAAAGGCCATCAGCATTTGAATTTACCGCCCGCTGGCTGCTGGCGGTTGTAGTGTTGTTAATTTTTTGGGGGGTGATCGGGGCTCAGGCGGAGCCGGGCTGGCGGCAATTATCGGGGCATGTCCCGGCGGTGGTGGGGCAATTGTCACCGCTGAACCGGCTGCCGGCCGGGACGAATTTGAGTCTGGCCATCGGTTTGCC
>CAIZWI010000151.1 GCA_903936645.1 uncultured Verrucomicrobia subdivision 3 bacterium
GGGCATCCACGACTTTTTCCAACGCGTGACCGATACGTCGCTGCCAAAACCGTAACCGCTGCCGCCAGTCTGGCCGGGATTACCAGCGACCTTTCTCCACGTCAAAATGCTAAGGCTGGCGCGCCGCTTCCCTCAGGGCGTCCGCCAGTTCTTGCGGGGTCCAGTCATTGCCATCGAACAAGTGTTGGATGCGGCCTTGCGGGTCCAGCACCACCGTGCGCAAATTGTGGGAAATGCTGCCGTTCTGACGCATGATCATGAGGTCCAGCCGTGGGGCAAGGGCCGCGAGCTGGCTCTTGGCCACCGCCGCAAACAGCCAGTGATTGGTGGTTTCCCCGCGATAAATTCCCGCATAATTGGCCAGGATCGCCGGGGTGTCTGTGTCGGGATCAAAGGACAGGGAAAGCAACTGCCATTGGGCCGGGGCGTTCGTCGCCGTCATCAGGAGGTCGCGCGCATTGGCAAAATTGTGATTCATGCGCGGGCAATAATCCGGCAGCGGACAACGCGTGAAGAAAAAGGTGAAGGCCACCGCCGCCCCCCGGAAATCCGCCAGGTGCCGAAGTGCGCCCGTCTCCGTGGTGAACGCCACGTCCGGCATGACGTCGCCCACTTTCAATTCATCCCCTCCCACGCCCGGCGTGGGCACCGGGGTGGCATTGGTATGTCCCACCCGCTGGAAGTTTTGGGCCCAGTCATCATTGGTGCCCACCACCAGTTGAAAATTCACCATGTCGCCTGCGGCCAACCCCGCCAGCACATTAGTATTCTGCACCGGGAAATTCATCGTCATCGCCATCATGTAACCGGGAATGGCGTCATGGGCGATGCGGACCTCGCGCCGGTCCGTGGCGATTGTTTGAATAACGCCATGAACGGCGTAGGTGGCGGTGGCTGATCCCGCATGATCATCAGCGGCGGGTTTGCAACCCGCCATCAGCAGAACCAGCAACCAGGGCAGCCCCAACAGTTTCATAGTCATTCTTGGCGCAGACCGGCGATGGCCGCCACCACATTGGTCGCCACCGCCTCACTCAGGCCATCAAAATAAACCCGCACCCGGCCCTGCGCATCCACCAGGGCCATGCGGTCTGTGTGGGAAAAGTTCCCCGGCATGTAACTGAAAGGATCATCCAAATCCTGGTTGAGAAAACTGGTGGCGATGAGCCGGTATAGCACGGTTTTATCCCCCGTGAGCAGGCCCCAGCGGGCGGGGTCCGCCCCCAGGTTTCGCCCATACTCCGCCAGCACCGCCACCGTGTCCTCGCGCGGGTCCACCGTCAGGGAAACCAGGCGCACGTCCGGCTGCTCCCGGGTGAGTTGCTGGATTTGCGCCATGTGCCGGTTCACCTCCCGGCACGTCAGCGAGCAACTGGTCAGCAGGAAATCCACCACCAGGTATTTCTTGGCCAGCTCGGCCTCCGTCACCACCCGCCCGGTTTGATTGGTCAGCACAAAGCTCACCAGCCCGCGCGGCCGGTCCGGCGGGATGCCTGCGGATTTCGGGCGCAGCCCCGACTTGGCAATCACCAGCCACCCGCCCACCGCGGCCAGCAACGCCAGCACCACCACCAGGCCAATAAACAGTCGCCCTTCCCCCCCGGGTTCGTCTTGATTGGTTTCGGTCATTAACGCTCAATCCAAACCATCGTCCCCGAAGGCAGCAAATCAAACAGTTTGATCAAGTCCGGGTCCGCTAAATGCGTGCAGCCGCAACTGGCCGGTTTGCCGATGCTGGCTTGATCCCCGGTGCCGTGGATGTAAATGTAGCGCGAATGGCTGTCCACCGTGCCGCCCCGGTTAAACCCCGGGTCCATCCCGTCCAGCCAAAGAATGCGTGTGGTAATTTTGGCGTCCGCATACCGGGGCTCGGAAGTATGCCCCACCACTTCGCGGGATTTGAATACTGTGCCCGGCCGCTCGCCCGCGCCAATTTTCTCCGCAATGCGATGCAGTCCCA
>CAIZWI010000152.1 GCA_903936645.1 uncultured Verrucomicrobia subdivision 3 bacterium
CGCGCCGCCTTGCAGGCCGCCCAGGTGGAGGTCGTGCTGGCCCCCATGGTGGATGCCGAGCCCACCGCCGAGCTCTTCGACCACATTTTAGCCCAGGCCCGCGCCGCGGGCATCGACGGCGTGCTGGGCATTGGTGGCGGCAGCGCCATCGACGTGGCCAAGCTGGTGGCCGCGCTGGCCCACAGCCGCCAGACCGTGCCCGAAGTCTATGGCATCAACCGGCTGTCCGGCCGCGCTCTGCCCCTCGTCTGCCTCCCCACCACCGCCGGCACCGGCGCGGAAGTCTCCCCCAACGCCATCCTGCTCGACACCGTGGACGAGTTGAAAAAAGGCGTGGTCAGCCCTTTTTTGGTGCCCGATGCCGCCTTCATCGATCCGCTGCTCACCGTCAGTGTGCCCCCGGCGGTCACCGCCGCCACCGGCCTGGATGCCCTCACCCATTGCATCGAGGCCTACGCCAACAAATTCGCCCATCCCATCACGGACGTCTACGCCCTGCAAGGCATCCGGTTGATTGCCCCCCACCTGCTGCGCGCCATTCGCCATGGGGCGGACCTGGAGGCCCGCGCGGCGCTGTCCCTGGGCAGTCTTTACGGCGGGCTTTGCCTGGGCCCGGTCAACACCGCCGCCGTGCATGCCCTGGCCTATCCCCTGGGGGGACGCTTCCACATTGCCCACGGCGTCTCCAACGCCCTCCTGCTGCCGCATGTCATGCGCTTCAACTATTCCGCCGCCCCGGAACGCTTTGCGGAAATCTCCCTTGCCCTCGGCTGCCCCCGGCAAGCCTCCGTGGCCGCCCAGGCCGAGCTCGGCGTCACCTGGCTGGCGCAACTCTCCCGCGACTGCGGCGTGCCCCAAACCCTGTCGGCCCTCAATATCCCCGGCAGCGCCATTCCCGCGCTCGCCCGCTCGGCGATGCAGGTCACGCGCTTGCTGCAAAATAATTTACGACCCCTCGGCGAGGCCGATGCCATTGGCATTTACGAGGCGGCTTATTGAATTTTCATGAAGAACGGCAACAAATATCACGGAACGGTGGTGCCAGTGGTCACCCCCTTCACCGTCACCGGCACGGTGGATGCCGCCGCCCTCGAACGGGTGGTGGACGCGCAAATCGCCGGCGGGGTCGAGGGCATTTTTGTCCTGGGCACCACCGGGGAGGGCGCCCACATCCCCCGCGCTTACCGCCGGCAACTGGTCGAACTCGTCGTCCAGCGCGCCGCCAGCCACCCCCGCGTCAAGGTGTTCGCCGGCCTGGGGGATGTCCGCCGCGGCGAGCCCGCCGAGGCCCTGGATTTTTTCCAGGCCGGGGTCGATGCCGTGGTCGCCCACCCGCCCATTGCCGAGCGCGTCCCGGTGGAACAATTGCACGCCTGGTATGCCTGGCTCCTCGATTTGGTGCCCGGTCCGCTGTTGTTATACAACATGCCGCTGACCACCGGCCTCTCCATCCCGCTGGACACCGTGGCCAGCCTGCTCGGTCATCCCCGGCTGGCCGGCATCAAGGACTCGGAAAACAACCCGCAGCGCCTGGCGGAACTCTTGCAACGCTTCGGCGGCAAGCCGGATTTTGCCGTCTTTGTCGGCGTCGGCGCGCTGATGGCCGCCGGTTTGAAACTCGGGGCCGATGGCATCGTGCCCAGCGTCGGCAATTTGATTCCCGAAATTTGCCAGCAGATGTGCGCCGCCGCCAAACGTGGCGACTGGATCCGCACCGAAAGCCTCTACGCCCGCATGAACGCCGTGTCCGCCCTCTACCAAAAAGGCCGGAATTTAAATGAATCGCTGGCCGCCCTGAAGGCGGCCATGCATTGCCGCGGCGTCTGCGAACCCCAGGTGCTGCCCCCCTTGCGCATCGTCTCGCCCGCGGAACGGGAAACCATCCGGTATCAAATGCAGGAGTTGCAATTGCTCGCTTGAAATGAAACCCGCACGGCCAATCCTCGGGCTGACCATGGGCGATCCCGCCGGGATCGGCCCCGAAATTTGCTGGCAGGCGCTGCACAGCCCCCGGGTGCTCCGCGCCTGCGTGCCCGTCTTGTTTGGCGATGCCGGGGTGCTGCGCCGCGTGGCCGGTCCCGCCTTTGCCGCCGCCGGCCTCCGCGTGATTGCGCCCGCCGAACTCGGCGCCCTGGTCCATCCCCCCGCCGAACCGTTGATTGTGGACTGTTCCGCCATCGCCGCCGCGCGCGTCCAGCCGGGCAAAGTCGCCGCCGCCTGCGGCCGCGCCGCTTATTTGTATATTGAGCACGCCATTCAGGCCGCGCTCGCCGGCCACCTGGCCGGGGTGGTCACCGCGCCCATCCACAAGGAATCCCTCAACCGCTCCGGCGTCAAGCATCCCGGCCATACGGAAATTTTCACCGCCCTCACCGGGGCCGCGCGCAGTTGCATGATGCTCTACTCGGATAAAATCACCGTCAGCATGGTCACCACCCACATCGGTTATGGCGAGGTGCCCGGGAAACTCTCCGTCCAGCGGGTGCAAAATGTCATCGAACTCACCGCCGAAGCCATGGGCTGGCTGCGCGGGCGCGCGCCCCATATCGGCGTCTGCGGCCTGAACCCGCATGCCGGCGAGCATGGCTTGTTCGGCCGGCGCGAGGAGGAAAAATTTGTGCGGCCCGCCGTCCTGCGCGCCCAAAAAAAACACCTCCACGTCACCGGCCCCCTGGTCCCCGACGCCGTTTTTACCCCCCACCAGCGCAAAAAATACGACGCCATCGTCACCCTGTATCACGACCAGGGGCACATCCCCTTCAAGATGCTGGCCTTTGACACCGGGGTGAACATCACCCTGGGGTTGCCCATTATCCGCACCTCGGTCGACCATGGCACCGCCTTCGACATTGCCTGGCAGGGCGTGGCCGATCCCGGCAGTTTGTACTCCGCCATTCAAGTGGCCGCCGACCTCGTCAAAGGCCGCCAGGGCGGGAAAGGCGGCGGGGCTTCATGATCGGCGTCATTGCCGATGATTTGACCGGGGCGGCGGAGCTCGGCACCGTCGGGCTCCGCTCCGGGCTCCGCGCGGAAATCGTCCAGCTCGGCCAGTCCGTCAGCCCCGCCGATTTGATCTGTCTGGACACCGACTCCCGCTCCTGCAGCGCCCTGGAAGCCGGCCGGCGGGCCGCCGCCGCCGCCGCCACCCTCCAGGCCGCCGGGGCCCAGTGGATCTACAAAAAAGTCGATTCTGTTCTGCGCGGCCAGGTCACGGCCGAGATCGAGGCCGTCCTCCGGCAACTCCGCCTGGACCGCGCCCTCCTCCTGCCCGCCAATCCCTCCCTCGGGCGGGTCATTCGGGACGGGGAATATTTTGTCAAAGGCCGGCCCCTGCACCGCACCGAATTTGCCCACGACCCCGAATATCCCCGCCAGTCCTCGCAGGTCCTGCGGCTGCTGGACCAGCCCGAATATTTTCTCTTGTGCCTGGCCAATGGCGGGCACACCGTCGAGCCCAAGACCTTGTTGATCGCCCAGGCCGACACCAGTGAGCACGTCCACGCCTGGGCCGCCGCCCGCCCGCCCGGCTGCCTGATGGTGGGCGGCTCGGAATTTTTCGGGGCATTGCTGGCCCGCGACTTTCCCGGCGCCGTGCCCGTGGGCGCGGAAAAACTCAATTTTTCCAAGGGACTGGAACTCTTTATCTGTGGCACCGCCAGCAAGTCCGTGCAATTGCTCGTCAAAGCCACCAAAGCCAGCCAGGTGCCCGTCGTCGGGCTGCCCAAGGAATTGATTTGGGACACCCATTTTTCCGCCGAGGCCTGCCGCATTGTTTCGCAGCGGGTCGTCACCGCCCTCAGCGGCAGCCGGCGGGTGATCCTCCAGGTGGGCCTGCCGCCGGTGCGGGATCTGGCCGTGGCCAGCCGGCTCTCCCGGCATCTTGTGGATATCGCCGAATGCGTGCTGGGCCAGGTCCGGGTGAAAAATATTTTTGCCGAGGGCGGCGCCACCTCCGCCGAACTGGTCCGGCGCATGAAATGGCCCCGCCTCCAAGTCGTGCGCGAATGGGCCCCGGGCGTGGCCACCCTCGCGGTCGGCGGCTCCGGGGCCACCGCCCAATGGCTCACCATCAAACCCGGCTCCTACGCCTGGCCGGAAGACTGGACACGCTCCCATTGATCAAGTAATTAACCAGCCATGTCCCAGGTGGAACCCAAGCCCGAGAAATTAATTTTCGTCGATCCCTCAACCGTGGCCCGGCGGTTGCTCTGGCACCTCTTCTCCATTGGCGTGCGCCGCATCGAGCAGCCCGACCACCACGAACGTTTCGAAAAACCCGGCGCCCACCTCTTCTGGGTTCAATCCGGCGAAGGCGAGCTCGAATATCGCTCCCGCCGCTTCCAACTCCGCCGCGGCCGCGAGGTCTGGCTCGTGGACATGAATTCGCCCCGCACCTATTTGCCCCAGCCCGGCCGGCATCTCGCCATTGCCGGCTTTCGCTTCGGCGGACCCGGGCTCGAATTCTGGCACGAAGCCATGCGGGACCACGAAAACGCCGAATTTTCCCTGGACGACCTCCGGTTCGCCGCCCACAAGCAAAATGAGCTGCTCCGGTTGGTCCGGCGCAAACCCGTCGGCTGGGAATGGCAGGTGCACCTGGCCATCACCCATTTGATGGGCCACCTGCTCATGTCCCGCAAACTCCTCACCTCCCCGCATGCCGAACTGCCCGTCCCCGTCATGCGCGTGCTCAATGCCATCTCCACCAATCCCAGCCGCGACTGGAAGGCCCTCGAACTCGCCACCATCGCCAAAATCAGCTACTCCGGCCTCCGCGCCCTGTTTCATTCCTCCGGCCAGGGCACCATCCACCAGCATATTCAGCGCGCCCGCCTCGACCAGGCCCGCTTGCTCCTCGCCGACAAACGGCTCTCCATCAAAGACGTCGCCGGCCAGTTAAATTTTTCCAGTGAATTTTATTTCAGCCACTTTTTCCGGCACAACACCGGCATGACCCCCACCGAATTCCGCCAGCACTTGAAAGCCTGAAACCACCAGCTCCGCCGGGCCAGCGCCCCGCCATCAAGTCCTTCGTTATTTTCCCTGGCATCCCCCTGCTTTGGTGGTGCGTCTGCTGACCATTCCCCCTCCCCGTCCGCCATAGCTCCCACGTCGGCGTGGCTCAGCTTTTGGTCCTGTCACGTCGCCTGAGTAAGTTCGACCGGTGTCGCCGCTTGAACGCATGTCTGGCCAGGTCGCCACGCACCAGCTCCTATCCGGTCGGTTGGCTTGAAGCTTGCATGTTGAATATTCTCTGAATATTGGAGTTTGAAATTTGAAGTTTCCTCCCCCCGCCCCGGCAATGCCTCTTCCCACCAGGACACTCTCCGCCAGTTCAATGCCGGTCCGACCATCCTGCGAGCCCGCCTGCTGTACCCATCATCATCCCTGAGCTGGTAGGAAACGACGTAAGGAGTTTCTGAATAAATCCCCGCCCCTGCCTTTTTGAAATCTGAAATCCCCCACTCTTTGCCCCCTCCGCCTGTGGCTTTTGCCGGTTCCATAATGCCCCCCTTTTTAGCCAAATGCCGCTGGACAGACCAGATTTAAAGGATTATTCCTAGTCCCATGAAAGGTGCTAAACCACACAATCGTCGC
>CAIZWI010000153.1 GCA_903936645.1 uncultured Verrucomicrobia subdivision 3 bacterium
CCGCCCGCCAGCCGCCCGCTGTCGCCGCATATAATATATGGCGTGGCTGGCCCCAGCCCCCACCCACCCCCAAAACGCTGGCCCCCTCCATCCCCAGGGGGCTGCGCCCCGCACAAGCACCAGTTGCGAGACGTTTGGTATTGGATTTAGCTTTCCGGTTGCTGGGTGGAGCCTTAAAGTTTAAAAAATTCGGGGCGTTGCTGACCAAGATTGAAAATCAACTGTTTCGGATGTTAACCAGACCATGGCTTTAAAAAAATCGGACCTTTATTCCTCACTGTGGGCCTCGTGCGATGAATTGCGCGGCGGCATGGATGCCAGCCAGTACAAGGACTACGTCCTGTTCATGCTGTTCATCAAGTACATCTCCGACAAATACGGCGATTCCAAGGACTTTGCCCCGCCCGTCGTAATTCCCGAGGGGGCAAGTTTCAAGGACATGGTCGCGCTCAAGGGCAAAAGCGATATCGGCGAGAAAATTAATACCGAGGTCATTCAGCCGTTGATTGACGCCAATACCCGGCTCGCCCGCAGTGATTTCCCGGATTTTAACGACCCCAACAAGCTGGGCGACGGGCAGACCCAGGTGGAACGCATTGGCAACCTCATCGCCATCTTCCAGAACCCGGCGCTCGATTTCTCCAAAAACCGCGCCGAAAACGACGACATTCTGGGCGACGCCTACGAATACCTCATGCGGCACTTCGCCAGCGAGAGCGGCAAGAGCAAGGGCCAGTTCTACACCCCGTCCGAGGTCAGCCGCATCATGGCCAAGGTCATCGGCATCTCGCCGGCCAATTCCAAGGCCAGCACCACCGCCTACGACCCCACCTGCGGCTCCGGTTCACTGCTCCTAAAAGTCGCCGCCGAAGCGGGCAAGCACATCACCCTCGAAGGGCAGGAAAAGGACGGGACCACCGCCGGTCTCGCCCGCATGAACATGATCCTGCACGACTTCCCCACGGCCAATATCCAGTCCGGCGGCGAGGGCACCTTGGTGAAACCCAAGTTTTTGGACGACGAGCAGATCCGCACCTACGACTACGTCGTGGCCAATCCGCCGTTCTCCGACAAAACCTGGTCCACCGGCCTCACCCTGGGCGAGGGCGGCAGCGGCGACCGCTACCAGCGCTTCACCTGGGGCGTACCTCCGAAGAAGCAGGGCGACTACGCCTACCTCCTGCACATCATCCGGTCTATTAAAAGCACCGGCAAAGGCGCGTGCATTCTCCCGCACGGCGTCCTCTTCCGGGGCAATGCCGAGGCCGTCATCCGCCAGCAACTCGTCCGCTCCGGCTACCTCAAGGCCATCATCGGCCTGCCCGCCAACCTCTTTTACGGCACCGGCATCCCCGCCTGCATTGTCGTGCTCGACAAGGAAAATGCCACCGCCCGCAAAGGCATCTTCATGATCGACGCCTCCAAGGGGTTCAAGAAAGACGGCCCCAAGAACCGCCTTCGCGAGCAGGACCTCCACAAGATCGTGGACACCTTCACTCGCCAGGACGAGAGCAACCCCCGCTACGCCCGCATGGTGCCCGTCGCGGAAATCGCCGACCCCAAGAACGATTACAACCTCAACCTCCCGCGCTACATCGACAGCACCGAGCCGGAAGATTTGCAGGATATTGATGGCCACCTGCGCGGCGGCATCCCCGAGCGCGACCTCGATGCCCTGGGCAATTACTGGAAAATCATGCCCGCCGTCCGTGCCGCCTTGTTCCAGCCGCTCCGCCCCGGGTACGCCCAACTCCGCGCCCCCAGCGCCGAGCTCAAGGCGACCATCTTCGGCCATCCCGAGTTCACCGCGTTCACCAACACCGCCAAACAGCTCTACACCCAATGGCAAACCGCCTCCGCTGCCCGGCTGAAAGCCTTCGCCCAGGCTGGCCGGCCCAAGCCCCTGATTGAAACCATCTCCGAGCAATTGCTGGCCACCTTCAAAACTGCGCCGTTGCTCGATGCCTACGATGTCTACCAGCACCTCATGGATTATTGGGCCGCCACCATGCAGGATGATTGCTACCTCATTGCCGATGCCGGTTGGCTGGCGGGGGTGCAGCCCCGGGAAATCACTCAGGTCAAAAACAAGGAGAACAAACTCGTGTGGCCCGAGGACCACGACTTCAAGCAAGGCAAGCGCCGGTTCAAGTCCGACCTCGTCCCCGCCACCCTGCTCATCGCCCGCTACTTTGCCGCCGAGCGGGACGCCATTGCCGCTCTGGATGCCGAGCTGGCCGGCCTTGAGCAGCAGCTTGATGAAACGCGGGAGGAGCAAAGTGGCGAGGAAGGGCTGCTGGCGGAAGTCATCGAGGGCGAGGGCGAAAAGCAAAAGATCACCGCCAAAGCCATCAAGGCCCGCCTCAAGGTCATCGGCCACGACGCGGACTACGCCGAGGAACGCCAGGCCCTTGAAAACTATCCCCATTTGCTGGACCAGCAGGCTGATGCCAGGGCCGGGCTCAAAAACGCGCAGGACGACTTGGAGGCCAAGCTCGCAGCGAAATACCCCAAACTCACTGAGCACGACATCAAGACCATGGTGGTGGACGACAAATGGCTGGCC
>CAIZWI010000154.1 GCA_903936645.1 uncultured Verrucomicrobia subdivision 3 bacterium
GGCGCGGGGTATAAGAACAGTGAAGCTGACTGCGGGGCTAAGAGGCGGTTAACTTACACGGCAGGCAAGGGTGGGGTACGTCGGCTGAGGTTCGAACTTTTGCTGGTTGGTCAACGGGCTGCGGGTCGCGGACCCGCGGTCCGGAGTGCTTCTCATAGACGGGAGGTAGAAGGCACATCGGGCTTGGTGGGTGGACTTGAGGCTATGCCGGCTGCCAGCCGGCGATACAGCCGATTGCCAATCGGCGCTACATGGCAGGTGGTCCGCAGACACACCAGAAAGCAATGTTGGGATAGCAACTTTACGTTGAACATTAACACCGGGCGGGACGCCCGATTCCACGGCAGGCAGGATGCCTGCCGCCACCGGAACGGATAGTCATGCGGCGTTAGGATGGAGGTGGTGGGAGGTTGGCCGCCATCTCCGTAACAACGCGCGCAGTTCGGCCGGGCAAAACTCGACAAATGGGGGCGGGCGGGCCATGCTCTGGGCGATGGCATTTGAAAACGATTCACCGCTGGACTCCCTGTGGAAGGAATACGGCCGGGCGTTCAAAGATTTTGATGATCTGAGCCTGGCCCGCTGGCTGGCCCAAACATTGGGTCAGTTGGAGGGCAAGGTATGGCGGTTGTCGCATCCGCTAGTGGGGGCGTACCGGCTGGCGGCGATGCTGGCGCATGAGCGCCAAGTATGGTTCAAGCGCATGGCCACGCCCCCGGCGGCTTATGGGGAATCCACTTGCTGCCGCGCCCCGTTCCTGCCGCTGCTCACCCGGGATGTGAAGGAATCGGGGCTGATCTGCCAGCATTGCAATGAAACGCTGCTGCCCTTTGACGAAATCAATGCGGAGGTGCGGGGCGAACTGGAGGCGTGGGCCCGGGATTACGCGCCGGTGCATGCGGTGGCACATTGGGATGACCATCAGCGCCGGCGCACACGGGATTATGAGCATGCGTTTGAAAACGCCGCGGAATCGGCGGAGCGCCTGCTGGTGTATGAGGGCCAGACGCTGGCGCCCAAGTTGCTAAATTTTTATCCGGCCATCATTTGGGAGGATCAAGATGAATGCCTGGAGGTGCGGCCGGAGGACGTGGGGTGGTGAGGGGAGAATGCAGAATGCAGAAACGGGGGGCCATCCAAGGCCAGATCGGCGGGTGCTGCACCTGAGCAAGACCTGACGGTAGGTCGATGGTGGCAAAGCAGGTGGGTGAACAGAGTGATCAAATTTGTGTTTAAATGGATGTTCCGGTTGTGCCTGCTGGCGGTGGTGCTGGTGGTGCTGGTGGTGCTTTCGCTGGATTCGGTGCTGCGGGTGGTCATGGAGCATCGGATTCGCGCCCAGACGGGGATGGACGCGGAAATTGGGCGGGTGTCATTTGGGCTGCTGGAACCGCGGGTGGAAATTATTGATCTGAAGCTGTATAACCCGCCGGATTTTGGCGGCACGCCGTTCCTGGATATTCGGGAGATTCATGTGGAATATGACCGCATGGCCCTGGCAAGTCACACACTGCACCTGACGCTGGTGCGGTTCAATCTGGGAGAACTGGACATTGTGAAAAATGAGGCGGGGCAGACGAATATTTTCGCCCTGGGGGTGGGGCTGCCCACCAAAGCGGCCCCCAACCGCGCGGCCAGCCCGGCGGTGGCAGACCTTCAACGGCAGACGGGGATGAAGTTTGAATCGGTGGACGCGTTGAATGTGTCCATCGGGACGTTTAAGTATATCGACCTGAAGAATCCGGCGCACAACCGGACGCAGAAAATTGGGATTGATAATTACGTGATGAAACACGTCAAAGGGCCGGGGGACGTGGCGGGGCTGGCGTTTTTGATCGCGCTGCGGAGCGGGGATTTTTTCACGTCGTTGGTGGATCCAAAAAGCGGGGCCAGCGCGCCGGATTTACTAAAACTGTTGTTTTGAGCGGAGGGGATTTTCGGAGTTAATTTTGGGGGAACGTGGGGGCGGTACCGCAGGCGGCGGTAGTGCGCCCGGGGGGGAAGAGATCCGCCAACTTCGGCTTATTTGACCTGGATGTTCAGCGGGGCGAGGCCCTGGATGCGGGCTTCGAGGCGGTCGCCGGGGGCGAGGGAGCCGACGCCGCTGGGGGTGCCGGTGAGGATGACGTCACCGGGCAGCAGGGTCAGGTTCGTGGAAATGAAACTGACCAGGTGCGGCACTTTGAAAATGAGCTGCTTGGTGTTGGAATTCTGGCGCAACTGGCCGTTTTGAAAGAGCTGAATGCTGAGGTCGGCGGGGTCGACCTGGGTTTCCACATAAGGCCCAAGCGGGGTAAAGGTATCGAAGGATTTGCAGCGGGCCCATTGGGACTCGGCTTTTTGAATGGTGCGGTCGCTGATGTCCAGGCCGGTGGTGTAACCGAAGATATAACGGGCGGCGGCGGCCGGGGCGACGTTGCGGATTTTCCGGCCGATGACGATGGCAAGCTCGACCTCGAAATCGGTGCGGTGATCGGGAAAGGGAATTTCAATTTTTCCGCCATCCGCCAGGAGCGAGGTGGTGGCTTTGAACCAGATCAAGGGTTCCTTGGGCAGTTCCCGGCCCATTTCCTGGGCGTGGTCGAGGTAGTTGACACCCACGGCAATGATTTTGGAGGGGACAACGGGCACGAGGGTTTTGAGACCTTTGCGCGGGGTGGGTTGGCGGGCAAAGGCGGGCGAGCCAAAGATATCGCCTTCAGCGCGGAACAGTTCGCCCTCCACTACTTTGGCATGGAAAATGTCGTTACCTTTTTGGAACCGGCCGATGGCAGCCATATATGAGAACATACGATAGCCAAGGGGAAAGGTAATCGCAAGTTTAAAGGCCGGGTGAGAATCTGGGGGTTGCACATTGGGGTGGAGGGACTATACTGATAGAGTGAATTGCCTGACTACTCAGGAGAAAAGAGTTTTGATCATCCTCATGATGTTGCTCGCGATTGGCGGACTGGTAAAGGTGTACCGGACCAGCCATCCTGAGGCAGTAACCACCCAACCGCACCCCGCTTAACATGCAAGAAGTGAATTTTGACGAAGTGGTGACGCTGATTCTGGCCCAGGATGCGCGTTATAGTCGCGATGCTTATTTATTTTTGCGCGAGGGGCTGGATTTCACCCAAAAGCTCATCAGCAAGGAAAACCGCGGAGCGACCCGCCATGTGACGGGCCAGGAACTGCTCAGCGGACTCCGGCAATTTGCCCTGCAAGAATTTGGTCCGATGGCGAAAACGGTACTGGAGGAATGGGGCATCCAGCGCTGCACAGACTTTGGAGATATTGTGTTTAACATGGTGGAAATCGGGTTGCTGGCCAAGACGGACAAGGACAGCCATGATGATTTTCAAAATGGCTATGATTTCACCGATGCGTTTTGCAAACCCTTCTGGCCGGCGGCGCGCCGGGAGGCCGCCCGGAAAGAAGGCGGCCCGGTGGAAGAGTTAAAGGGTTAACGGGTTGATTTATTGTGACCCCGCGTTTTTACGATGCGCATAATCATTTGCAAGATGAGCGCTTCGGGGAGCGGACGGCCGAACTGTTGACCGCCTGCCGGGCCGGCGGCGTGGTCCGCATGGTAGTGAATGGAGCGTGTGAGGCGGACTGGCCGCAGGTGCTCACCCTTGCGAAACGTTTCCCGGAAGTGCTGCCGAGCTTTGGTTATCATCCCTGGTATCTTCACGAACGGACGCCCGACTGGCTCACTCATTTGCAACAGATGTTGGAGGCGGTGCCAGCGGCAGTCGGTGAAATTGGGCTGGATCGCTGGAAACCGGATTTGCCTTACGCGGGCCAGGAGGAAGTTTTTCTGGCGCAACTGGGTTTGGCGGCGGAACGAAATTTACCGGCAAGTATTCATTGTTTGCAAGCCTGGGGGCGGATGTTGGAACTGTTGCAGAAGCATCGGCGACCCGAGCGGGGGTTTCTTTTGCACAGTTACGGCGGGCCGCAGGAAATGGTCAAAGCCTTCGCCGACCTGGGGGCCTATTTTTCTTTTCCCGGTTACTATGCGCACACCCGCAAGGAACGCCAGCGGGAAACGTTCCGACATATTCCTTTTGACCGGCTCCTGATCGAGACGGATGCGCCGGACCAACGGTTGCCGGAGGAGCTGAATCGGTTTCCACTGATGGATATGACAACCGGAAAAGCGATTAATCATCCGGCGAATGTGGGGTCGATTTACGAGTATGCGGCGGAGATGCGCAGGGTGACGGTGGCGGCGTTGGCGGCGCAGGTGGAAGGGAATTTTTTGCGGTTGTTTGGGAAACTTTAACAACGGTCAGGCAAGGCTTGGTTGATTTAGAGCTCAAGCCAATCCCGGCAAATGTCATTTAAAACGACATCCAAATTGGGAGATTCAAAACTGATTCCGGGTGCGGGAACTCGATGTTCGCGCAGGTTAGGAGGAATGTGGCGGTGGTGTGGAAAAGTTGGGGCCAGAGCGGGTATTTCCGGGTGCGGCCAGGAATCGTACCAACAGATTTTTTCGCCGCGATAAACTTCGTAGCTGTAATTGCGAATTCGCTGCGCAGAAAAATCGATTAATTCCCATATTTCCAAATAAATTCCCCCCTGGCATTCAATGCTGCCTTCCAATTGTGCGAGAGTGGCCCCAACGGGGACGAGAACCAGACTGGACCCACTGACAAAAAAATGCCGTTCGGGCAGGGAATAAACAAAAGCACTGTAGCTGGCAAGGTTCTCCAGCGGCGCACTCATGAGCCAACCGGATCAAGGACTAATGAACCGAGACCGGCGCGGCGGCGCAACTCGCGAAAATGTTCATAGGAGATTTGCCGATAGGCAGTTTCGCGTTCCTGCCTGGCTTCATAAAAGCCAGCCCAGCGGATGAAATCACGGGATTGTTCCAATTCACCAGCCCGATAAAAGTGGTAGAAGTCTGCAGAAAGCAGACCATACTGCTCCTCCAACAGGGATAATTTCGCGTCCAGCGCATGAATGTCCCGGATGATGTCTTCACGTTTCATCGCGCAGACAATAGTCTCAAGCCGGCCAGACAACAAGTATGTAAAGCGGGCGCTCCGGTGGGGCAACCAAATGGCACGATCCGACCGACCTGGGGAAGTTGGGGGCAGGTTCCCCGGCCTGCGCTCGCCGGCTTGCTACGACCCAGCTGGTAGGAGGCGGGCCTTTGGCCCGGGACAGGGCGGATTTCTGGTTTAGTTTACGCGGAAATGGTAGGTGCCTGAAGCGACGGCGAAGACAGTGGCGTCGCCTTCCTGCCGCAAGAATTTCACGCCATCGGCCTGGGCTGCGGGGTGACCGCCCTCGGTCACGCGGCCGGCCGCGCGGGCGGGGACGTATACGGTGGCGGTGGTGTTGGCGGGGATGGTCACCCAGAGGGTGAACTGGGGGCCGGCACTTTGCCAACGGCTGGCGATGCGGCCGTGCAGGGATTGGTAACTGGCGGAGCACCAGGTCACTTCCCTGGTCGGGCGGGGATGAATGGTGAAGGCCTGGTAACCGGGATGTTGTTCGTCAGGGTTGAGTCCGGCGACATTGCGCCAGAGCCATTCATTGATGGCGCTGTGGGTCCAATGGTTGAGGGAAAGATTCTTTTTATCGGCGTCAAACGCCTCCCAGAAGGTGGTGCCGTGGTCGGCCATATAGCCCCAGGAGGGGGCGTCGGGCTGGTTGAGCATTTCCGCAGCGTCAGGGTGATAACCTTGATCAGACAAGGCGAGGAGCAATTCCACGCTGCTCCAAAATCCGGTGGTGGGGTGATGGCCATTCTGCCAAACCAACTGGGCCAGCCGGCGGGCGGCCCGGGAACGCAGGGGTTCATCCAAGAGACCAAATTGCAGGGCGAGGGCATAACTGCCCTGAGTATCGCCCCCGTCAGTGGCGTCATAACCATAGCTGGCAGCAACGATCTTGATGGGTTGCCCGGACAAGTCCAGGGTGCTGCCTTCGGCAAATTGATCCTGGCGGGTTTCACTGCCCGTGAACCAGCTCAGGTGCAGGATTTTCTTTTTATTCAACGCGGGATCCCCGCCCAGCCGATCGTTCTGCACGGCCAAAGTGAGGCGATTGCTTTTGACCAAGTCGCGGAGGATCTCGGTCACATCCCGCATGACGGGCGGACCCGCCGGAGTACCGCCAATAATGGCAGCCGGGCTGACGTACGCTTGCACAAAAGCGTGCCGGATGCCTTGGAACAAGGCTTGGTAGTGAGCGGCCTCGGCGGGACGCCCCAGCACGGTGGCCATCCGGGAAACGAGGTCGGCGGAGTGGGCAAAGAAAGCGGTGGCACCGATTTCCTTGGGCGTGGCGGGACCGGCGCTCAGCCAGTCGCCCCAGTCCATGCCGCGATTATTGCGCCAGAGCAAATCGGGATTGCTGGCGTGGATGACGTCCACCCAGCGCCGGGCTGATGCAAAATGATCGGCGAGCAAACGCAAATCACCGGTATTCACATAGACATCCCAGGGGAGCGAGACACCGGCATCCGCCCACCCAGGAGAGCCCACGCAGGTGTCGGTGCCATGCAGATGCGCCTGGGGCGTGATGTCGGTGTAGCGGCCATCGGCATGTTGATCATCGCGCAAATCCCCGGTATATTTGGTCAGCAGGGCGACGGCATCCACATTGAACAACAAAGAGGACACGCAGGGGCGGATGTCACCGGTCCAGGCGAGGCGTTCGGCGCGGGCGGCGCAGCCGGCCGGGACGTCGAAGAGCAGGTTATCCTGGGTCTGGGCGGCGGCCCGCTCGATGCGGTTATAGCGGTCATTGGAGCATTCAAACTGGCCAATGACGGGGGCATCGGTGCGGAGGTTGACCGCCACGAGCGTGTTGGGGAGCAAAGCACCGGGCAAGCCGGTGAGTTCCACGTAACGAAAGCCGTGATAGGTGAAATGCGGTTCCAGAGTGCGCGGCCCCCGGCCATCCAGAATATAATCCTCTTGTTGGAGAGTGCCCCAGAGATTATCCACGTTGAGACTGCCATCGGGCGAGATGAGCTCGGCATGGCGCACGCGGACATGGGTCCCGGCCGGGCCATCGACTTTGAGACGGCACCAGCCGGTGATTTCCTGGCCAAGGTCGAAGACGTATACCCCGGGCTTTACGGTCTTCACCGCCACCGGGCGCAACTCACAAATGGGGCGGACGGGCTGGCTCCGCTGCCAGACGAGGGGTACATTGTCCCGGGGTTGCGACCAGGCAGGCTGCCAGGCGTGATCGTCGAAACCCGGCTGGTCCCAACCGGGGAGTTCCCGGCGGCAATCATAGGCCTCGCCATCGAGCAAATCCGACCAGCGGACGGGTCCATCCAGGGTGCTGCGCCACTGGCCATCCGTGCCCAGGCTGAGATGGGTGCCATCCGCCAGTTCAACATCGAGTTGAGCCAGGAACTGGGGGAAATAGCCATATATGCAGCGCATCTCAAAGAGATTCATGTGCCCGGCATACCAGCCGTAACCGAGCAGCGCGCCGAGGGCGTTGGTCCCCGGCCGCAGCAGCGTGGTGACGTCGTGGGACTGGTATTGGAGGCGGACGCCATAGTCCGTGTACCCCGGGGCGAGCAGTTCATCGCCGACCCGCTGACCGTTAAGGTGCAATTCATAGAAACCGCGGGCGGAACCGTACAGGGTGGCGTGACGGATTGGGCCGGGCAGGACAAATTCGCGGCGCAGGAGGGCGACGCGTGACACGGTGAAATTCGCAGAGGCGTCGGGCATGGCAGTGGCCAACGCCGGTGCCTGGCCGGCAATGGCCACGTCCAAATGGCCAGCGACCAAATAGCGCTTGGACCATGACTCGGTTTCGAGGGAATCGGAACACGCAACCGCGGCGCCGGTGGCGATGGACTGCGGACCGTCGAACACGGCCAAGCCGCCCAGGGCGACGCCAAAATCCTGGCCGTCCCAGAGCGCCAACCGGGTGACGGTGAGGCGCACATAGCGGGCGGTGACTGCGGGGAAGGCGAAGCGGCAGTCATTATGACGCGGGCTCGTTACGTCGGCCGCGGTTTGATCCACGGCGAGCCGGGCATCGCTAAAATCGGGATGGTCCGCAGTTTCCACCTTGAAGCGCAGGGGAAACATCACGGTGCGAAAGTCGCTGTTCTGCCCCGGGGGGCGGGCGGGCTGGAGATCGACGGCATCCATCCGCCGGGTGGTGCCCAGATCGAGCACGATCCATTTGGGGGCATCGGGGCGGGAGGCGAGTTCGCTGCGGTAGCAGTGGATGGGGGTGAGCGGGCGATTGGCCGGGTCGGCTAGGAGGGGATCGCTGATCCAGGCGGCAGTCCAGTCGGAGGATTTTAGCAGGCCGGTGCTCCAGGTGGCGGTCGGGCTCCAGGCGGACGGCTGGCCGTCGCGATCCCAGATGCGCACCCGCCAGTAGCATGGGGTGCGGGAGGGCACGGCTGGCCCGGCGTAGGCGACTTGGGCGGACGCTTCCGAGAGGACCTTGCCGCTGTCCCACAGATCACCCTGGCCGGCGAGGAGTTTTTCCGGGGTGGATGCGACCACAATCTGGCAGGCCGTCTGGCGCTCGGCGCGGCGGTCGGATTCGATAACCCAGCTCAACCGGGGTTGGGGAACGTCCAAGCCCGCGGGGTTGTAGCGGGACTCGCACTGCAAATGGGTGAGCGTGATGGCCGCCGTGGCTTTAAAGGAAAGGGCCAGGAGAGTGAGCACGGACAGCAGCGAAGGGTGAAACCGGCCGTTTAGAGAAACAATCATGAGGACAAAAAATAAAGGAGGTAAAGCGAAGAAAGATCAGGGCTGGTTAGGCGTGGCCAATAGGGACTTTAAGCCGGCGTGGGACCCGGTGAGGAAATCATTTTTACCATTTGAGCGGCGGCGGCGAAGCCAAAGGCACCGGTGAGGAAGCAGGCGGTGCCGTAGCCACTGCGGCAGTCCAGGCGCAGCGTGGAGCCAGGTTCGCGGGTAGTGCAGACCGTGCCATCGGCGGCGGGAAAAACCTGGGCTTCGATGGAATAAACGCAGGGCACGTGGAATTCGGCCCGGGGGTCGCGCGGAAAGTTGTGGTCGTCACGGAGGAGTTTGCGCGTGGCGGAGAGCAGGCCGTCATGGCTGGTGCGGGCGAGGTCCGCGACGCGAAGGGCCGTGGGGTCGCGCCGGCCCCCCGCCCCGCCGGTGGTGATGATGGGAATGCCTAATTCACGACAACGGGCGATCAGGAGGGCTTTCATGGGGGTTTGGTCAATGGCATCCACGACGCCGTCGAACTTCGCCGCGAGAATGGTGGCGGCGGTGGTGGCGGTAAACAGGGATTGCAGGGCGTGGATCTGGCAGTCCGGCTGGATGAGCCGGATGCGGTCGGCCATGACATCGACCTTGGGCCGGCCAAACTCACCGGTGACGGCGTGCAACTGGCGGTTGACGTTGGTGATGCAGACGTCATCCAAATCCACCAGGGTAAGGGTGCCAATACCCGAACGGGCCAAGGCTTCCACGGCCCAGGACCCGACCCCGCCGACGCCCACCACACAGACGTGCGCCCGGGCCAGCCGGGCCTGGCCGTCCACCCCATACAACCGCTGGATGCCGCCGAAGCGCGCCTCGTATTGATTCATCGCCCCTCGAAATACGGAGGGCGGCCACAATTCACAAGACAAACTTGCCGGGGAATTGGCCGGGGGCGGAGCGTGACGGGCACGGGCACGGGTGATGGCTCGACTTTGGCGGGTGGTTTGGTAGGCTGGCCGGGTGAGTTTTGTTGCTGAATTTAATTCCCTGCCACTGGCGGCCCTGGTGAAACGTTCCCAGAGCACGAGCCTGGCGGCGGCGCGGGAAAGTTTGACGAACGAACGGCGGGCGCTGACGGACTTTGCCCAGTTGATTTCCCCGGTGGCGGGCTCGTTGCTGGAGGAAATGGGCCGGCGGTCGCAGGCCCTCACGCAAAAGCGGTTTGGCAGGGTGATCCGGCTGTTTGCACCACTGTATCTTTCCAATGAATGCGTGAACAACTGCAAGTATTGCGGATTTTCGCGGGATAATCCAATTTTGCGGGTGACGCTCTCGCTGGACGAGGTGCGGCGGGAGGCGGCGGAACTGCAACGGCAGGGCTTTCGCAATGTGTTGCTGGTGGCGGGGGAACATCCGAAGTTTGTTTCCAATGGTTACCTGGCGGACTGCGTGACGGCGGTGCGGGAATTTGCCCCAAGCGTGTCGCTGGAGGTGGGGCCGATGGAGACGGCGGAATACCAACCGCTGGTGACGGCGGGCGCTGATGGCCTGGTGGTGTACCAGGAAACCTATGACCGGCCAGTGTATGATGACATGCACACGGCGGGACCGAAGAAAAATTTTGACTGGCGGCTGGAAACGCCGGAGCGGGCGTATGCGGCCGGTTTTCGCCGGCTGGGGCTGGGAGCCTTGTACGGATTGGCCGACTGGCGGGCGGAGGCGCTGGCGGTGGCGGCGCATGCGGATTATTTGCTGCGCAATTGCTGGAAGGCGCAAATCACCATCTCCCTGCCCCGGCTGCGTCCGTGCGCGGGAGAATTCCAGCCGTTGACCCACATGACCGACCGGGAACTGGTGCAATTGCTGTGCGCGTTCCGGCTGATGTTTCCGGATGTGGGCCTGGTGCTCTCCACGCGGGAATCGCCCAAGCTGCGGGACGGGTTGTTTCCCTTGGGCGTGACGCTGATCAGTGCGGGAAGCCACACGGAGCCGGGCGGTTATACGGGGGCCGGGCGGGAGACCATTCATCAAACGGTGCGCGGCCGAATCGTGGAACGCGGCGCCAGCGAATGGTCAGGCCCCGCGGCGGAGGGCGTGAATGCCACGGGACAGTTTCAAATCGCGGACGAGCGTTCCCCGGAGGCGGTGGCAGCCTTCCTGCGGCAGATTGGGTATGAACCCGTCTGGAAAGATTGGGACGCCGCCTTGATGGCCTGAGTTATGACGATTATTGCCAATGGCCGGCCCATTGAGGCGGCCCTGCCCTGCACCCTGGAGGCCTTTCTAGTCGCCCAAGGATTGTTACCGCGCAGTGTGGTGGTGGAGCACAACGGCGAGGCGGTGGCGCCGTCGGAATTTGCCGGGCGCTGGCTGGTGGCGGATGACCGGCTGGAGATTGTAAAAATTGTGGCGGGGGGCTAGTCCCGGCGGGCAAATTTTGTTGAAACCATGAAGTGGCGATTTGAGTGGGTTTATCGGTTGGGACTGGCGGCGCTGTTGGGGCTGGCGTTCTGGGCGGTTTGGGCGGAAGCCGAGGAACCAGGCCGCACCAATGTGCCGCCCCCGATCGTGACGCACACCAACTGGGTGGAGCAGGTACGGAGCCATTGGAGCGAACAGACGAACACCGTGACCTTTGGTTTGGACAAGGTTCCCTGGCTCAAGGAAACCCTGGTGTTGGAACAACCCTTGTGGAAGTATCTGGCCTCGCTGATTTATATTGTGCTGGCCTTTCTCGTGGCCCGGCTGATTGATTATCTGGTCAACTTCTGGCTCAAGCGCCTGACGGTGAAAACCAACACCGACAAGGACGACCTTCTCCTCGAACTCCTGCACGGGCCGGTGAAGATGATCACGTTTGTGATTTTCCTGCACATCGGGTTAAGCCTGTTTGACTGGCCGGATCACGCGCAGTTACTGATGTCGCGGGGCCTGATTGTGGTGGTGGCATGGTCGATCACTTATCTGACGCTCAAGCTGGTGGATTTGCTGCTGGGCTTGTGGCAGGAGCAAATCGTGGCGCCGCAGGACAAGACTTTTGCCAAGCAACTGATTCCGCTGGTGAGCAAGGTATGCAAGACGGCCCTGATCATCGCCGGGGTGTTATTGACAGCGGACAACCTGGACATCCGGATTACCAGCGCGCTGGCGGGGTTATCCGTGGGCGGCCTGGCACTGGGTTTGGCGGCGCAAGACACGGTGGCCAACCTGTTTGGGGCAGTGGCGATTTTCATGGACAAGCCGTTTTACCTGGGCGACCGCATCAAGGTGGAATCCGTGGATGGCACGGTGGAAAGCATTGGCCTGCGCAGCACGCGGGTGCGGAATCTGGACGGGCATCACGTGACCATCCCCAACAAATTGATGGGCAATGCGATCATCACCAACATTACCCGCCGGGCGACGATTAAAACGGAGATCAATCTAGGCCTCACCTACGACACCCCGGTGCCCAAGGTGGCGCGCGCCGTGGTCTTGTTGGAGGAAATTTTCCGGGCCAATCCCCGGACGGCCGACGTGGTGATTAGTTTTAACAAGTTTGGCGAGTCCGCCTTGAATATCTTGGTGGTCCACGACTGGTCCGGGACGGAGGCGAAGGCACATTTTGCGGATTTACAGGCCTTTAACCTGAAAATCAAGGAGCGGTTTGCAGCGGAGCAAATCGAGTTTGCGTTCCCGACCCAGACGGTTTATTTCAAGCCGACCGCCCCGGCCACGGACGGGACCGCTAAAAGGGGCGATGCTTAATATGACAGTGGGATTTTTTATGCCTGGCAACGTGCATGCGATACTGGCCGCCGGCCCCATTCTGGGCCTGGATTGGGAGAGATTTTGGACGCTGATTGGCTGGCTGGCCAACGTGATTTTTTCCTCGCGTTTTATAGTGCAGTGGTACGCGACGGAAAAGCGGAAACAGGTGACCGTGCCAGTTTTATTCTGGTGGCTGAGCCTGGCCGGGTCGCTGTTGTTTCTGGCGTATGCGGTTTTTTATGACCAGCACCACGTGATCATTTTTGCCTATGCGTTTTCGTGGATTCCGTACATTCGCAACCTGGTGATCCACCGCCGGCACAAGAATGCGGAAAAGCGTTGCTCCCAGTGCGGGGTGAAAAGCAACCCCAAGGCAAAATTCTGCGCCGAGTGCGGGACGCGGATGCCGGTCAACGCGCCGTGATTACTTCTTGCCGGCCGGAGGTGGAACCAGGCCATTTTTGATCATGACCTGCTGCTGAAAATCCGGATGCGTCTGGCCAAAGGCACCGAGCTGATTAAGAAACTCACTCAAGACTTTGCGATTTTCGGCCATGGCATTGATGACCTGCTGATTGGCTTCGATGTCTTTGTGCAGCAGGCTGGCCTGGCGGTACAGGTACCCAGTGAGGGTGCCACTAACGACGATCAGAGCCAGCAAGAGGGACAATAACTGGCGCTCCAGCAGTGCCAATTTTTCTTTCAACAGGGAGGTAGACTGATCGGGGGATTCGGGGGAGGCCATAAAAATTATTTGGCAGCGGGTTTGGGCTGAATGGTCTGGAGGATCTTGGTGAGCTCCGGGCTGGGATACTTTTGATTATAAACGGCCACTTCATTGGCGAGGGCCTGAACGCGGGTAAGCACCTGCTGGTCCATGGAAGCTTGCGGGGAAATCATCCGCAGTTCCCGCGTGCGCGAGAAGGTCAAGACTGAAAAAATAAGTCCGCAGATGGCCAGCACCAGCAGCACGAAGTTTAAAATGGTGGTTGTCGCGTCAGGTTTCATACTTAAAGTCCCAATTTAAACCAACCGAGGTGAAAGTCCAATCGATTTTCACCCCGATGGGCGGTCACTTCAACAATTCCTCGGCAATTTGGACGGCATTCAGCGCCGCCCCTTTGAGGAGTTGATCGCCACTCACCCAGAAGCAGAGGCCATTGTCCAAAGCACAATCGAGGCGGAGCCGGCCGACCTCGCAATTATATTTCTCGGAAGTGAACAGCGGCATGGGATACTTTTTATTGGCCGGGTCATCGACCAGATCCAGACCCGGGGCCTTGAGGAAAACTTCCCGGGCGGCGGCGACAGTCACAGGCTTTGCAAATTCCGCGCTCACGGCCACCGAGTGGGAGCGGTACACCGGCACGCGCACGCAGGTGACGCTGGCGCGAAACGCCGGATGGTGCATGATTTTGCGACCTTCATTTTCCATTTTCATCTCCTCCTTGGTGTAACCGGAGGGTAAAAAGGAGTCCACGTGCGGCAGCACA
Organism: uncultured Verrucomicrobia subdivision 3 bacterium; assembly: GCA_903936645.1. GTDB lineage: Bacteria > Verrucomicrobiota > Verrucomicrobiia > Limisphaerales > UBA11358 > UBA11358. The sequence continues at coordinate 13,925 of CAIZWI010000154.1, forward strand.
TTGAAGGCGATTTGGTGGGGATAGACTTCCTTGGTGACGGGCTGGCCATGGACGACCTGCCCGACCTGGCGTTCGAGTTCCTCAATCGCCTTGGCGCCGGTGCCGGAAACCGCCTGATAGCTGGAGGCGAACACGCGTTTGACGCCGAAGGCCTGGTGCAACGGATACAGGGCCATCAAGGTGATGGCCGTGGTGCAGTTGGGATTGGCAATGATGCCGGAGTGCCATTTCACATCGGCAGCATTCACTTCGGGGACCACCAGCGGCACTTTGTCGTCCTGCCGGAAGGCACTGGAATTGTCCACCACCACACAACCAGCCGCGGCTGCGAGGGGGGCAAAGGCGCGGGAAATATCGCCGCCGGCGCTGAACAGGGCGATATCGATGCCCGCGAATGAATCCTTGGTCAGCTCCTGGATGGTGATGTCAGCGCCGCGAAACTGGAGGGTTTTGCCAGCCGAACGGGCCGAGGCGAGCAAGGTCAGCCTGCCCACCGGAAAATTACGCTTTTCCAGCGTTTTGATCATTTCGATACCCACGGCACCCGACGCGCCGACCACCGCCACATGAGGATGTTGGTTCATAAAAGGAGATTCACAATAGCAAAATAACGAGGGGCGTCAATCATCGCCACACGGGTGGCAGCGCTTTTTCTTTGCATTTCTGATTGACCCGCCACGCGGCGTATGAGGAAATGATAACCTATTATTTCTGATGCCGAAAATTTCTGTGAGAAATGGAAACGGCCCGCGGTCGGGCACGACAAAGTACGACGCGCACCACAAGGTGCTCTCGCAAACGTATGGGGCTTTCGCGGACCTGCGCCGGGAACTTTCCGATTCCAAGGCCACGGTCAGTGAGCGGGAAGAGTTGCTAAAAAGCTTTGCGACCTGTCCGGATTCCCAGCGCTCCTGGCTCTTGCTGGAGGATTACTTTGAAAAAATCCTGCTCTCCCGCAAAGATTTTCCGGATACCAACTGGTGGCCGCGCCTGTTGAACGCCGCGGGCCGGATCCGGCTGGAAGAACTGGCTTTTCTGTTTTTACGCGCGAAACGCTCGGTCCCCCCGGAATTGCAAGGTTACGCCTGTCTGGATCGTTTTGCGCAGGCGGAGGAAGCGGAGCAGGAGGAGAATCTCGTCAAGGAACTGGAACACTGGCTGGCGCCGCCCGCCCTGCCCTTGCTGGACACGCCCCGGGCGAATTTACGGGTGGTGTGCGCCCCGGAACCGGATGCCGAGGAGCCTTCGCGTTACCGGCTGACCGTCCAGTTTTTACTGTCCCGCCCACGCACGGGTGAAAAATCCCGGACGCTGCGCGAATTGATTGACCTGGTGGTGCGCGCCACCCACGAGCAGGAATTATTTCCGCCCGCCGACTGGGAATTCATCCAGTGGCTGGCGGAGACGCACCGCCACCGCAGCGAGGGCGCGGAGCCCTTGATACTCTCCGACGCGGAATTATTGTTATGGCTTGCCCGCTGGGGCCATACGCCGCGCCTGGAATCAGCAGGGACCGGCACCGCCCTACAATTCAATGGCCAGGTGGTCAGTCTTACGCCGCACTTGGAAACCGTGGCGCAGGAACTTAATTTCACCCATCAAATCGTGCTGCCGGGGGGCGAGCAACAATTGGTGGCCGATGTGAAGTTTTTTAACCAGCAACCGCCGCTGGCGCTGGTGGGGGGCAATTTCTATTTGTTGCGCAACGCCCCGCCGGCCAAGGTGCTGAAATATCTGGCCGGCAAACCCTCGGTGCCCGTCCGGCGCCTGAGCCACCGCCTGCTGTTGCACCTGCGCAAGACCCAGTCCAATCATGGTTTGAATTGGGAATCGCTGTGCGTGGCCCACACGGCGGCACCCCAGTTTGTTTTTGAATTGCTGGATGACACCGTGCGCCTGCGTTTGCTGGCCCGCAGTGGCCGGGACGAAAGCGTGTGGTTTTGGAACGGTTTCGAATGGGTGCCCAACGACCCCAAAAAGTTGCCGGGCAACAAGCCGGAAATTCTGGATGACCCGCGGCTGGACCCGGCCACCCAATGGTTGCGCCGCCTCGACTGGTTCACCCCGGAACCCGGTTTGTGGATTGGCGATGCGAATGAAAATTTCCTGGGAGCCCTGGCCACGGCCTGGGACCAGCGTCCAGCGGCGGCGGAATTTCTGGGTAACCCCGCCTTTCACCGCCTCTTCCTGCAACCGCGGCAGATTCGCCCGCGCCTCGTCGTCAAAGGCAGCGGCATTGACTGGCTCGCCGTTTCGGCGGAATGGGAGGCCGAAGGTTTGCGCCTGTCCAAGGCCGATTTGGAACGCCTTGCGGCGGCCACCAGCCGCTTTGTGAAACTGCCCAACTCGGGCTGGGTGGAACTGGACACGGAAGCCGTGCAGGGCGCGCACGAGGCCATGGCCGACATGGGGGTGGACGGGCTGATTGCCGTGCCGCAAAAAGTGGGCCTGGAACACGTGGCCCATCTGGATGAGGAAGATTTCGGCCGGTTTGCGGACTCGCCCGAGGCCCAAGCGCTGCGCGAGCGGGTGGCGGAATTTAAAGGCGTGCCGGCCACGGATCTGCCGGTGTCGCTGCAAGCAGAACTCCGGCCCTACCAGAAAGATGGCTTTGATTTCCTGGCCCACCTGGTGCAAATCCGGCTTGGTGGCATTCTGGCTGATGACATGGGCCTGGGCAAAACCCTGCAAACCCTCACGTGGCTGGCCTGGTTGAAGGACCGGCATGAAAAGAATCACAAACCATCACTGGTCATTTGCCCGGCGTCGGTGTTGCACAACTGGCGGCGCGAGGCGGAAAAGTTCACCCCCGGCCTGAAGGTGCTGGTGCTGGAAAGTGGGGCGGCGCGGCACAATTTGCGCAAACAAATTCCCCAGCACGATTTGATCGTGACGAATTACGCGCTGTTGCGGCGCGACCTGGAGGAACTCCAAAAGTTCTCCTTCCGCGCGGTGATCCTTGACGAGGCGCAATTCATCAAGAATCCGGGCGCGCAAGTCACCCAGTCGGTAAAACAGCTCAAGTGCGAGCACAAGCTGGCCCTCACGGGCACGCCGCTGGAAAACCGGCTGCTCGACCTGTGGAGCATTGTGGATTTCATCCAGCCCACTTACCTGGGCACGCAGGAACAATTTCTGGAGACATACGAACCGCGCGGCGAAAATGCCGAGGCGGCCCAGCGCATTGCCCGCCGCCGCCTCTCGGCCCGGTTGCGTCCCCTGCTCCTGCGCCGCTTGAAAAAGCATGTGGCGAAGGATCTGCCCGACCGCATCGAGGAACGCCGTGACTGTCCGCTGGGCGATGAGCAACGGAAACTGTACCTCGCAGAGTTGCGCCGCAGCCGGGACCAGATCATGCATGCCGTGGCCGAGCAAGGCCTGAACAAGAGCAAGATGCACGTGCTCGCCGCGCTCACCCGCCTGCGCCAGGTCTGCTGCCATCCCTCGCTCGTGGGCAGTGACACGGCCTCGGGGAAGACCGAGACGCTGTTTGAATTACTGGATCCCCTGGTGGCCGACGGCCAGAAAGTGCTCGTGTTCAGCCAGTTCGTCCAGATGCTGCAAATCCTGGAGAAGGAATGCCGCGCCCGCAATATCACCACCCACATGCTCACGGGGCAAACGAAAGACCGGCAGCAGGTGGTTAATGCCTTCCAACACGACACCGGCGCCGGGGTCTTCCTGCTCAGCTTGCGCGCGGCGGGCACGGGTTTGAACCTGACCAACGCGAGCTATGTGGTGCTGTACGATCCGTGGTGGAACCCGGCCGTGGAAGCCCAGGCCATTGACCGTTCGCACCGCATTGGGCAGACCCAAACGGTTAACGCGTACCGGTTGATCGCGCCGGGCACCGTGGAAGAAAAGATTTGGGAACTGCAACAGAGCAAGGCCCAGACCATTGCCGATGTGCTGGGCGAGGAAGGTTTTGCCCGGAGTCTCACGGCCACGGATTTGGAATACTTGTTCGCGGAGGACTGAGTCCTTTTCACTTCAGCACCTGGTTGGCTGACCACCATGGGTTCTAATGGTAACCGCGGGGGCGGCGGAGTCGTCTGAACTGACGAAACTCATATTGCTGAAATGAAAATCTCGATGCATCCACGCACTCTCCGGTTGCTGCCGGCAGTCATTTGGTTTGTCCTGGCGACCGTCCTGCACGCGGGGGAAGCGCTGCCGCCGGGCCGGGCGGCGGAACTGGCGGTCCTGCTGCCGGCGAAACCTGCGGGCTTTGCCTGGCCCATCGGGGATCGCGGCGCCTGGGAGCAACTAGCCACGGACGAAGCCTATGCGAACACCATCGTCACGGCGGATAAACTCTTAAAGCAGCCGCTACCCGTCCAGCCGGACAGTTTGTATCTCGAATTTTCCCAGACTGGCAACCGCACCCACTGGCAGGCGGTGGCCAATCAGCGCCGGGGCCGCATTGAGAAATTCACCCTGGCGGAGGCCTTGCAAAATCAAGGCCGCTATCTGCCCGCGCTGGAGGCCACCATCGCCGCCCTGTGCCGGGAAAAAACCTGGCTGATGCCGGCGCATGATGGCGGGCTGCACAATTTTCATGGCCAGGAAATCACCCCCGACCTGGGGGCCACCGGCCTGGCGGCGGATTTGGCGGAGGCTGATTATGTCCTCGGCGACCACCTCTCGCCCGCAACGCGGCAACTGATCCGGGACAATATCCGGCACCGGGTCCTGGATCCCTTTCGCGCCATGATTGAGGGCCGCCAGAAGGAAACGTTCTGGGTGCGCACCCCGATGAACTGGAACGCCGTGTGCGTGGGCAACACGGTCTTTGCCGCGCTGGCCTTGCTAGATTCGCGGGAGGAACGCGCCTTCTACGCCACCGCAGGCGAGCACTGCATTCAGTATTTTCTGTCGGGCTTCACCCCGGACGGGTATTGCGCGGAGGGGGTGGGTTATTGGAATTATGGCTTTGGCCATTTCATTTTGCTGACCGAGACCCTGCGCCAGGCCACGGGAGGCAAACTGGATTTGCTGGCGAATGACCGGGCCATTGCCGCGGCGCGATTCTGCCAGCGCAGCGAAATTTTGCCGGGAATTTTCCCCACCATCTCGGATGTGAACCCCGGCACCAAACCGAGTTCACAACTCACGGCTTACGTCTGCCGACGGCTGGGCATGCCGACCAACGCGAAATTGACTGGTGCCGGCGATGGCCTGGCCATGAACCTGATGCTCGCCAGCCTGCCGGCGACCGTGCCGGTGGCGCGCCAGATGGAAGCCAGCCGCGACAACCCGCTGCGCAGCTTTTTTCCCGGCGGGGGGGTGCTGATCGCGCGCACCACGCCGGACCAGTCCCCGGCCTTCGCGGCCGCGCTCAAGGGTGGCAACAATAATGAACCGCACAACCATAATGACGTGGGCAGCTTCAGTGTGGTGTTGGGACGGAACATGGTCGTTTGCGATCCGGGCGGTGAGGTGTATACGGCGCGCACGTTTAGCGCCCATCGGTACGATGGCAAGGTGCTGAGCAGCTACGGGCATGCCGTCCCGGTGGTGGCCGGACAATTACAAAAAGCCGGGGCCGACGCGCGCGCAATTATTCTCACGAGCAATTTCACGGCGAATGCGGACACCTATGCCCTCGATATTCACTCCGCCTACCCGGTGCCAGACTTGGAATCCCTGGTACGTACTTTTGTGTTTCGGCGCAGCGCCATCCCCTACCTGGAGGTAAGCGACGCCGTCAAATTCACCTCCCCGGAAGCGTTTGCCAGCACGCTCATCACCTGGGGCACCGTGCAGTCGGCCGGTCCGACTGCCCTGATCATTACCGATGGCGACAGCAGTGTCCGAGTAACCATTAACACCCAGGGACGTCCCTTTCAATGGCATCAGGAGATCATCAACGAGGACGTGGACACCAAACGCAAGCCGGTGCGCGTGCTCATTGAGTTGGCAGATAAAATCGCGGTTGGGGTGGTCACTCTGCACCTTGAGCCGGTGGCAGGCAAGTAAAGGCTTTTGCCGGCCGGTTTTGCCAGCACGCATACCCCTGGACTGCGGGTAACACGGCGTCCATGGCTCAAGGCATCGGACGGGCGCAGTTAACCAACGCATGCTCACCGGCGAAAAACCTGGAATTTAAGGCATTGGCAATCGAGTCCGCCCCGCATGCCGGGGGATTCTACCAGCGCGGGGGAGCAATTCGGCGGGAAAGGCATCCCACGGAATTGGAGGGAAAACCTCACTGCTTGCCGGTTTTTTTGGTCGCTGGCACAATGGCCAAGTTTGGATTAAGATCAGCCATAGGATCGTGGAACCATGCTTTCAAAGCACACCAAGTTGTTCATTACCGTTGTTTGCCTGGCGGCGTTGGTCACTGGCTGCAAGCGCCAGGAAAGCTCATTTAGCAAGTGGCAGCGGACCGGCGAGCCAGATGTCACGGCGGTGAAAGCCGATGACGCGGAAATGAACACCGCCATTTGGGAGGCAAAACAGACCCGGCAACAATTTCTTAAGACGTTGGTGGCACCCAAGCCGAACCAGACTGACTTTTCGGTCAAACGACCTTATCCAACCCAAGGCAGGGCAAGCCTGGAGCACATCTGGGTTTCGGCACTCAGTTATGATGGCCAGCAGTTGCATGGGCGAATCAGTGATGTTCCCGTTAATATTCCGAATTTAAAAATTAATGACCCAGTCGCTTTTCCGGTGGAGGAAATTTCGGACTGGATGTTTTTGGAGGACCGGAAAATTGTTGGCGGATTTACAATTCGCGTGCTGCGGAAGCACATGAGTGCCAAGGATGGCGCCCATTTTGACAGCCATTTGCAATTCAAACAATAAATCCGGTGGAGAAACCGGTGCGAAAATTGTTTGGTCGCTCAATCATCATCCACCATTTTCACCGCCCAAACGGGATAAGGCACCTGCGAGCCTTTGACGGAGCGCCAGATAATCCGGTTGAGGAGATCCTCGGGGCATTGATCCTCTTGCCTGAAGTTCAGTCGGGCGGAAACATAGGCATCCTGGCGCAGCACAGGATCCTTGATGGCCTCTGGACGGGCATTTAATTTGTCCAGTGGCACCTGGTTGGTGAGCGCATTGTAAGCAGTGAAATCGGGCGTATTGGTGAAACAATCGAACATTGGGGTGGCGGTGGCATCCATCTGGTTCATGGGCGGCAGGCCGAGAATGAGTTCCATGGTACGCAGCAGGCTGGTTTGGTTGTATTGGGTGCTCACCACAGTGTGGCGCTTGGTGTAGGGGCTTATCACATAGGCCGTGGTGCGGTAACCGCTCACGTTATCCCAGCCGGCTTGCGGATTGTCCTCGATCCTAAACACACAGGTGTTGGTCCAGAAGGGACTGTGGCTGAGGGCTTCCACGATCTGGCCGAACGCGAGATCGTTGTCGGCCACGTGGGCGGCGGGCGTGGGGGAACCTGCTTTGGCACCGTCGGTGTGATCGTTGGGCAGCCAGATGATAATCAGGTTGGGCATTTTGCCGGCGGCTTCAAATTGATGCAGGGAAGCAATGAATTGCCGCGCCCGCCA
>CAIZWI010000155.1 GCA_903936645.1 uncultured Verrucomicrobia subdivision 3 bacterium
CCATCGCTGCCGGATCTTCGTTACCGGTGACCACCGGCAAACCATGGCTTCAGGCGAACTATCGGCTAGTTGCATTCTGGTACATTATGTCACTTCGCTACGCTCACAACCCACGAACGCGCACCATCCGTCGTCCATATTAGCAGGGATATCACTCACCCCGCGCGTGCCTGTCGCTTTCGCCGCTAACGCGGCTCAGCCCGCGCCATCACCGGTGATCGAACGTCATTCTCGGCGCGGGCACGCTTGCCGTCGCGCGGGATCATCACGTCATTCTCAGTTCCGACATCCAGCTTCCATTTCGGCGGTTGGGGTGGTCGTACAGCTCACCCGCGCGAGGCCAGGCAATACATCCTCAGGCGAACGCCTTCGTTCAGGCAACCGGGCGCTAATGCGCCCGGCCATTCACCCGGGTGGACCGCGCCGCCAGCAACCCCGGTCGCGAGAGCCGTCCGTTTTGCTACGGGCTCGGCCAAAAGCGCCTCGACCCTGCGCAAAGCCGGCGGCACACGCTCCCACCCTCGAAATCAGGCAGACCCTCCGCCCCGACGACTGCGTGCCTGGGCGGCCGGATGCCCCCATGCACCCTGGCACCGCCGCCCCAGCACTCCGCCGGCGGTTCGGAGAGTCAGCGCACGGGCTTCGCGCTCTCGCGACTGCGCCCAGCCGGGGCAGCCGCACTTTGTGGCCCGTGCGGCAAAACACCCGCCTCACTGCGCCATTCCGCCCGGCTTTCATGGCACCGTTCGGCTGAGCGCGCGGCCTGACTCGCCACCTTGCCGACCGCTCCGCTCCATTCCACTCATCGCTCGCCGACGTCGCGACCGTTCCATTCCGCTCCGACGGATCGCCAAGCCGCCGAGACAGGGTGGAAACGCGCGCTCTCCCGGTCGTGAGCACAGCCATTTTCGCTGCGGGCTCGGCCAGAAGCGCCTCGACCCTCCGCGAAAACCGGCCGGCCTCACGCCCAAAACCATATCAGCCTGACACTCCAGCCATCAGTCTGCGCGCCAGGCGTCCGGGAGCACCCTGCCGCCCTTGCTCCCGCCGCCCCGGCGCTCCGCCAGATGTTTGGAGAGTCAGGACAGGGGGCTTCGCGCAAATGCGACTGTGCCCACGAACCTTTTACGCCAGCTAAACTATGGCTCTGCGGGCGACTGTCATGCGGGACCGGCCGGTGCTACGATGCTCGCAAGCTCCGCGTCTGGGCACCGGCCTTGCTACCGGGTCCTGGCATATCACACTTTGTGCATTCGGTCGCTCGTGCCTCGCTTCCACATTTATCCGAATCGCGCCGACAACTCCCCGCCCGCGGGACCCTTCGGCGCTGGATAAATGTTGCACAAAGTGCTGATATGCCCAGACCCGCTGCCGCGCTGTCACGGAGCCTGCTAACCCGCCCCTCGCGCTCGGGCGGGGGGCAGGCACCGCGCCAGCTTGCAGGCATCCCGCCCGCCAGCCGCCCGCTGCCGCCGTTTATAATCTAAGGCGTGGAAGGCCCCAGCCCCCACCCACCCCGAGTGCTCGCCCCCTCCACCCGAGGGGGCTGCGCCCAAGTTTCCAAGTTTTTGCATTGACATTGTATTTGTTATAACATATAAATCATCTCATGCGTAATGCTGAAGACCTTGTTTCTGTCCTTCGAGAACTCCGTGCCAAGCTCCATCTGAGCCAAGAGGAGTTAGCCCAGCGCTTGAATGTGTCATTCGCCACAGTCAATCGTTGGGAAAACGGCAAAGCCCAGCCCCAAGGACCAGCCCGCGACGCCATAAACAAATTATTAGAGGAAGCCGGTGAGGAACAGCTCGTCAGCCGTGCGGCCGAGGAGATTGCTGCCGCCGAGGGTGACCAGCCTCGCCGCCGGAAGCGCGGCACGTCCAAAAGCGCCGTCTTGAGTACCAAGTCTATGGAGCAGATGCTTTGGGATGCCGCGTGCTCTATTCGCGGAGAGAAGGACGCGCCCAAATTCAAAGATTATATTTTGCCGCTCATCTTCATCAAGCGGCTGTCCGACGTATTCGACGACGAGGTGAAGCGGCTCAATGAAACCTACGGCGACGCCGAGACGACCATGGCCGTGCTGGAGGCCGACCATTTCCTTGTCCGTTTTTATCTCCCGCCGGAATGTCGCTGGCCGGTCGTGAGCCGCCGCGAACAGTTTGCTTGGCCCAAGGGCAAGGAACCAAAGACGCTGGGAGAACAGCTCACCAACACCGTCCGCGCCATTGCCAAGGCCAACGCCACCTTGAGCGGCGTGATTGACATTGTGGAATACAACGCCGCGCCGCATGGCGAACGCGAGATCAGCGATCAGGCATTGTCAGGCGTCATCGAAACCCTGTCCGACCCGCGCTACCGTCTCGGCTTGCGCGACGTGGAGCCGGACTTCTTGGGCCGCGCCTATGAATACTTGCTCCGCAAGTTTGCGGAGAGCCAGGGCCAGAGCGCCGGTGAGTTTTTCACGCCGCAGGAAGTCGGCTGGATCATGGCCTACATCGTCAAGCCCCGGCAGGGTGAGGAAGTTTGTGATTTTGCGTGCGGCTCCGCCGGCTTGCTCATCAAGTGCGAACTCGCCCTTGTTCAAGCCGAGCGCAAGGTGTCGCGCCCCTTGAAGCTCTACGGCCAGGAACTCACCGGCTCCAGCTACGCCATCGCCCGGATGAACATGGTCATTCACGACATGGAGGGCGAAATCGTGCGCGGCAATTCCATGACCAATCCCAAATTCCGCGAGAACGACACCAGCCTCAAAAAATTCGAGATCGTCGTCGCCAATCCCATGTGGAATCAGCCCTTTGACGAAAAGACCTTTGAGAAAGACCCGTTTGACCGCTTCGATTCCGCCGGGGGCAACACCAGCGGCAAAGGCGATTGGGCCTGGTTGCAGCACACCATTGCTCTGTTGAAGGACAACGGCCGCGCCGCCGTGGTATTGGATTCTGGCGCGGTCACGCGTGGCAGCGGCGGCAAGAACGAGGACAAGGAGCGCAACATCCGCAAATGGTTCGTCGAAAATGACCTCGTTGATGGCGTGATTCTCCTGCCGGACAACCTCTTTTACAACACCGCCGCTGCCGGCATCATTATCGTGTTGCGGAAACAGAAGCCCAAGGATCGCAAGGGTAAAATCACGCTGGTCAACGCCAGCGCGGAGTTCAAAAAAGGCTCACCCAAGAACTACATCCCCAACGAGAACATCCGCAAAATTGCCGATGCCTTCAACGAGGGTAAAGACGTGGATGGGTTCGTTAAAGTCATCACCACCGCCGAAGCCACCAAAGCTGACTCTAATCTCTCCCCCTCGCGATATGTCGTCACAAAAGGTGACGCCAAATCAAAAGATATTGTGCTTGCGATAGCGGACTACGAAGCGGTTGTTGAAGATGAGCAAGCCTTGAGCAACGACATTGAACGCGTTCTCAAACAAATCAAATTGTTGGCCTCACGCACCAAACACGCCAAAGTATGAAGCACTTCTACGAACTTTGCGATTGCATCAAAGACCAATGCCATCCCGCCACGAGCGGTGCGTCCGTCTATGTCGGCTTGGAACATATCGATGGTGGAGTGTTTCTCTTGAAGCGCCAAGGCAGGCCGTCCGACGTCCACAGCGCCAAAAATTGCTTCCTCAAGGGAGATATTCTCTACGGAAAACTCCGTCCCTATCTCGACAAAGCCGTGATTGCTACAGACAAAGGAATCTGCTCGACAGATATTCTTGTCTTTCGCCCAAAACCAAATGTGTGTGGCGCATATCTGCTTGGGTTAGTTCATTCCGCTGAGTTCCGGATGCACGCCGATCAGACCACCAATGGGGTGAATCATCCACGAACATCTTGGGGGGGCTTGGCAAGCATCAAGTGGGACGTTCCTGAAAAACCCGAGCAGGAAAAAATTGCGGCAACGGTCTGGACAATTCAACGCGCGATAGAAACTGAGGCGAAACTTCTATCCAGTGCCCGCGATCTAAAACAATCCACAATGAATATGCTCTTTACGCAAGGAATGCGAGGAGAGAAGTCCATTGAAACGGAAGTCGGCTCATTACCTGAATGCTGGACGTGCAAATCTCTAGGAGAAGTATCTGAAATCACCTACGGAGCGCAAGCCGCCGTCGCTTCTGCTTTAGATCCTTCCATTGGCACTCCGATATTTACCAACATCAATATTACCAATGCAGGGAAGATCAGTTTGGAGAAGTTGAGGTATTACAAGATTCCCGAACATCAGCGTGATCGCCTCACACTAAAAAAAGGCGATGTTCTTTTCAATTGGCGAAGTGGCAGCGCAGACCATGTTGGCAAAACTGCCATTTTCGACCTCGATGGAGAATACACATACTCATCGTTCATCCTTCGATTTCGTGTCCGCAACGACGTAACGAACGAATTTCTCTATCGCTATTTGCATTACATAAAGTCCCAGGGATTTTTTTCCAACCGGCGGAATGTGTCCTCGATCAATTCTGTTTTCAACGCCAGCTTGGCGGCGACCATTCCTATCTATTTTCCAGCGGAGGCTGACGAACAAAACGAGATTGTCGCCATTTTAAAGACCTTGGATCGCAAGATTTCCCTCCACGAGCGCAAACACGCCTCGCTGTCGGATTTGTTCCAGACCCTGCTCCACCAACTGATGACCGCCCAAATCCGCGTGGATAAACTCGACATTGACACCAGCGAAGTCGCAAAATTGGCGGGCCAACCAGAAAGCGAGCCATCATGAAATTTGACGTTTATTGCGATGAATCCCGTCCCGATTTATTTTGCTCCAAAGCGCCACCAGCCACGTATTTGATCATCGGCAGCCTGTGGTCCCACCGCGAAGACCGCGACAAACTTAAGGCGGAAATTCATGCGCTGCGGGACAAGCACAAGGTCGGCGGCGAGTTCAAATGGCAAAAAGTTTCCCCCTCACGGCTGGAATTTTACCAAGAGCTTGTCAGCTTGTTTTTCAGCGAAGGCGACCGGCTGCGTTTTCGTTGCATCGCGGTGGACCGGACGAAAGTGGATTTGCTCAAGTACCACCAGAACGACCAGGAGCTTGGCTTCTACAAATTTTATTACCAGTTGCTCCACCACTGGATTCTCGATTTCAACGAGTACAGCATTTTTTGCGATTACAAACGCAACCGGGACATGCGCCGCCTGACTGTGCTGGCAAGCTGTGTCGCCTCCTCAAATCTCTCCGCCTCCCTTTCGTCGGTGCAGGCCATCAGGTCTGAGGAGTCCGTGATGATTCAATTGGCGGATGTACTGGTGGGCGCGGCATCCGCCAGGCTGAATGGCTCGCTCGCTAACGGTTCGGCGAAGCACCAGCTCGTTGAATACCTCGAATCCAAGCTCGAACACCCCATTGCCGCCACTGCCAAAGGCGTGTCGAAATTCAACGTGTTCGTCATTGACCCCCAAGGAGGCTGGTAAGTCATGGCAATGCCACCGTTAAAAACCTTTGCCGATGCCGTGGAATGCGGCAAGCACTACAAGCAGTTGTATTGCTCCGGTCCCATTCCCACCTTTGACGGCATCATGGTTCGCTTCGATAGGGACGATTTTTTACACCTGTTTTTTGAATCCAGTAACCGGGACGGGAACAAAGATACATTTTCGGCTCGACGGGCAGAACGGATTGACTGGATCAAGGCCGCTCTGCAAGACCCTAAGGCTGAATTGTTTCAGGGATATGATAACAAAACGAAAATTTGCCGACCGGACAGGCGTGTTTGTGTGGTGAGCGGCGATTACGTTGTCATCATTGTCCTGACCGATGCGAAAAAAGCCAAAATCGTCACCGCCTTTGTCATTGACGATCCCGAGGTATTAAAATCTCTGAAAGCGTCGCCCAAATGGAAATAAAACAAGAAAAAAAGAAACCGCAGATTCGCCAGGCTGGCTCTGCGGAAGCCTTTGTAGGTTCTGCTGCCGCTGGCAGAGAACACCATTACTATCGGCATTTTCGCGAAAAACGCAATAACATATTAAAAAAAGTCGGAAGCGCTTCAATTTGTGGCACTTGAATTAACATTTTGCGCCAAATTGAAAAAAAGCGCCAGTAATTATTTATGCCCGCCAATCTTGGAACTGAATCAGTAACCGTCCAGCACCCGCTCACGCGCTACGCCCGTGATGCCGGTTGGACCATCGTGCCGCAGGGCGATGCCACCACGTTTCGCCGGGGCGAGTCGGGCTTGTTCTTTTACGACCTCCTAAAACAGAAGTTGCAAGACCTCAATCCCGGCGTCGTAACGCCGGAACTGGCGGACGAGGTAATCAGCCGGCTCGAATCTGTCCGCAACAACATTGAGGGCAATTCTGAAATTCTCGCCTGGCTGCGCGGCGAGCGGTCGCTGTACATCGAATCGGAAAAGCGAACGCGCAACATCACGCTCATCAATTTCACGGACGCGGCCAAAAACGCATTCCACGTCACCGAAGAATGGCAATACACCAACGGCAACCACACCAACCGGGCGGACGATGTTTTTCTCATTAACGGCATCCCCGTCGCCGTGGTGGAAGCCAAGAGCGCCAAGAAACACAACGCGATGGAGGAGGCGCTGATTCAAATCCGCCGCTACCACAACGAGACACCGGAAATGGTCACCGTCCCCCAGGTGTTCGATTTCACTCAGATCGTCGAATTTTTTTACGGCGTGACCTGGAATCTCGACCGCAAAAATATTTTCCCGTGGAAGCACCTCGACAAGGCGAACTACGAGGAGAAGGTTAAAACCTTCTTCGCTCCGCTCCGCATGTTGGAAATGATAAAGGAATGGATTCTGTTTTTCGTCAAGGATGACGAACTGCAAAAAACCATCCTTCGCCAGCACCAGACCCGCGCGGCCATCAAAGTCATGGGCCGCTGCGCCGATGACACCAAGAACACAGGCTTGGTCTGGCACACGCAGGGTTCCGGCAAGACGTTCACCATGATTACGGCCGCCCGCCTGATTCTGGAGCGGCAGGACATTTTCGGCAAGGCCACGGTCATGCTTGTCATTGACCGCAATGAGCTTGAGGGCCAGCTAATCGGCTGGGTGGAGCGGTTGCTTGGCGAACTGGAAAGCAACGACATCAAGATTGAACACGCCAACAGCAAGGCGCGGCTGGTCGAATTGTTGAAGGCGGACTTTCGCGGCCTCATCGTCACGATGATTCACAAGTTCGACAAGGCGGACGCCAATCTTTCAACTCGCAAGAACGTCTATGTGCTCATAGACGAGGCACATCGTTCCACCGGCGGCGACCTGGGTAATTACCTGCTGGCCGCGCTGCCCAAGGCCACGTTCATCGGTTTCACCGGCACACCAATTGACCTCATCGCCTACGGCAAAGGCACTTTCAAAGTCTTTGGCAAGGAAGACGAAGAAGGCTATCTCGACAAGTATTCCATCGCCGAGTCCATTGAGGACAAGACCACGCTCAAGCTCCGGTACACCCACGCGCCGAATGAAATCTCCCTGCCCAACGAAATTCTGGAGGAGGAGTTTCTAAAATTGACCGAGGAGGAGGGGGTAAAGGATGTCGAGGATTTGAACCGCATTCTTGATCGCGCCGTTAAACTTCGCACGTTTCTGAAATCCGATACGCGCGTCCCTGCCGTCGCCAAATTTGTCGCGGAGCATTTCAAGCAAAACGTCCAGCCGCTCGGATATAAGGCGTTCCTTGTCGCCGTGGATCGCGAAGCGTGTGCCCTCTACAAGCAGGAATTGGATAAACTGTTGCCGCCAGAATGGTCCGCGCCCGTTTATACCCACACGCACAACGACGAGGAGAAGCATCCCATCGTGGCAAAATACCAGTTGGACGAGGCAGACGAAAAAACCGCCCGCAAGGAATTTCCAAAACCCGGCAAGCAGCCGCAAATTCTCATCGTCACCGACAAACTTCTCACCGGTTATGACGCGCCGATTCTGTATTGCATGTATCTGGACAAGCCGATGCGTGACCATGTTTTGTTACAGGCCATCGCCCGCGTCAACCGCCCATACGAAGTGCAAAACGCGGACGGCGGCGTTTGCGAAAAGCCCTGTGGCCTCATCGTGGATTTCGTCGGAGTGTTGGGCAAATTGAAAAAGGCGCTGCGGTTTGACTCCAAGGAAGTGAGCGGTGTCGTCGAAAACTTGGATGTTTTGTTTGCCGATTTCATCCGTCGGATGACCGGCCCAGCCCAGGAGTATCTGGCGCTCGCCACCGGCCCGATGAATGACAAGGCTGTCGAGCGTGCCATTGATGCGTTCACCGATAAAAAAGTCCGCGATGCGTTCTACAAGTTTTTCAAGGAGCTTGAAAACCTTTACGAAATCCTCTCGCCCGATCCGGGCTTGCGGGACCATGTCGAAAACTACGGCAAACTCGCCACCCTCTATGAGGTCGTGCGGAACGCCTATGGCGTTAAGACCACGTTCCTGGGCGACATTGCGAAAAAGACGGAGTTGTTGATCCGAAGTGAGGCGTCCTACGACGGGTTGGATAAATTGAGCAAGCCGGTCATCATTGATGAGAAAATGTTGGCGGCGCTCCGCCAGAGCCAGTCATCCGACACCAACAAAGTCATCAACCTCATTAAAAACATTCAGGCCACGGTCAATGAAAAAGGCACCGTTGCGCCGTATCTGATTTCCATTGGCGACCGTGCCGACGCCATCCGCGAACAGTTTGACGAGCGACACCTAACCACCGAGGAAGCCCGCAAGCAGTTGGAATTGCTGGCCGACGAAACCATCACCGCCCAACAGGCCCAAAAAGACAGCGGCCTCGACGATTTGACGTTCACCCTGTTTTGGGAGTTGAAGCGGCACTCCTATAAAGACCCAAAATCGCTCGCCATCGCGTTGGCCGGGCCGTTCAAACGGTTTTCCAATTTCCATTCCAACGCGGACGAAATGCGGGAACTTAAAGCCCAAGTCTACAAGCTGCTTCTGCCGTTCGTGCAAGGCAAGAAGATGGTCGAAGTTGCCGACCGCCTCATCAAAGTCCGCACCCCATGAAATCAAAACCACCCGCCACGGCGGCTGTCGCCGATTTCAAAGCCCAGGTCGCGGATTGGGCCGCCCGCATCCGTGCCAAGCCGCGTCAAATCCGCATCCAGCAAATGCGCCGCAAGTGGGCCTCTTGCTCCACCAGCGGCACGGTGTCATTCAGCACAGACGTTCTTGGGCAGCCAGCGGCATTCCGCGAATACGTCATTGTCCACGAGTTGCTGCACCTGAAGGTTCCCAACCACGGAAAGCTTTTCAAAACGCTCCTCCGTGCCTACATTCCGAATTATGAATCCATTCGGCCAAAGCCGCTGCCGAGTGCCGTCAATGCCTACAGTTCCACCTAATTCCAGCCCTATGATAGTACCACGGACAATCCTCATAGACACAAGCATTTTCGATAAGAACCACTACAACTTTTTCTCGCGGTGGGTTGAGAGATTCGTTCATCTAGCTAGCGCAAAGAAGAGCACTTTGCTGCTGCCTGATCCGATCGAGAGGGAAGTCGTCCGCCATATCAAAGAAGGATCCCGGGCGGCTCAGTCGGCCATCCAGAAGGCTTGTGAGAAAGCTCCGCTATTATACCGGTGGCCCAAGTGGCACGGAAAGAGGGCAGTTGAGACAGCCGCGGCTGAGATCGAGGCCGCGACAATGGAATGCTGGACCGAGTTCCTGAAGCATTTCATGGTCGAAAAGCTTACATACCAAGACATTAACGTTGCAGAAATAATGGATTGGTATGACAAGCAGCAGCCGCCATTCGGAGACGGTGAGAAGCGTAAGGAATTCCCCGACGCTTTCACCATCGCCGCCGTATTGAGCTACTCGAAGCGCCACAGCTTGCCAGTTGCCGTCGTTTCTGAAGATGGAGACATCAAAAAGGCGTGCGCCCTCCACAAGGAATTGATCTATTACCCAAGCCTCTCAGCGCTTACCGAGGCGCTCGTCGATGCCGAAGTAAAGGCAGCCATCTCATTACCGTCAGCCATCATAGCTGATTTCAAGACGGCTACTCCATTACCATCAGCCCTCAAGGCCGCAATCGCAGCGAATCCAGCCCGCGTTATTACCGGCATCGAGGAGGCATTCCAAAACCTCTCCTTCTACCATGAGGAAGACCTCGAGGCAGATGTAGAAAATGTGGAGGTCAAGTCAGTCAAGATCTTGAATATTCGAGTCATCACCATTGAGGACGGTTATTGCACCATCACGTTCGACGTCAATATGGATTTCTCGGCCTATGTGGAGTACGGGGACCCAGATACAATGGTAATCGACTCCTCTGAGGATTTCCGGATGCCGCTCTTTATGCGCGCTGGAGCCGTGACTGATTCAGTGTCGATTTCCGCCACGGCCAACCTAGAGTTCGATGATGAATGGAAAGAAATCCTGTCTGTGGATGATCTGGAGTTCGATAGGCGCAGCATTGGAGTGGATGCAAGGCCACCAATCCGTTACGATGATCACAATGAGGAGGAGCCATCCGAAGAGGATTTTGTTCCACCTGAGCACCAAGACCCGGAGGAGCCATGAATCCGCGCCAGCCAGCGAAAACCGACTACCGCGCGCACCAAGGCTCGTGGAGATTGTTACGGTATAGACCAGCCCAGGGGAGGCGGATTCATACACGTTCAGACCCCTAGCAAGTGCGCCTAAACATTGAGATTTGCGTCCGCCCACAGCCCAAAGAGCGGGGGGCCTCCCCAGAAAAAGCATGCTTTTTTCCGGGGGGGGCGGGGCCTTTTTGATAAATTTCTTGAGTGAAAGCACCATTTTAACCTGTGTAACAGTTTCACAAATTTCCCGGCCAGATTTCTCAAAAATCCAGCGGAAAACCTCGCTGAAAAATAGCACCCCCCAAATTGCCGCGCGATGCCCCAAAAAAGAGCATGGGGGGATCCTCCGAAAAATAGCACCCCCA
>CAIZWI010000156.1 GCA_903936645.1 uncultured Verrucomicrobia subdivision 3 bacterium
GGGGCCGGGGCTCAGGGGGTGCAATGTGGGGTGGCTCTGGGCGCGGCTGAGGTTCAAAGCGCTGGGGTGGTTCGACCTGCCGGGGAGGCGCAATCGATTGCGGCGCCTGGTAATGCGGCGGCTCCGGGCGCTGGGGCGGCTCGTAGCGGGGCGGCGGGACCAGTTGTTGGGGCACTTGCGGTGCCATATGCGCCGGTTCGTGGCTGGTCACGGGTTGCGGAAATGATTGATGGGGCGGTTCACGCAGGGCAGGAGGGGCGGGAACTGGTGCGGAGGGGCGCACCGGGCGCACGGGGGATGCAAAATTATTTTCGGCATGGGGGTTGGCCCGGAACGCGTTATTGCGGTTATCCACCGGCCATTGGGATTGCGGCGGCTCGTAGGTGTGTGCTGGTGGTTGATTCACTTCCGGTTGGGGGGCCACAACACGGTAGCCTCCGGTATTTGGGGACGGGTTCAAGCGGTTGTTACGATCACCGGGGAAGGTTTCCGCATGGGGTTGATTGAACTGCGGTGGACGGTTAGGTCCCCAGTCGGCATTATGCGGCCGGTCCACGACGACATTCCCCCGGTTATCCTGGAATTGCGGGCGGTTGACCATTACTTCGCCATGGTTCACGGCTTCACCGTGGGCGAACCGGCCAACAGGGCGGTAGGTATCATGAATCGCGATGGGCCGAATTTCTTCATGCGTGGCCCGGCTAATGCGGCCGGGATCAATGCCATGATTAATAAAGCCATGGTGATCATCCCGATCGAAATGATTGATGCCCACGGTTCGATGATAAATGCCATAAACGCCCCCGCGATCCAGGCGATGGCGGTAGGGATGGGGATCGCAGAAAAAGTTTACGCCCACAAAGACAAAGCAATCGGGGGCCAGGCCAAAATCAAACCCCACGGCCACGGAACTGCCATGGTAGAAAAATCCGGCTCCGTCCTGATAGACCGCCCCAGGGGGCAAGGGGGCCCAGCCGCAATAGTCATCCGAATACCGCCAAGTCACCCAGGAAGGTCCCCAAACCGTGTCCGGATACCAGCACCAGCCAAAACGGGCATCCCGGAACCAGCGGCCATAGTGAAAGGGAGCCCAGCCCCAGGAATAGTCGGAAACCCAATACCAGCCACTGTCCGTGTAGACCCAATGGCCATGATCACCGTAGGGTTGCCAGTCGTGATTGTAGATGGCCACCCCGGGCTGCCAGCAACGGCCATAACCATTCACCATCACCCAGTTACCATAAGGGGACAGGGTGTCGTAAAAGTAATTCACGGTTACCGGGGCGGGCGGGCTGACCACCACTGCGGGAGGGGTGGAATCGGTGACCGGGGCCGGGGTGGCTGCCGGGGCAGGAGCGGGTTCGGGAACAACGGGGGGGGGCGTGGGTGGCGGGGTGGCGGCGGCGATTTGGGCCTGCAAGGCGACGTCATGCTGCATCATCGACGAGGCGAGGCTGTTGGGCACCCCGGCATCCTTGAGGTAGATTAATTTATCGGAATTCAGGTTGAAGGTGCTGGTGGAATTGGTGATATAGGCCTGGATAATCCCCTCATCCACACCGGCTTGGGCGAGTTTGATGACCTGGGCCAGCGGGCTTTCGGGCAGGATGCCGCCGGGGAGGGTGGTGAGGGTGGCGGTGGGTTCCACGGTATCCTGGCTGAAAGCGGCCGGGGCCAGCGGGCCACCCAGAAGCGCCACCACCGCCAGCACGCCGGACAGGGGAAAACGCTTCAAAAACTCGGTTTTCATATAATGTAAGGACTCGTTAGCACGGTATGGATTTAGTTTACCATAGCTTTGACGCCCCCGGGGGAAAAGTATTCAACGGGTTGCAACTTGTTGTAAATCAGAAGAATACGGGCGGTTTTAGACGGTTTTCGGAACGGCAATGGGCGGGCTTTAGCCCATTTGGAGGTAAAACGGCCCGCCGAGGTGCGGAAAAGTCCGATGTCCGATGGCAAAACCTCGCAAAGGTACGATTAGGCACGATTAGGGGCGATTCACCTGGATTTAGCCACCAACGCCGGGTCAGGCGACCCTGCCTATGAGATCATGGGCGCAGGCTTTATAGTCCGTTATCCTCACCGGGGGGCAAGCCGCAGGCGGGGGCGGGAGTTTTAGCCGGAAAAATTTGAATGCGGCTTTGGGCAGAAATTTTCGAACGTCCGCCGGGCGGGCGAACTATGGCAAAGAACCCGCCGTCGCTTAAGCTAGGGCGGACAGGGTGGCCGGATGGCATCCGTCCTCCGCATCGGGACCAAGGGGTCCAAACTGCGCTGGCAATGTCGCATCAATTGATGAGTTGTCAAATGGGGCGGAGGACAGATTAGGGTTCGGCCAGCCAGGGCAATCTGGCGGGGGAGGAACGCAAGGCAGAAGGTTGATTTGGCCAACTGGCACCCTGCCGGGATGCGGCGGCCGCTCCGCATTGGCCACGGCCAAAACCGGGTGCCGGGGTCCCACCATCAATTTTACGGCAGGCTCTTAATAGCGGGGCTGTTGGTCACCGGAGCGCGGACGGGGCCGATGAGGGCGGCGGCGGGGGCGTTGGTTTCGGGGCCCAGGCTTAAATGGGTGCGGAGCACGGCGCGCATGGCGTAGGGCACGCCACGCTGGGTATCCAGCAACTCGCCGAGGACGAATTTATTCAGCACGTCAAAGGGCGGCAAGGGAATCCGTTTTTCGCCATTGGAACCGGCGGTCTTGCTGACGTAACGCTGGTAGACCTTGCCGGACAGCAATTTGTACCCGGCGTAACGGTCGTCCTGGCCAATGGCGAGTTCGTAATAAGCCCGGGAGAGCAAGCCCTGGATGGCGGAGGTGACGCGTTCCTGGGACGTTTCATTGACATCGATCTGGGCGGTGGCAATGGCAAATTCATCCAGCGACACATTCCGGGGATAGGAATTGGTGTCGTTTTCAATAATGGTCTTGTCCGGGTAACGATCAGCGAGTTCCTTGAACCATTTGGTGGCGTCGGAAATGCGGTTGTTTTCGTAGAGAAAGTAGACGGCGTCCCGGAGGAAATTGCGATGGGCGGTGCCGATGTGGTCGCGCATGGAGGGCTCGGCGTCCATCATTTGCACATAGGCCGCATCGACTTGGGGGATCAATTCGAGGTTGGGTCCCAAAGAATAGGTTTGCTGGAAGGGATTGGTGATGAGGCGGCCGTGGTGAAAGGCTTGGAAAACGGATTGATAAATACTGCGGCGCAAGGTCATGAGGTCGTCCTGCTTCACCTTGTCGGGATGCCGGGTGGCGGCGTCCAGCCCCAAGGCCGCCCAATAAATGGCGTGGGCTTCGGGCAGGCGCCAGTCCAGCGGACCGTATTTGGCATCCACCTGCCGGATAAACAAGGGGTTCATTTTGAACTCGTTGGTGAAGTCGTGCTGCAGTTTCCGGGCCGCCGCGCCTTGCGGCTGGATGAGGTCATCGAAATTGGTGCCATTGACGCCGAAATAGGGTTTCATGGCCTCGGCCCACTGCTGCTTGTAGTACATGTTGGCGTCATCCAGGTTCTGCCCCATTTTGTGCTGGTAGAACCAGGAGAGTTCCCGGTAGATCAGGACGTCATCGGGGTTGTAATGCAAGCCTTCATCACGGAGGAGGATGATGCCCCGGTCCACCCAGCGCCAGCGGTCGGAGAAATCCTTGAACTTGACGGAGATGTTATAGGCCATGTTCCAGCCCAGAAAGAGCCAGACTTGGGTAAAATGCGGTTCCAACTCGGTGATCCAGGTGGCGAGCTGGACGGCCTCAAAAAACTTGTCGTCTTGTTGCAGGTCGTTGGCCCGCATCCAGAGGAGGTTGGAAATCAGCCCCCGAAAGCCGCCCAGGGCCACGGTGGTGAAGGCGAGCATGGGCGGGGCGTTCTCCAGGACTGCGACATGGGTGAGGCCGAGCTGGGCGCGCTCGACGTTCATGGATTTCTGCATCTGGCCGGAGCCCAGCAGCAGCAACACCGCCAGAAGCACCAGCAGGATTTTTTTGGTGCGTGGGTTCATTGGGTTCCCTGGGCCGTGGCCAGTTCGCGGCGGCTGAACAAAAAGATTCCGCCGAGGGCAATCACACCGCCCAGCAACAAGTCAATTTGGACAATGGCCATGCCCAATTCACTCCAGGGGATGGAACGCCCGGTGCTCAGGGAATCAATCGGCGAATAATTTCCCGCCAGGGAAATCACGGCGAGGGTGGCCTTGAAAGCTGGAATCAAAAATATGTCCACGGAGGAATGCCCGGCGGCACCGGTTTCCTCATTCCCGGCCGCCACGGATCCGCTATCCACGGCGTCGGCCAGGGTGCCGCTGGAGAGGCCCACGAGCAACATGGCCAGGGAGAAAAAGGCGGCCACGGGAAAGGAGAGAAAACTGGCCGCGGTCAGGCCGAGGGCGGCCAGGAGGGCCATCCAGCACAAAATGATGCCCAAACCGCGGGCAAAATTCAGGGCGAAACCGCCTTCTGGAAAAAGCACGGTCATGCCGTCATCCAGGGGAAACAAGAGCGAGGTTTGGTTGGGATTATAAAACACGACGGTGAGCCGGCCAGCCGGATCGCACAAATTGGCGGGGATGGGAAATTCATGAAAGGTGTCGGGGGCCAGGCTCATGGGTTCGCTGCGCCAGAAGTTGGTGTTATTAGGGTCGCCGACCTGCCAGGCACCGATGAACGTGCCGGAGGCACTGTGATCGGCGGAATTGAACTTGATGCGCAATTGCAACGGCTGGTTTTGGAAATAGCTTTTGGGATGGCCCAGGTCGATTTGCCACTGGCGGGTGTAGCCGGGGGGAACGATTTGAAAGGCGCCCCGCACTTGTTCGCGGATTTGCTTGCGCACTTCGGCGAGGTCGGCCTTGTCCACCGGATTGGTTTTCAACCGTTCCTGGAGGGTGCGCTCGGTATCCTCGGCGATTTGCGCATCATGATTGGGTTCGCGCGCCTCGCCCCGGGCCACGAGCACTTCGCTGCGCAGTTCGCGCTGGATGCCCGCGGGGAGGTGACTGGCCCGCCACTGCAACAGCCCAAACACACTGAGCCCCGCCAGGGCGAGCAGCACGGCATTCAGGGACATGATGCCCAGCCATTTGCCGAGCCAGATCTGCCACCGGGACACTGGCTTGGTGGCCAGCACTTGAATCTGGCACTCTTCAATATCGCGGGCCAGGGTGCCGCAGGCCAGCCACAAGGTGGAGAGCCCGAGCAGGCCGGTGATGGCGCTGAGGGTGTAGGTCAGCAAAATCTGGGTGAACCCCCGGGCGGTGCCGTCATCCTGGATCAGCAGGGGCAGGCCGATGACCGAAGCCAGCAGCAGCAGGGCCAGCACCAGAAAGAGGCGGAACCGGAAGGCAGCCTTCCAGGTCAAACCGGCCATGGCAAACAGGGGTTGCATCGTGATTCGTGGGGAGGCGGGCGCGGGGGTCAGGCCTTGGGCTTGCCGAGCAACGAGGAAAGTTTTTCATCCGCCTTCGCCAAATCCGCCGCCTTGGGTGCGGGCGCAGCCGCAGCTGCAGCGGCTGTCGGGGAAGGTTCGGCCGGTTTGGCAAGCGCGGCCAATTTTTGATTATCCACGGCCGGGCCGGCAGCGGAAACGGACGTGGGGGCGGGCGCCGGGGCCGCCGGGACTGGGGCGGCCAGACGGTCGAGCACTTTATTGCTCTGGCTGGCCACGGCGGCCGTTTCAGTCCCCCGCAAGTAGGCCGCCACGCGGGCCCCGGACTGGGCCCCGCTGGTTTCCTGGGCCGCGCGCGCCTTTTGGACGACCTCCAGAAAGTAACTCTCCAAATTCTGGGTGGGGTTGTCCACGCGCACTTCGCCGGCGATGGCATCCTGCTTGATGGTGGCCAGGACGCGCTCCAGGGTTTCGCGGGGGAGCACCGGGGTGGTGATGCGCAGGGAATCCGGCTTGGCCAGCAATTCCTTGAGCGTGCCGGCGGCCTGGATTTTGCCGCCGTAATAAATCACGACGCGGTCGCACACATCCTCCACGTCAGACAGCAAATGACTGCTTAAGATCACGGTCTTGCCGCGCCGCGCGAGCGCCACGATCAAATCCTTCACCTCGCGGCAGCCAATGGGGTCGAGACCGGCCGTGGGTTCATCCAAAATTACGAGGTCAGGGTCATTGATCAGCGCCTGGGCGAGGCCGATGCGGCGTTGCATGCCCTTGGAAAATTCGCCAATGGCCCGGGTGCGGGTCTGGCCGAGGCCCACCATGTCCAGCAACTGCTCGGACCGGCTGTCGCGCTCGCCTTTGGAGAGCTGGAAGAGATTGCCGAAGAAATCCAGCGTTTCGCGGGAATTCAGATAGCGGTAGAGATAGGATTCCTCGGGCAGATAGCCGATGCGCGCCTTGGTGGAAACGTGGCGGGGGGAATGGCCAAACACTTCAATATGCCCCTTGGTGGGATACAACAGTCCCAGCAGGAGCTTGACCGTGGTGGACTTGCCGGAGCCGTTGGGTCCCAGCAAACCGAACACCTCGCCGCGGCGGACCTCAAAATCCACATTATCCACGGCGCGCGCCTTGGGCCGGTTCCAAAAATCTTTGAAGACTTTGGTGAGGCCGCGCACGGAAACCACGACTTCACCCGGCGCAGCGGGAGCAGCGGCGGCGGCGGACGGATTGAGTTCAGCAACGGTCATGTTATAAGAGACCAATATGTCGCCAAACCGTTCGCCTGTACATGAAAAATTTCAGCCGGCAGGGCCGCCACGATGTCCTCAAATTGGGCACCATTGCAGAATTAACTCCCTTTCGCCCGGCTTTTAGGATATTTTAAAACTGTCACTTAAGACGTATTGCATGA
>CAIZWI010000157.1 GCA_903936645.1 uncultured Verrucomicrobia subdivision 3 bacterium
CTGCGTTCGCGCTGGCATTGGCACTCGCTGGCGAAGCCAACGCGCAGATCAACAGCGGCAGCAACGGCAGTGATGGCGCTCTGGATTTCAGCGCCATCACCGCCACCACCAACATCGTGATCGACATGCATGATCACCCAAATGGTGTTTATAATTATACTTACGTCGTTATCCCCAGCAACGTCACGGTGTCATTTACGCCCAACGCCAATAATTCGCCGGTCACGTGGCTGGTGCAGGGTAATGTGCTTATCAATGGCACGGTGAATGTTTCGGGACAAAATAATTATAATTTATTTGGAGGATCGGGAAGTCCTGGCGGAGCGGGAGGACCTGGAGGTTGGGCTGGAGGGAGCGGCGGGAGCAACCCAACCTCTGGACAGGGGCCAGGTGGTTCTTCAAAGTCAACTGGCTATCAGGGCGTGGGTGCTTCCTACGGCACCATTGGAAACGATAGTGGCTACGGAGGACCATCTCCAAGCGCGATTTATGGGAACACCTTCTTGCTTCCATTGATCGGGGGGTCAGGGGGTGGTGGGACATCAGTTGCTGGAGGCGGAGGTGGCGGCGGGGCAATATTGATCGCATCATCGCAAACCAACCAAATCAACGGGTCAATTCTTGCGAAAGGCGGCGGCGGAAGTGGTTTTCAAATTTATTCTTCAGGGGGCGGAAGTGGTGGTGGCATTAGATTAGTTTCCAGTGTCTTTATAGGGGCCGGGAGCATTCTGGCCACAGGGGGATCCGGCACCGCAGGGGGCGGGCTGGGCAGAATACGTATCGATGCATTCCAAATTTCACTCGGGGGGCAGTACAGCGGAGTCCTGACCACTGGTTTCCAGCCCATCATCACGCCGGTTGCCGGTCAGGGCGTTCAACTGGCAATTGCCAGCGTGGGCGGCATTGGCATCTCCGGCAATCCCTCCAGCAGCGTGCTCACGCCAGCCGCCATCATCCCCGGTCAGCAAGCGAATCCCATCCAAGTGGTGGTCAATTGCACGAATTTGCCCTTGAACACCCCCGTTACCGTCACCATCACCCCGCAAATCGGTTCGCCGGTGAGCGCGATTGGTTATAACACCGGCACCCTGGCTGCCAGCACCGCCACGGTTTCCCTGGTCGTTCCGCGCGGCGGCGGAGTGGTCTGGGCCAGCGCGGCCGCCGGCAACTAAACTTAAATGCTGCCATGAACGCACCGGTAAAAAGCCGCCTGGTCATCCCCCGCATTGGGGGCCTGCTTGCCAAGGCGATAATTATGGCGGGATTGTCGTTCTCCGCTTCAACCCTGCCCGCTCAAAACACGATTACGAACGTGATTTCGGCGGTCGTGAGCTATCAGTTCTACGACGCGTTTAGCAGCCTGGACACGAATTCGCAGATCACCAGCCCGGTGGCAAGCTATCAGCTCTATGATGCGTTCACCGACCTGAGCACGAATTCACTGATCACAAGTCCCCTGGCCAGCTACCAGTTCTATGACCAATTCAGCAAATTGGGCACGAACTCAGTCTTCATGAGCCCCGTGGCCAGCGAGCAATATTTCGACTGGCCGAACTCCGTAACGGTGGCGCAACTCAACAGTTCATCGGCGGGCTATTATTACGTGCCCGCCGCTCCCTACTTGCAACTGGCGGAGGCTGACCAAAACGCGTTCCAAATCACGGTCTTTGAAGGTGCCCTGCTATCGTTGTACAGCGTGGAGTTCTCCCCCGACCTGGTTAATTGGCAGGCGATGACGAATATCACCATCACCCCGCCCAATGTGGGTGTGCAGATTTATGCTGCCGCATCGACGAACCGAGCTGGCTTCTACCGGGTGATGGCCCAGTAATGTATGGTGTAATAGATGAGTCAGCTGTGGTGATTTACCAAAATATTTGCAAATATCTCTGGGGTTGAAATGCTTTGTAAGCCGGAGTATTTAAGTTCGCCTGCCCGTTTACATGCGCCTGTCCGTTGGACATTCGCCACCGCCTTTGGTAACCTGTTTCAAATATATGAGTTTGGCAACCACAGCAGCAGCGACCGCCCCGGCGGAAATCCGCCCCTCCGACTTTATTCGCGACATCGTCGCCGGTCACGTGGCGGAAAATAAATATCCGCAGATTCACACCCGTTTTCCCCCCGAACCCAACGGTTACCTCCATATCGGTCATGCCAAGAGCATCTGCCTCAATTTCGGCATCGCCCGCGAATTTGGCGGCATCTGCAACCTCCGCATGGATGACACCAATCCCACCAAGGAGGATGTTGAGTACGTCGATTCCATTCAGGCGGATGTCAACTGGCTCATCAGCAACTGGGCCGATGACCGGCTTGGTTACAAAGTCAAAGGCGCCCTGCCCGCCGCCCTCACCACCAATGGCCAGGCGGATCATTTTATCTCCGCCGCCGTGCCCCGCCTCGCCCCAACCGCCACGCTCGAGCCCTTTTACGCCTCGGACTATTTCGCCGAGATTTATGGCTACGCCGTGGAATTAATCAAAGCGGGCAAGGCCTTCGTCTGTGATTTGACCCCCGAGGAAACCGACGAATACCGCCGCCACGCCAAGGAAAGCCCCTTTCGCCACCGCAGCGTCGCCGAAAACCTGGACCTCTTCGCCCGCATGCGCGCCGGCGAATTCCCCGACGGCACCCGCACCCTGCGCGCCAAGATCGACGTCGCCTCCCCCAATATCTGGCTGCGCGACCCCCTGATCTACCGCATCCGCCATGCCGACCACCATCACACCGGCAGCGCTTGGTGTATATATCCCATGTACGATTTTGCGCATTGCCTGAGTGATTATCTGGAGGGCATCACGCACAGCATCTGCACCCTGGAATTTGAGGTGCACCGTCCGTTGTACGACTGGATTCTGACCAGCCTCAACCTGCCGCGCCCCCTGCCCCACCAGTACGAATTTGCCCGGCTCAGCCTCGGCTACACTGTCATGAGCAAACGCAAGCTCATGCAGCTCGTGCAGGAGGGGCTGGTGACCGGCTGGGATGATCCCCGCATGCCCACCATCAGCGGCCTCCGCCGCCGGGGCGTCACCCCCGAGGCCCTCCGCGCCTTCGCCTACAACATTGGCATCACCAAATACAACGGCATCACCGATGTGGCCGTGCTGGAGCACGCCATCCGCGAAGACCTGAACAAGCGCGCCTTCCGCCGCCTCGCCGTCCTGCGCCCGCTGAAAGTCGTCATCACCAATTATCCCGCGGGCCAGGTCGAGGAGCTCAACGCCACCAACAACCCCGAGGCCCCGGAGACCGGCACCCGGCCCGTGCCCTTCAGCCGCGAACTGTACATTGAGCAGGACGATTTCCGGGAAGTCCCCCCGCCAAAATTCTTCCGCCTCAAACCCGGCGGCGAAGTGCGTCTCAAGTACGCCTACATCATCAAGTGCGAGGAAGTGATCAAGGACGCGGCGGGGAATGTCATTGAACTTCGTTGCACCGCCGACCTCGACAGCAAAACCGGCGGGGCCACCGCCGGCCGCAAGGTCAAGGGCACCATCCATTGGGTGAGCGCCGCCCACGCCGTGCCCGCTGAAGTCCGCCTCTATGACCGCCTCTTCACCGTCCCCGAGCCCGATGCGGACGGCGACTTCAAAACCCACTTAAACCCCCACTCCAAGGAAGTCATCACCGCCCAGTGCGAACCCTCCCTGGCCAGCGCCACCCCCGAATCCCGCTACCAGTTCGAACGCCTCGCCTACTTCGCCCTGGACCAGGACAGTGCCCCCGGGAAGCTGGTTTTCAACCGCACCATCACTCTGAAGGATAATTGGGCCAAAGAGCCGCCGAAATCCTGAATGCCCGAAGACTCGTTCAAAGCCTTCGTCCTGGACCAACTCTCCGCCCTGCCCGGCCTCCGTGCCCGGGCCATGTTTGGCGCGCATGGCCTCTATCAAGGCGACCACTTCTTTGGCATCCTGGACGAGGGCCGGCTGTTTTTCAAAGTCAGCGAAGCCACCCGCCCCGCCTACGAAGCATGCGGCATGGGTCCCTTCACCTACCAAAGCCAGGGCAAAACCCTGGCCATGGGCTATTACGAAGTGCCACCCGATGTCCTGGAAACGCCCCCCGAACTCACCGAATGGGCCCGTCGTGCCCTCGAGGTGGCCGCCACCACCCCGCGCAAACCCGCCAAAAAACGCCGTCCTGCCCCTCGTTAACCCCGGCGTTGGAGCCCTTAAAATCCGGAAAACCCTCAAAACAGGCCCATTTAATGAAATTTATCGCTATTTCATGCTTTTGCCCTTTTCCCGCAAAATGATTTCCCCAGCCCTGGTCAATTCTACCATTTCTTCCCGGAACTCCTTGGTTTAAAGTAACCCCCATGATCGCTCTGCTAGATTATGGCTCCGGCAATTTGCGCAGTGTCCACCGGGCACTGCTCAAAGTGGGTGCCACCGTCCGCCTGGTCCAGCATCCCGAGGAGATCGGTGATGCCCATGGACTCGTCCTGCCCGGTGTGGGGGCCTTCGACGATTGTATTAATGCCCTGCGCAAGCAGGAATTGCTGGAAGCCGCCCGGGCCTTCACCCAATCCGGCCGACCTTTTCTCGGCATTTGCGTCGGGTACCAGGCCCTGTTCGAGCGCAGCGAGGAATTCAACAGTTGCGCCGCCGGCCTGGGCCTGTTTGGCGGCCGGGTGGTTCGGTTCACCGAATCACCGGGATTGAAAATCCCCCAAATCGGCTGGAATCAACTGACCCTCACCCGCCCCGACTGCCCGCTCTACCAAGGCGTGGCTCCGGGAAGCTATGTCTATTTCGTCCACAGCTTTTACCCCCAGCCAGCCGACCCGTCCATTGTGGCCACCCAAACTGATTACGGCGTCACCTTCGCCTCGTCCGTCTGGCGCGACAACGTGTTTGCCACCCAGTTCCACCCGGAGAAAAGTCAAAAAGTCGGGCTGCAAATATTGAATAATTTTGTGAAATTAACCCGGCCATGAGTGACGAATCCCCGGCGGTTACGGACAAGGAATTAGATTCCGAAATTCTGGCCGAAGTGCAATTGCTGCTGGCCGAGAAACGCACCTCCCTGTCCGCGCTGCGGCTCGGCATTGCCATCTTTGCCTTTCCCCTTTCCGTACTGAGCGTCCTCATTGCCACCTCCAAAAATTACCATGTCAGTGAGGTCATGGGGTTGATCATTAGCGTGCTGCTAATTAACCTGGGGTTGGTAATCCTCGCCGTTTATTTGATCGTGCGCGCCCTGCGCCGCATCCGCCATTACGACCGGATGTTGGACGAGTACAAGCAGCAATACAGCCGGCTGGCCAAATTATTGTAAACCACCCAGTCAGGCGGATGGGCGCCAGTCGAGGACTTTTAATTGTACGGTGCGGCGGCCGCCAAATTCATTGACCTGCGGAGCGAAGGCGAGGTCAAACTTGCCCTCCGGCTGGGCTTTATCACCGCCTCCCCACCACACTGCCTCCAGGCTGACCCGGCCATCCGTCACCCATAACTTAACATGTTGCTTTTCCGCGCCCATGCGTTGACCGGGCCGGAAATGAGCCAGTTGCCGGGACCAGAATTGCAAAGGCGGATTCCCCTGCCCGGTTGGCCGGATCCGGTCCAAATCAGCCAGTAAATCCAGCGTCAAATCCCGCAAGGCCACTTCCGCATCCAACACCAGTTGGGGCCGCAGATCCGCTGGTTTCAAGGTTCGCCGGGCAAGGTCATTGAGCCGCTTCCGGAATGCCTCCACATTCTGCGGCTGGATGGTCACCCCCGCCGCCATGGCATGCCCCCCGTGCCGCACCAACAAATCATCACATTCGCGCAAGGCGGCGGCCAGGTCGAAACCCGGAATGCTGCGGCCCGAGCCGCGCCAATAATTTC
Organism: uncultured Verrucomicrobia subdivision 3 bacterium; assembly: GCA_903936645.1. Taxonomy (GTDB): domain Bacteria; phylum Verrucomicrobiota; class Verrucomicrobiia; order Limisphaerales; family UBA11358; genus UBA11358. The sequence goes on from CAIZWI010000157.1 coordinate 5,844, forward strand.
CCTCGCCCCCCAGAATAAAAGTGGGGCGGTAAAATTGCTGAAGCACCCGCGAAGCCACAATGCCCACCACTCCGATGTGCCAGAGCAACTGTCCCTCAACAATTACATAATCGGTATCCGGATTAAATCGCGCCTTCACCGCGCCAATGACGCTGGTGGTAATGCTGCGTTCGATCTTTTGGCGCTCCTGATTGTGGTAATCCAAATTGCGCGCCAGGGGATCCGCCTCGGCAAGCGTGCGAGCCAGCACCAGTTGCAATGATTCCAAGGCGTTTTCCAACCGGCCCGAAGCGTTGAGCCGGGGGGCTAATTGGTAGCCTACATCCATGGTGTTGAGTTTGTCCGGCGATTGGGCGACCCGCTTCAGTGCCACCAAACCGGCACGGGTCGTGGTGCTTAGGCGCTCCAATCCGGCGGTGACCAGAATCCGGTTTTCCCCGGTGAGGGAAACCACATCAGCAATGGTTCCCAGCGCCACCAAATCGAGCAACGGACGCAGATCAAAATCGGCCATGCCCGGCAGCCCCAACTCTCTGCCCCGCTTGAGCAGTGCGTGCGCCAGTTTAAAGGCCAGCCCAACGGAACATAGGTCGCGAAAGGAAACCTCTTTTTCCCCGGCCAGTTGGGGATTCACCAGGGCCACGGCTTCGGGTGCTGGCGAGGAAACTTGATGATGATCCAGCACAATCACATCCACATTACGGGTGCGCAGCCAGGCAATAGTTTCCGTGGCTGTTGAACCGCAATCTACCGCCAACAGCAATTTGGCGGGATATTTGGCCAGGCAATTCTCCGCCCCATCCCGGCTAAGGCCATAACCTTCTTCCAGTCGATGCGGCAAATAGGCTTCCACCATCCATCCAAGTGCGCGCAATACTTCTACCAGCAAGGCCGTGGAAGTCACGCCATCCACGTCGTAATCACCAAATACCACCACCGCATCACCGGCCTCCCGGGCGGTCAGCAGACGTTCCACTGCGGAAGCCATGTTGGGTAGGAGAAACGGGTCGGCCAAATGCTTCAACTTTGGGCCGAGAAAATTACCCACGGCATCCTCCCCGCTCAACCCGCGGTTGAGGAGGCACTGCGCTAACAAGGGACTGATATGGTGGACCACCGCCATTTGGCTGGCCAGCAAAGGCTGTGCCGGGGCGATTGACCAGCGAAATTTCATCGGGTCCGCATTCTTTCCCGCCGCGCGGTGATAACCGAGGAGGTCATGGCCAGACCTAAAATCGTGGCGATGACCAGCAGTGAAGTTCCGTTGGAAATTGAGCACTGAAACCATTGGGCTTCCCGCCCGTGGGGCTCTAACAACATCTTAGCGCCCACAAAAATTAACACCAGCGACAAGCCAAATTTTAGATAGCGAAAATAGTCCAGCGCCCCGGCCAGTACAAAATACAATGAGCGCAGGCCCAAAATAGCGAAAACATTGGAGGTGAAGACGATAAAGGCATCCCTGGTAACTGAGAAAACGGCCGGGACTGAATCCAAAGCAAAGATCAAATCACTGCTTTCCACCAGCAGCACCACCAGCGCCAAAGGGGTCAATGCCCGCCGCTGGTTTACCCGCGTCAGAAAACGGGTGCCTTCAAAATGATCGGAAACTGGATAAAATTTGCGCACCCAGCGGACGAGGAAATGTTTTTCCGGTTTGACCTCCGCAGCCCGGGAAAAAGCCATCTTAACCCCGGTAAAAACTAGAAATATCCCAAATATATATAGTACCCAGCTAAAATGCTCGATTAACTCGGCCCCCACTCCGATCATGATGCCGCGCATGGTCAGGGCACCGAAGATACCCCAAATGAGCGCTGGTGATTGCAAGGCCAGGGGCACTTTGAATGCGGCAAAGATCAGGGCAATGACCAATATGTTGTCCATCGACAACGACAACTCAATCAAGTAGCCAGTGACGAACTGCGTGGCCTCCCCGCGTCCTCGCCAGTGATTCAGGGCCAACGCGAAAAGAAAAGCCAGCAACAACCATGCCGAGCTCCACGCCAGGGCTTGCACAAAACTGCGCGGACCGGGTTGACGCCTAAAAGCCCCGAGATCTAGCGCAATAAAAAATAGGACACAGACGACGAAACCGGCCCAATGCCATGGGGTGATTTCAATCATTTGGCCAGGTTAGACGACCGGGCGGCCAGGATTGGCCTGAACCCCCACCTGCGAAGCCCCAAGGTCGGGACGCTGGCCCTTGTGCCACCACAAGACGATCGCGCTGGCGATGTAAATGGAGGAATAAGTACCGGTCACAATCCCCACCAGGAAGGTAAAAGCGAAGTCATTGATTACCCCGCCGCCGAAAATGTAAAGGGATAGGGTGGCCAGAAACACCGTGCCGCTGGTGATAATGGTACGGCTCAGGGTTTGGTTCAGGGCTTTGTTAATGATTTCTTTAAAGGTACCGCGTTCACCCAGCTTCAAATCTTCGCGAATCCGGTCAAAGATTACGATTTTGTCGTTGATCGAGAAACCAATGATGGTCAAAACGGCCGCCACGACGGTGGCATTGAATTCCCGGCCGGAAATGGCATTGGCTACACAATAGCAGCCAATCGCCAGCAGCACGTCGTGGATAACCGCAATCACAGCCGCCACAGCGAAGGAGAATTCATAACGAAGCGAAACATAGAGCAAAATGCCGAACAGAGACAGCAAACAGGCGATCAGCGCCGAACGCTGGATTTCCTTGCCGACCGTGGCCCCCACTTCCAGCTGGCCAATGGCTTTGAATTGAGCCTTGGGAAAGGCACTGGTCAGGGCCTGTACCACCCGCTTGGAAGAACCCGTCGAGGAGGTGACGCGCAAGTTTTCCGTGCTGGCACCCAAGTCCTTTTGATACTGAATTTGGCAATCTTTTTCACCAGCAGCCGTAACTGCGGACCGGATTTGCTCCACGTCCAATTTCTGGGCGTAACTAAAGGTGGTGCTGTCACCACCTAAAAAGTCGACCCCGAACAGCTTTTCTCCACGGAATATACCGCCGTAAAGAATGGCCACAATCCCGAAAGTCCAGGAGAGAATGAAAATCGGTTTGGCGATGGCCATAAAATCAATTTTGGAACTCTTGATCAAATGCATCATCGGCAGGGAGGTCAAAATATTGCGGTCCAGCATGAAGTTAAAGATCAAGCGGGTCACCACCAAAGCGGTAAACAAGCTGGCGGCCACACCGATCGTAAGGGTTACACCGAAGCCCTTGATTTCGCCTGTTCCCATGAAAATGAGAATCACCGAAGAGATCAAGGTGGTGACGTGCGAATCGAAGATCGTGCCAAAAGCCCGGGCATACCCGGCGTCGATGGCTCCGCGCAGCGATTTACCCTTGGCCAGTTCCTCCCGCAAGCGCTCGTAAATCAAGACGTTGGCATCGACCGCCATACCGATGGTCAGCACGATACCGGCGATACCCGGCAAAGTCAGCGTGGTGCCCACGGAACACATGACACCCATCAGAATGATGATGTTGGTCACCAAGGCGATGTTGGCCGAAACACCCGCCACCCAATAATAAACGAGCATGAACACGGATACAAAAATCACCGCGTAAATCGCGGCGGAAATACCACTGCGGATGGCGTCTTTGCCCATCGTGGGATCCACGTCTTCAGAGGAGCGAATTTTGAGCGGAGCCCGCAAGGGGTTTTGCAGCACGTTGGCCAGCTCCTGGGCTTCTTGAATCGTGAAAGAACCGGAGATGCTGCCGCTGCCGGTTTCAATGGGGGAGTTGATATTGGGCGCGGAGTACAGCTCACTGTCCAAAATGATCGCCAGGCGGCGGTTGACATTTTCCCGGGTGGTGGTGGCAAAGCGTTTGGCCGCATCGTCGTTCAGCGTGAAGGCGATTTCGGGCTGGCCCAGGTTGCCGCGAACGACCATGGAGCTTTTAACGATGTCACCCGCCAATTTATTTTCCGGGCGTTTGCTCACAATTACTTCCGTAATGCGCGGTTCAGCGCCGGGCTGGGCCACGTCCACGCGACGTAGTTTTTCATAGCCGGGCGGCACGGGTTCACCATTGCGCAAGATTTCATCGCTGTCTTCCTTGACCAAGCGGAATTCCAAATACGCCGCTTTCTGAATTTGTTGCTTGGCGCTTTCTTTGACCGCCTGGGACAAGCCGGGCAGCTGAATCAAGATCTGGTTGCCACCAGCCGGTTGAATGACGGGCTCAGCCACGCCGAAAGCGTCCACGCGTTTGCGCAGCACTTCGACCGCTTGCGAAATCGCGCTGCCAGCCTCATTGGGGTTGGACAATTTGTTGGTGTCCATTTCCACGAGGAAGGACGTGCCACCCTGCAAATCCAAGCCCAGTTTGATCTTACCGGAGGCATCGCGCTGCAATTGGTTCAAGATGAAGGTGGTGGGATAAAGCTGCCCCTTGGATTGAACGAAGGGAAAGTATTTGCCAATGTCGTTGGTGCCAATGGCTTCCGAGAGGTTCGCAAACGCGCGGTCGGGCCGGGCAGCTTGGAGGGCCTTGGCCCGGGAAACGATGGCATCAAACGTGGCATCGTGCGCGGCGGGGTCAACCCGGTCGATGAATTGCTGCACCAAATCCCGGCTGGTCGGCGGGTAAATTTGGATCAGTGCCCAAAAAACGATGGCGAGGACGAGGAGGAAACGGCCCAGATTATTATTTTTGTTCATGGCTGAAACTTAGGAAGCGGAGGAACTATCCGTGGAAATGATGTCGGTTACGGAAATCTTGGAGATTTCCAGTTTGGAATCGCCAGAACGCAGGGTCACTGTGCTGTCCTTGACGGAGATCACCACGCCAATAATGCCACTGGCCGTGCCCACTTTGTCACCGGACTTCAAACCTTTGAGCAATTCCGCCTGTTGTTTGGCCTTTTTCTGCTGGGGACGGATCAGAATAAAATAGAAAACGACCACGATGAGCACCATCGGGAGCAACTGCATGTACGCGGGCGGGGCGGCCGCCCCGCCAGTGGGAGCGGGGGCCGGGGCCATCGCCAAAATCTCTGCCAAACAATTCATGTCCATAATTAAAAAGTGGTCGCCCAATTTAAAGGAGATGGAAGGTTTGGCAAGCTAATTGCAGGGCCAAGTTGGACGCGAGCGGCTTTGCGGGATACGGTGGGCGGTTAAAATCGACGGCTCAGCCAGCCGACGGCCGGGGCCTGAGCGCCGGGTGACCTTGGTTTTGGCACGGGCTCAGGGCAAAATCATTAAATAGCATTAAGTTTCATGAAATGGGCCGATTTTGTATGATTTGCGGACTGGGGTGCCCGGGTTTCGGGGGCAAACCAGCCTCCTCGGGGGGCGATTATGGCCAAAAAAGCGCACGGGAGACCGGGCGGCATCGATGGGCCAGACTGGGTTGCATTATATCCGCTAATTGCGCTAATTAACGCGAATTAAATACAATTTCGGGACAAAATCAGCGAGGAAGAACCGGTGCCCGCACCACACACATAAAAGCAAAGATCCCCGACTAGGCAACTGCGGACTTGGCCTGGAGGGGTTAACCGAGGGTTTCCGCCGCCGCCCAAGGGGCTATGATCTTTCGCCCTTAACAGGGCTGGGCGGAAAGGTGCATGGAACATAGTGGCTTGGTTCGGTTGGCGCTTCAGGACGGGTGGACTGGGGGAGGTTGGTCCGGGGACCGGAGGCGGGGCTGGGGTCTGCGTTCCCTCCGGACTGATGAAGGTGGGCAGTTTTTTGGGTTTTAATCCGCTAATTGCGCTAATTAACGCGAATTTTTAAAAAACATTTTGGGGAGATCAGTGAGGGTCATGATTTGGGTGGTATGGTCAGTCCATCGCAGAACCGGAAGGTGGCGCGCAGAGGCGCAGAGGGCGCAGAGAATTGAAAAAGGACTATTTGAGCCGGTCGTACTCGACGGCCACTGGGGGCGGCCGGTGAACCGGCAATCCCCGTTTATTGAGTTGCGGAAACGGGGCGACTTCGCTGGCCAGGCGGTGAGTTCGTCAGGGCTGGGTCGGTGGGCTGCGCTGGGGTTCGAGCTTGAGGATCAGTCCATCCAAAACGGCGTCCACCTGAAGTTTCACGGCCTGGCCCGCCGGCAGGGGTTTGTCCGGGGTCGCACTGGCCTGGGCGTGCGCGAACGCGGCGTGGCTGCGCAGGCGCGCGGCCCCCAGAAACTTGGCCACGGCCGTGGCCAGGGAAGGCTCGGGGCGAAGCGCTTCGCCCAAGGGGCCGGTGCGGAGGAAGGTTGGCTGGGAATTTTTACCAATGAACAGGTGCCAGCGATCTTGATCGGCGAAATAAACGGCCAGGGCCCCGTGCTGAACGACGCCCAAACGGGTTGCCTCGCCGGACATCCAGTCCGCCAGTCCTCGGGCGGCCGGCGCGGGCGGCCGGGCGAAAACTCGGGCAACGATTCTTTGCCCGGTGAACCGCTCGAAGTTGGCGAGCTTGAAGTTGAAGGCCCGGGCGCGCGGCCAATCGGTGGGCAAGATTTTATCGGGGTCGTCAAACGGGGCGTTGGTGCCCGGCTCACGCTGGGCTTGATAGCGATGCTCCCGGGCATGGGCGAGCAACACGGCGAAGCTGGCATCGTCGGCCCGGAAAGCCCGGGCGGCGTCCCCGAGCCGGAGAATTTTCACCTGCATGGTGTCGCCTTGCTGGATGCGGGGCAGGACTTCCAAACCGCGCACGACGTGGCCGAAAACGGTGTGCAAATAATTCAACCGGGGCTGCGGGCTCAACATCAGGCAGTATTGCGAGCCGTTGGAATCGGGACCGTCATTAGCCATTTGCAGCACGCCCACGGAATCGTGGCGCAGTCCGGGCACCAGCTCATCCGGAAATTCATAGCCGGGTCCGCCGTCGCCGGTGCCGGTGGGATCGCCGCCCTGCACGACGAATCCAGGCACAACGCGGTGCCATTTCAAGCCAGCAAAAAACGGTTTGCGGGGCAACGGCCCCAGCGAACCTTCGGCCAGGCCAACGTAGCTGGCGACGGTGAGCGGGGTTTTTTGGAAAAATAATTCCCCGACAATGACGCCGCGTTCCGTGGTGATCTCGGTGTAAAGTCCGTCGGGCAAGCCGTACGGATGTTCGGCGGCCAGAGTGCCCTGGACCGCCAGCCACAGCGCCGTGACGAGGGAATGAAACAACCATTTCATCACCCCACGTTGCCAGAGGGAAGGGAGCCCGGCAACTTTGCACCGACGAAAATTGGCGAAGGCTGGGTAGATTTTGAGTCCGGTCCGGGACGTCCGAGCACTTTCTTGGGCGCGGGTAAGCGTCGGTCGGAACATTGAAAGGAGGTCCTTCGGCGCGTCTTTGGGCGTTGGTCCGGCAGCGCGGGATTGGCTCGGGCATGGCAGCCCGCTGCGGGGATACGCCGAGCGCGCCGCCCTGGCCACCGGCACCTGGCGGGCAGCGCCTTGGGCCGGTGCCGTCAGGTCGGGACGAATCGTCCAAGGGGGAAAAAGCGAAATCCGGTGGCATTAAATTTCAGCCTCCATGGGGTGAGGAACCCCGCAGAAGAAAGGCCATGCCACCGGACAGGGTTAACATCGGTTAAGCC
>CAIZWI010000158.1 GCA_903936645.1 uncultured Verrucomicrobia subdivision 3 bacterium
GGTTGATCCGTCCCGCCTTGGTTTTGCCGCTCGCCTTAAAAATTGTTTGCGAATCAGGGTTGAAACTGGGAGGCAAAACCGGCAGTGTTTCCCTTGTCCCAATTATTAATCGCCGGCAGGCGATGGCTGCCGGCAGCGCTGGTGTAATCCAGGCAATGATTTACGAAAGTGCTTATGCCCAACCCGAATGCATCCGCCGACTGGTCGCAATATTCCCGTGCCGAACTGGAAGCCCGTCTCCAGGAATTGACGCAGCGCAATGTTGAACTGGAGCGCCAGGCCAGCCAGCCGCACAACCCCCAGTTTCTGTTTGATGCCATGCTGGCCGCGAGCCCCGACCGGATTTATTTCAAAGATGCCCAGTCGCGGTTTATCACTTGCAGCCAGGCCGCCCTCCGGCGATTAGGTGTGGCCGGGGTGGAACAAATTGTGGGCCGGACGGATTTTGACTTTATCCCGCCGGAACGGGCCCGCGTTTATTTTGAAAATGAACAACACATCCTGCAAACGGGCGAGCCATTAATCAATGAGCCCCAAAAGCAAATCAAGCCGGATGGGGAGGTCGTTTGGTCCTCCGTCACCAAGATGCCGTTGCGCGATGCCCGGGGGGACATTGTGGGGCTGGTGGGGATCAACCGGGACATCACCGAACACAAACAAGAAACCGAGGCTTTGCAGCGGTCCCGCGATGAACTGGAGCAGTTGGTGGCGGCACGCACCGCGGAATTATCGCGGGAACGACGTTTATTGCGCACTTTGATCGACCACCTCCCGGATGCCATATACGTCAAGGATTTGCAGGGTCGCAAGCTCCTGGCCAACGCGGCCGATTTGAAAAACATGCGCTGCCCCGGCGAGGCCAAAGCCCTGGGAAAGAGTGATTTTGATTTTTTCCCCCGTGAGCTGGCGGAAAAATTTTGGGCGGATGACCAACTCGTGTTGCAGGGCCAGCCGGTCATTGATCGTGAGGAATATCTCATCGACGAATCCGGACAGAAACGGTGGTTGTTAACCAGTAAACTGCCATTTCGGGATGCGGGTGGTGACATCATCGGGTTGGTGGGGATTGGCCGGCTGATTACCCGGCGCAAACTGGCCGAGGAGGCCCTAGACCGTGAGCGCCGGTTGTTGCGAACACTTATTGATAATTTGCCGGACTGCATTTACGCCAAGGACACCGCCGGCCGCAAAACGCTGGCGAATCCGGCCGACCTGAAAAATCTGCGCTGCAAAACCGAGGCCGACGCCATTGGCAAAAATGATTTTGATCTGTTTCCCCCGGCGCAGGCGGAAAAGTTTTGGGCGGATGACCAGCGTGTGTTGCACGGTGAGGCGGTGATCAACCGGGAGGAATTCTTCTTTGATGAAACCGGGGAGAAGCGCTGGTTGCTCACGAGCAAACTGCCCCTGCCGGATCAAAACGGGAACATCGTCGGCCTGATCGGGATTGCGCGGGATATTACCGTGGTTAAAAAGGCCGAGGAAAAGCTGGCGGAACACATGCGGGAACTGGAGCAGCGGGACCACCAAACCCGGGAGGAGTTGAACATGGCCCGCGAACTGCAACTGGCGATGCTGCCGCAGAATTTTCCCTCGCTGCCGCGGCATAAGCCGGCTTCCGAAAGTCACCTGGAATTCTTCAGTTTTTATTGTCCCTCCGGTGCGGTGAGCGGGGACTTTTTCGATGTTGTACCCTTGTCGGACCAAGCGGTTGGGCTCTTTATTTGCGATGCCATGGGGCATGATGTGCGCGCCGCCCTGGTCACGGCCATGATGCGGGCATTGGTGGCTGATCTATGCGTCACTTTGAATGATCCGGGCGAACTGCTCACGCAGATGAACCGGGAACTGGCGGGTATATTCAAGCAAAGCGGATCCATCATGTACGCCACGGCCTTTTATCTGATTGTCGACCTGGCCCGCGGGGAATTTCGCTTTGCCAGCGCGGCGCATCCGGACCCGATTTTGCTGCGGCGTGGCACCGGCACGGTGGAATGGCTGAAAGTGGATGCCGGTGCGAAAAAAGGGCCGGCGCTTGGGCTGTTTCTGGACGGCCGGTTTCCCACTTTCCGGCGGCCCATGGCCGCAGGGGATCTGATTGCGTTGTATACGGATGGTTTGGTGGAAGTGGAAGGTCCCGCCGGGGAGATGTTCACGGCCGCCCACCTGCTGCAGGCGGTCCGCGAGCGGGCCCGGCGTCCGGCCAATGAGTTGTTCACCGGCGTGCTGGACGAAATCAAACGCTTCGCGGCGCGGCCGCAATTTGATGATGACATTTGCCTGGCCAGCGTGGAGGTGAAACGGCTGGTTGCCCATGAGGGCGCGAGCCTCAATGAAAAGGCGATTCTGCCCGTGCCGGCATGAGTATCGTGCCGAGGCAAACATTCAGTCGGGTGCCTTAATTGTAAGTTGGCCAGTAGTTCAGCATGGTTAAGTAAGCCATCGCGGCGGTGCCGGCCAGGAATAACAGCACAATTCCCATGCGGGCGCCGACGACGCCCCAGAATTGGTAGCGGCAAGCCGGGTGCCAAGTGCCAGCGCGGAGCTGGTTGATGCGCCGGTTGTGGCCCAAGGCGGCCACCGCCAGTGGCAGGCCCAGCAGGGGGATCACCCCCAGCACCCCCATGACAAAGCATTTAAAGGAACGCTGAATGATTTCGATTTTGATCTGGGGCGTCATGGCGGTTAGGGCGTGGGTTCCGCGGTGGTGTTGGTGCCGGTCTTTTGCTCCAGAGTGGCGGCGCCCGCGGCAAGGCGCGCGGTCTGGCGCTGGTCCACCAAATGTACTTCGGTCCGCAGCGCGTTAATGGTGCGGGTGTTGGAGGCCACGAGCAAGGCCATCACGGCGAGCATCGCCAGCATGACAATAACGGCGGAACCGGCCTGGTTGGCCCGGTGTGGGGGAGTTTGCGAGAGACAAGTTTTCATGGGTGCGGGAGGGGCGGGGGTACGGATTCAAAACTAAACCAGGGCCGGAGGCCCACTTTTTTGGAGGCGTTGACCAGCTCCAGTTCCCACCGCCAGGCAGTCACCTGGGAGCGGGCATCGGCCTGCATGTGCGAACTATTAACATGTGCCAATAACAGTTGGCGCGGGGCCTGTTTGCCCGCCTGGCGTTGCAGTGTCCCCCCGCCAAAGGAATAATAAATGGTGTAACCCGGTTGCGGAATAATGCATTGCTCGGCGTTACCGGCCGCCACCACCTGGATGGGGCCGCTGGCAGTCCGGATGTCCGCCCGCCATTGCTCCCCGGCGTGCAAGGCCCGGACGATGTCGTCCGCGTTCCGCCGCAAATGTTTGTTATCGTCCCAGCAACGGTTAAATCCGAAGAGCGCCACGGTGAGGACCACGCCGAGCACGGCAATATAGACGAGACATTCAATGAGCGAAATGCCCTGCTTGGTTTGGGGCGTTCCCTGACATGGTGTTAAGCGAATGTTCATTTTAAGGTGACCTCCCGGACCAAGGTGCCAATGCCGGACTTTTCGGTGGCGGTCCAGGCCAGCCGCAAATGCCTGCCGGTGCGGGTCAATTCAAACTGGCCGGCCGGCAGATTCGCCGCCGCGCGCGCCGTGACGGCATAGGGATGGGTGCCCTCCGGGCAGGACAGCCATTCCCCGGCAGTGAGGATTTCCATTTCCCCATCCACGATTTCCATGGCGATGGCCCGTTGATAGGTGGCCCGGAAGAGGCGCGACTCCGAGTTTACCGTATAAGCGAGGGGAAAGATCGCCAGCACGAGTAGTCCCATGCCCACCACCAAATCCAGCAGGAGGAAGGCGTGGGCGGAGGAAAGGCGATTGAGTTTGATTACCATAGAACCCCCTGATTGATGGATGCAACAAAGAACATAAAAACCGAGATGGCAATCGCGCCCACAAATAATCCACTCAACAATACCACGGCGGTGGTGATGGTATGCGCAGCGGCTTGTTCCAGTTGAAAGGCCCGGGCATCGAGTGATTCCTGCCAGCCGGTCAGGGCGCGGAGAAATCCCCCCTGACTGGCCACCGCATTGCGCAACCGCCAGCGAAATTCGCCCGAGTCATCGAGTTGCTGAACGGCCTCCGCCAGGCTCCGGCCCTGCGCCAGGGCTGCGATGGCTTGGGCGGTGCGGGCTTTAAAGACCGAATTGGCAGCGCCCGTGCCGGCCAGGCTAAGTGACTCAGCCTCCGGCACCCCGGCATCCAGCAAGACCGCCAGCAGACTGGAAAAATCGCGCTGCATGCGCCGCCGCCGCCACGGCAGCCAGAAATGCACCCGTTCCAAGAACGGCCACCAGCCGACCAGGCGGGGGCCGGCGATGTAAATGAACACCAGGAGCCACACCAGCAGCAAGGCGGCGCATTGCCCGGCGATCACCAGGTTAAAATTGTCATGAATGGAGCGCAGAAAATTCACCCCGAGGGGAGCCGCGGCGAAGCCCATGCCGGCAAAAACGCCCAGATATTTGGGGATCACAAAAATCATAAACGCGCCAAACATGATGAATCCCACGGGGGTAATCACCAAGGTAAGGATAAGCAGGTAATGGAAGGCACCCTGGGTCTGGCTGGAGCCATCCTTGAGGATTTGGCGGCAGGCGGGCAAAACCTTCGCTAGATCCCCCAAATGCCGTCCGGCCCGCAACATGGCGGTGATTTGGGGCGGTAGAAAATTCGGCACCCGCGCCAGGGCCGCTTCCAGATTCAACCCGGTTTCGAGCCAGGCCGCGAGCAGATGAAAATCCAGTCCCAGGGACAGGTCGCGACTTTGGGCGAGGGAAATCAGAGTTTCTTCCAGCGGTTGGCCTTGTTGCAGGGTGTTTTCGAGGAGGTTCAAAAAAAGCCGCGCGCGCTCGGACCGCCGCATGGGCAGGCTCAGGCAAAAATGCGCCAGAAACAGCAGGCCAAACAACCCGCCCAGAACCAGGAAAATCAGCGCGGCCACTCCACTGGCTTTAAAGATCGTGAGCGTGACCTCCAGCAAGGATTCAGAAATATCGGCCATAATCACATCTCTCCACTGAGGCTGTTAATAAATGAGGTGAACACCGAAATCACCGGTTGGATTTGGAGAATGATCATGAACCCCAAACCCAGCACGGCGCAGGGCAGGGCGGAGTACAGCAGTAAATCGCTGCGATACGCCGCCCGGGCCTGGTAAACTTCGGCCACGCGTTGAAAACCAGCCCCCAAATTCTCGCCGGAATGAGCCATCATCCAGACAAAGAGCGGGGGAAATACTTTGCTGCCGGCGGCCATTTCGGAAAACTTACCCCGGCCAGACGCCAGGTTTTGCCGCCAGCGGGAGAGTTCAGCACCGGCCGGAGTGCCGGCTTCCAATTGGGCCACCAACGCCAGCGCCTCCGCCAACGGCACACCGCTTTTCAGCATCAGGGCCAGGGTGGAGGCAATCCCGGCGAGACTGGCCTCGCGGAAGGCGGGCAATCGCCAGCGCACGAACCGGCGCACACTGCGGGTGCTGACCGCCACGGTCACCGCCACGACGAGCAAACCCAAAATTGCCGGGGAAATGATATAACCGAATTGCAGGCCAAACCAAGCCGTGGCGGTCAACCGGACCCAGGCGCCGGCGAGGATGCCCAGCAAAAATTGGTGCACGATGAAGGACAAAAAGCCAGCGAGTAAAAACGCCACCCCCAGCACCAGAAGGGGATAAACCATCAGGCCTTTCAGGCGTGCCCAGAGCGCATTGGTACGCTGGTAATGGTCGGCAAGCAGGGTGAGGAGGCCGGGCAAGTCGTGGCTTTGCGCACCCACTTCCAGCATGCGTTTGTAAAGATCTGGCAACTGGCGGGGGCGGATCGCCTCGGCCAGCGGGGTGCCTCGCGCCAGGTCGGCCTCCAGGGTTTGGATTTCGGTGCGGAGGGTGCCCTGGCGCATTTCGGCACACAAGCGTTGCAACGCTCCTTCCAGGGGGATGCCGTCCCGCAACAGGGCGGCTAGTTGCTGGTTAAAAAAAGCAAATTCGTCATTTTTCATAAGCCAAAAATCCGGCGGTATTCAGTCTGGTTGGTGACCCCGTTTTGCAAGAGTAATTGCGCGGCCTGTTCCAGGGTGTGCCCAGGCGCGACGCCCGCGACGTCATGCGCCCGAATTTGCGCCTGCACGGCGGCATCCACCCGCAGCCATTCCACCAGCGGTACCCGGCCGGCATAACCCGTTTGCAGGCAGGCGGCGCAGCCGTTGCCGGTGCAGGCGCGGCAGAGCTTGCGCATCAAGCGCTGGTTCAGGATTAATTCGGTGGCGGAGGCAATGGCCGAGCGGTCAGCGCACATGACCAGCAGCCGCTCCAGCACGCCGCGGCAGGAGCCGGCGTGGAGGGTGGAAATCACGAGATGCCCGGTGAGCGCGGCGCGCACGGCGATATTTGCGGTCGCCTCGTCGCGAATTTCACCAATCACCAGGGCCTGCGGATCCTGCCGCAACAAATGCCGCGCCGCGCGGGCAAAATCCAGGCCGCGGGCCTCATTGGCCTCGGTTTGCATGACGCCCGGCACGATTTGTTCCACGGGGTCTTCAATGGTAATAATGTGGCGTCCACCCAATTCGGCAAGGGCGCGGAGGCACGCATAAATGGTGGTGGTCTTGCCACTGCCGGCCGGACCCGTGAGCAGGAGCAGACCGGAGGTTTGCCGGAGAAAGGTGTGCAATTCCGCCGTCACCGGTGCCGGAAATTCTAATTCGGCCAGGCCTCGCGCCGAACCGGTATGGAACAGCCGGAGGACAATTTTCTCACCGGTAACGGTCGGATAGGTCGCCACCCGCAGATCGCTCCGGGCTTTAACCGTATGTTTGTCAATCCGGCCATCCTGCGGCAGCGAATCCTGGTAGGTTTTAAGTTGGGCCAGGAATTTGATGCGCCCGAAAACCCGCTCGGCCAATTCGGGGGCAAAGGTGGTGGCCGGGGTCATGAGACCGTCCAACCGGAAGGCGACGGTTGCGCCGTTACCCGTCATTTGCAGATGGATGTCACTGGCGGCCGCGGCTTCGGCCTGTTGAATCAGTGCTTCCACGGCTTCCGGAGCCGAGACGGTGCCGGGTTCGGTGGGCAATACTTGTAATTTTCCAGCAATCATAGCCAGGGTCAGGGTTGTTCAGGCAGCAGGGTTTGCAGGCCGTGTTCATTCAGCATCAAACTGCGGACCTGGTCGGGGAATTTGGTGAGGGACACCCGAAATTCCCGTTGGTTTTCCAACATCGCATGGGTCAGACCCCGGGGCACTTCATTGTGGCCAATAAAGTAACCGAGGGCAAAGCAGCCAAACGCGAGGCTGAAACCCCAGGCCACTTGCGGCAGCCAGGAGGAGGGCGCGGGGCGCGGTAGTGGCCGGGTGCGCAAATCACGGGTGATCCGCCGGGGGAAATCCGCCCAATATTCCTCGCTCCGCTCCGGGTTTGGGAGCGCGCGTAACTGGGCTTCTAGTTCGGAATCGTTCATGGCATCACTCGGGGTTTTGCAGCCATTTTTTCAACTTCCGGCGCGCGGCAAAGATGCGCCAGGAAACCGTGGTTTCGGAGCAACGCAGGGCTTTGGCGGCTTCCGCGTGGTTCAGCCCATCGTACACGGTCAGCACGATGGCCGCCCGTTGCCGGGCCGGGAGTCTCAGGAGCGCGGCCTGGATGCGGCCGCTTTGCTCCGGGAGGCTTTCATTAAACTCCGCATGGTTTGTGGCGGCCTCCGTGGCCCATTGGGTGTGGACTTCCAGGCGGCGGGTTTCCCGCTGGCGCCAGTTCAGGCAGGCGTTAATGGCAATGCGATACAGCCAGGTGGAGAATTTGGCACCCCCCTGATACTGGCCGATCTGCTCATAGGCGCGGACGAAGGCTTCCTGGGCGAGGTCCTCGGCATCGGCCAGGGAGCCCGTCATTCGGTAGGTCAAGGTATGGATCATGCGTTGATGCTGGCGAACCAGCGCTTCAAAGGCCGCCGGATCACCATTTTGACTGGCCCTCACCAAGGATTCATCAGGGTCGCCCATGCGGCTTGCTTTTAACCTGTCTGACCCGTGGAACGGGGAAATCCTTTGAATTATTTTTTGCGCCTCGCCCGCCGGGCTGTCCGGGAGGTCGCCGCCGAAAGGGAATTGGGCGGGCAGGGGGTTCATGGAACGGGGGCGTTCATGGGTGCGCCGGAAGGGTTAGCAGCTTCGGACGGATCTGGCAACTGGGTTTCGGGATGGTTCAAACTTTAGGGTCCCGAGGGGGGGGGCTTGACGCGCCTTGACGGGTTTTTGTTTGGTTTTATTGTAAATGCTTCATGGACAATGGTTAGAATGGATTTAATCCGGTTTTACGGGGGTCGACAGAACCCGACAAGCCGGGCGGTTTTGCCGCCTCCCCCCAACCGACCCTGATTTATAATCTGGTGGCGAGGGGCAGGAATTCAGCCGGGCAAATATAATGGAAAGGCACGATTCGGTACGATTAGGTACGATTGGGGGCAAATCGCTTGGAGCGGCAGGGCATTGTGTGGGTGCCGTGGGCGATGGTGGGCTACCCCAGTCGATGAAGGATGTCAAAGAGCCATTCTCGCGAGACAATTTGGCTTTAACCGGTGGTGCTACCTTGCAGGAGCCAATAAAAAGCTGCTCTGAAGAGTAGTATAACGCCGGTGGTTGTGCCCGTCAAGTAGCGGTGGCAGGGAAGGAGCCGGTTACTTGGGGAGGGTGGTTTGGTCCACTGGCTCGGCGAACACCCCCAGTTCGGCGAGGGCGGGGCAGACGGGGCACTGTGTGATGCGAAGGCGGATTTGGGTGGTGGTTAAATAGGGGCCACGAATCAGGCGGTGATTGCCAATACTGGTGCCGCTGGCAAAAGGCACCCATTGTCCGTGTTGCCAGCCATCCAAGGCAAAGGCGGCCACCCGCTGCCCCAGCGGCAGGTATTCCCGCAGGCTGATAAGGTTAAAGGTGGTCGGCTTCGGGAAGGTCAGGATGACTTCCGGCGTGTTTACCGCGTCATCGGTGGCCCAATACGCACCGGGACGATGGTGGACGAGGTTGGCGGGGGCAAATTGTTTGGCGCCGCCGCGGGTGTTGCTGGCGCTGATGGTGGCCTCGTCGGCGAGGTCATGGGCAAAGGTGGCGTCCAACCGCCGCCGAAATTCATGCAACGATTGAACATCCGCATCGGCAATGCGGCCGCGGCGGTCGGGCGGAAGATTCAAGTTCAAATTGGCACCACGGCCGACGGAAGCGTAGTAAATATCCAGTAATTCCCCGGGGGTTTTCACCTGCGCGTCCTCTGCGGGGTGGTAAAACCAACCGGGGCGGATGGAGACATCGCACTCGGCGGGCAACCAATTGGTACCCCAGCGGTCACCGGAATTCAGGCGGGCGGCGTCCGCATCGCCAGGGATGAAATCGGCGACATTTAAAGTGGCCCAGCAGGGATCGCCGGCAAGCCCGCGTTCGTTGCCCACCCAGCGAACGTCCGGGCCGGCGTCGCTGAACATGACGGCATCCGGCATCAATTCCCGGACAATGGACCAGGTTTCGGGCCAGTGGTAAAACGTGGCGCGATCGATGTGCCGGGTTTCCCGGGCGCCGCCATAATAGCCGTCGCCGCCATTGGCCCCGTCGAACCACACCTCAAACACGGGACCGTAATGGGTCAGCAATTCGCGCAGTTGCTGCCGGTAATAGGTGAGGTAGGCGGGCTGGCCGTAGACGGCGCTGTGGCGATCCCACGGCGACAAGTAGATGCCGAATTTCAGGCCGGCTTGCCGGCAGGCGTCGGACAGTTCGCGCACCACGTCGCCATGACCGTTTTTCCAGGGCGAATTTTTCACGGAATGATCCGTGTATTGGGAGGGCCACAGGCAGAAACCATCATGGTGTTTGCAGGTCAGGATTAAACCGCGCATGCCGGCGTCTTTGGCCGTTTGCGCGATCTGGCGGGCACTGAAATCCGTGGGGTTAAAAATGCTTTCGGGTTCGTCCCCGGCCCCCCATTCCCGACCGGTGAAGGTGTTCACTGTGAAGTGAATGAAGCCAAAAAATTCCCGGGCTTGGGCCGCGCATTGGCGATCCGTAGGCACCGGGCCAAAAGGCTGGGGCGGTGCCACCACGGCCCCCGGAACATTGGCCACCAGTCCGGCAGCGGTCAGGCAGCCGAGCAACCAAGGGGGAAGCCAGCCTCGGCGGCACCCGCCACCGCCAAGGGGGTTACGGGCGTTACCGGCACCAAGGTGGGGGGCGTCAGGGCCGCAGGATTTCATGACGGGCAGCATGGCGAACGGGTTCCGGGCTGGCAATGGGAAAAGCGTTTGGGGGGCACGGTTCCCCAGTTGGCTTGGGCAAGTGCCTGTGATATTTTTTAAGCGCATGAAAACTATTCCGTCCGCTGCGGGGCGCACGGCGAATCGACCGGCCAGTTTTTCCAGGTGGCTGGTTGCGCTCGCCCTCGTATTGGGCAGTGGTTCCCTTTACGCGACCACCTTGGACACCATCGGGGTCACTCTGTTAAACACGCTGGCCACCAATGTGAATGGGACCGGGGTGCGAGTGGCGCAGGTGGAGGCCTACGCGACCGGCACGGGAGATTTTGAGGTCAACCCCAGCGCCGCCAGCCAGCCCGTTTCCCGGTTTACCTATTATTCGAGCAGTGGCACGGCCACCGCCTTTCCCAACTCCGTGGGCACGGAGTCGGCCCACGCGGATGAGGTGGGCACCTATTTTTATGGATTGTCGCAAGGAGTGGCCACCAACGCGGCCCATGTGGACAATTATGACGCCAGCTATTTCCTCACCGGCGGCAGCATCGCGGGTACTTACGTGGTGTACCTGCCCAGTGTGAATCTCAACGATCCGGTGGTAAATCAGAGCTTCAATCTGGTGGTGGCCACGACCAACGAGCAAAAGGCGGTGGATACTGCTTATGATAATTACGCGGCCCAGTATAAAACGCTTTTTGTCACGGCGATTGGCAACGGCGGGGCGGTGAACCCGCCGGCAACGTGTTATAATGGCCTCGGCGTGGGTGCCTATGGCGGCAATTCGAGCACAGGGCCCACCCCGGACAATGGCCGGGCCAAGCCGGATCTGGTGGCCCCCGAGCAGGAAACCAGTTTTGCGGCACCTTATGTTTCCGGGGCGGCGGCGTTGTTGATCCAGGCGGGTTTGCGGGGCGATGGGGGCAGTGACACGAATTCCGCCGTGAATATCGCCACCTTGCGAGCGCTGCTGGTGAATGGCGCCCTCAAGCCCCTGGGTTGGACGAATACCAGCCCTTCGCCACTGGATCCGCGTTACGGTTCCGGGGTGCTAAATGTCTTTAATTCCTACAAACAACTCACCGGCGGGAAGCACGGGTACAGTGTGGCGGCGACTTTGTCCACGGGGTCGGCGCATCCCCCCACTGTGTCCAGCGCCGCCGTGAGCACCCTGAGTGGCTGGGATTTTAACACCAACACCAGCACAACCACCCTTGATGGGGTGAACCATTATTATTTTAACGTCACCAACGGAGTCGCCGGCGCGCTGTTTACCGCCACGGCCACCCTGGCTTGGAGCCGGCACCAGAATAAAACGGCCATCAACATCTTAAAATTATTTTTGTACAACACTGCCAACAGCAACCTGGTGGCGGCCAGCGTCAGCACCGTGGACAATCTCCAGCATGTCTGGGTGCCGCGGCTGCCCGCAGGCCGGTATGATTTGCAAGTGTGGAAGACCGGCGGTGCCACCGTGGTCACGGGGATGGAGCCTTACGCGCTGGCCTTTGAGTTTTTTACCATGCCGTTGCGCCTGGCAAAAACTGCCAGCACGGTGACGTTGTCGTGGCCGGTCTATCCGGCGGGGTTTGCTCTGCAAGCCACCACGGATCTGACGGGCGTGTCATCCTGGAATACCAGTTTGCCCGCGCCCGTGGTGAATGGCGCACTGAACCTCAATCAAGTCACCGTGGGGCTCACGAATGCCGGTCAATTTTTTCGGTTGAGCCGGCCTTGAAGAAAAATGACAAAATTCGGGCGTCACCCTTGACGCTTCAAACCATCGATTCATCGATGAAATCATGCTCAGGTGAGGTGATTGAGAATAGTGTGGCCATGGGAGCGATAACTCTGGGCAATGGCGCCGGTGATGTAATGTTTGGCACGACTGACGGCGTCCGGCAGAGTGTGGCCGGCGGCCAACCCGGCGGTGATGGCGGCGGAGTAGGTGCAGCCGGTGCCATGGGTGACCAGGCCCTTGATAAAAGGTGCACTCAAGAATAGCTCGGTCTCGCCGTCAAAAAAAATGTCCACGGCGGTGCGGGTGTTGGGCAAATGGCCGCCTTTTAACAAGGCGGCACAGCCGTAAAGCGCGTGGATTTGGCGCGCGGCTTCCCGCAATTCTTCCACCGTGCCGGGTTTGCGTCCCGTTAAAATCGCCGTTTCATCCACATTCGGGGTCACCAGGGTGGCCAGCGGCAACAACTCTTGGAGCAAGGCCCGGGTGGCGGCCGGTTGCAGCAGCCGCGTGCCGCTGGTCGAGACCAGTACCGGGTCAATCACCAAGGGGATTCCAGAATGATCCTGGAAGAATTTCACCAGGAGGCGGATGTTGGCGAGGTTGAAAAGCATGCCGATTTTCACGGCAGCCGGGGGCAATTCCTCCCAGATGGCCGTGATTTGGGCGAGGAGTTGCGCGGGCGGGCAGGCCGTGACCGCCAGCACGCGCCGGGGATTTTGCGCCGTCAGGCAGGTGATGGCACTCGTGCCGTGAACCCGCAGGGCGGCAAAGGTTTTCAGGTCGGCCTGGATGCCCGCGCCGCCGCCGCTGTCCGAGCCGGCGATCGTGAGGGCGACCGGCCAATTTTTTATTTTTGACATGCCGTCAGGGTGCCACAAAAAACCGCCGCTTGAAACTTGGAAGTTTCACCCGCATGTTGGAGGGATGGATAAAGAGCAGGTGGCGGAAATTTTACTGCAAATCGGGACCTTACTCGAATTGAGCGGGGAAAACCCCTTCAAAACGCGGGCCTATGGCAATGCGGCGCGCACCTTGGAGGGCTTGGGCGAACCGCTGGCCACAGTGGTGGCGGAAAAACGCCTGGGGCAAATCAAGGGCATCGGCGCGGCGCTGGAGCAAAAGATTACTGAACTGGTGGAAACTGGACGGCTGAAATACTACGAGGAACTCAAGGCATCCATCCCCGCCGGCCTCATTGCGATGCTGGAAATTCCGGGTTTGGGTCCCAAAAAAATTCAGGCGCTCCGCAAACATCTGGACGTGGATTCCGTGGAAAAGTTGGAGGCCGCCTGCAAAGCTGGAAAAGTGGCTGATTTGGAGGGCTTTGGAGAGAAAACCCAGACGAACCTATTGGAAGGCATCGAACGCCACCGGACTTACGCTGCCAAACATTTGTTATCCGACTCACTCAATGTCGCGGAACCGCTGCTGGAAGCCTTGCGGGCGTGCGAGGCGGTGATTCGGTGCAGTACCGCCGGAAGTTTGCGGCGGTTCAAGGAAGTGGTGGGCGACATCGATTTGCTGGCTTCGTCCAAAACCCCGGTGGAAGTGATTGCGTTTTTTGTGGCCCAGCCTGGCATCATCAAGGTGATCGCCCAAGGGGATACCAAGGCCAGTGTGATTCTGGAAGGGGGCATTCAATGCGACCTGCGGGTGGTGAGCGACACCGAATTTCCGTTTGCCCTGGCCTATTTCACGGGCAGCAAGGAACACAACATTGTCATGCGGCAACGGGCCATTGCCCGGGGACTGCGCCTCAATGAGTATGGCTTGTTCCGTTCCCAGGAAGAAACCCGGGACCCCGCTCTGCGGGTGGACTGCCCCACCGAGGAGGACATTTTTGGCGCGCTGGCCCTGCCCTACATTCCGCCGGAATTACGGGAGGACCACGGGGAATTCCTGGCTGGTGAGGCCAATGAACTGCCTCGTTTGATTGAATGGACCGATTTGAAAGGTTCCCTGCATAATCATTCCACTTGGAGCGATGGTCACAATACCTTGGAGGAAATTGCCGATTACATGGCCAGTCTGGGGTTGGAATATTGGGCAATCACCGACCACTCCAAATCCTCGTTCCAAGCCAACGGGCTGGATGCCGCGCGCCTGCGGGAGCAGATTCAGGTGATCCGGGGGATTAACGAGAAGTTAGCCGGGCAGGGGAATGATTTTCGACTATTGGCCGGGTCGGAAGTGGATATTTTGAAGGACCGCCTGGATTTTGATGACGACCTGCTGGCGGAGTTGGACGTGGTGGTGGCGAGTTTGCATGTGCCGTCCAGCCAGGAAGCGGAGAACACCAAGCGTTTAATTCGGGCGGCGGAAAACCCGCATGTCCATATGCTGGCACATGTGACGGGGCGGTTGCTCTTGCGTCGGGAGCCCTATCCGGTGAATTTGCTGGCGGTTATCGAGGCCTGTGCCGCCACCGGTACCTGGCTGGAACTCAACTGCAACCCGTGGCGGTTTGACCTGGACTGGCGGCACTGGCCCTATGCCAAAAGCAAGGGGGTCAAATGTGTGATTAATCCCGATGCTCATCGGAATGAGCATGCGGGGTATTTGCGCTTGGGGGCAGGCATGGCGAGGAAAGGCTGGCTGGAGAAAAAGCAGGTGGTCAATCAGTTGTCCTATTCCGGTGTCGTAAAGGCGTTGCGGGACAAGCGTAGTCAGATTTGACGTAAACTAAATGTTTTGAGTAGCTTAGCAAAACATGATGGTCGTGAAAATGACCGCGTAAAAGGTTCGAAAAAGAGCGTGAAAAGCGAATTTTCTTTTTGACGGCAGGGTTGTCCTGATGTTAAGGTTCTTGCAGTTGTGATTTAAAGGCTGCTTATTTGCGATCAGTTTTTGCGTGTGGATGAGGAATTTAGTAAATATGAATAAAATTGTTGTATCAATTGGCCTTGCCGCCTCCGGGGTTGTGGGGGTTGGAATGTCCGCTGGGGCACAATCTTCCATGCTGGGGGACGTCAAGAACTGGAACGCTTCCGCATCGCTCCGTGGCTTTTATGATGACAACTATAGTGTTGGTGCCAATTCCAATGGCTCTGCGCGCAAAGGCAGTTTCGGGATTGAACTGGCCCCGACGATTACCGCCACCATTCCGCTGACCCAGACGCAGATTGGCTTTCTATATTCCTATGGGCTGCAATGGTATCAGCAGCGTGATGAGTTTAACGTCAATCCATACGACCAAAGCCACACGGTTAATGTTTGGGTGGATCATGCTTTCTCTGAGCGTTGGGATTTGAAGGCGAGCGATAATTTTAATTCTGGCCAGGAGCCTGGTTTTGATGCAGCCAATGCCCGCCGTTTGAATGGTAATAACATTTCTAATAGTGGTCAGCTCACGTTGCATACGGACGTCACCCCCACTTTTAGCTCGGAATTGGTTTACGCCAATAATTTTTACCAGTACTCGGATCAATCCACCTACTCGGCGCAGTTAAACCGTATCCAGAACTCACCTCAGCTGAATCTTCAGTGGCACCTTGCCCCTGAAACGATGGCATTCATCGGGTATCAGTTTCAGATTGAAAATTATACGGATAACGCGGTGATTGGGCAATACGGACCGGGCGGGATTCATAATTACTATAGTGACTCCCGGGATAACATTAACCATTATGGTTATGTGGGCCTGCAGCATAATTTTCTGCCCAATTTGGTGGGCTCGGGCCGGGTGGGTGTGCAGTACCATGAAACCATCAATGATCCATTGAAAAATACATCGGATCTGTCTCCCTACGCTGATCTCTCGTTGATTTATACTTACCGGCCTGGCTGCAATCTCGAGGTGGGATTTACGGAAACCCGCAATGCGACTGATGTGGTTTCGGTGAATACCCTCAACAATAGCCTGACCCAGGACCAGTTGAGCTCCACCCTTTACGCTTCCATCAACCATCACATCACTCAAAAATTACTGGTGTCAGTGATTGGCAAATGGATGAATTCTACCTTTAACGGGGGGCAGTATGACGGTCAGGATCAGACGGACTACAGTCTCGGTTTGAACGCTAATTATGCGTTTACGCGCCATTTTTCGGCCGAAGCGGGTTATAATTACGATAATGTCACTGCCCCGACCGGAACTTCCCAAGCCTACGAACGGAATCGTTTCTACCTCGGTATTAACGTGGCTTATTGATTTGTCCGGAATTTGAGTGATGTTTTTATTGATTTGTATGGGAGCCAAGTATTAACTCGGGCTCCCATTTTTATTTAAGATATGGATTCGTTTAAAAATCAGAGTGCCCCGCCCCCGGAAGCTAAATTACATTTCCTTGATTACTGGCGCATCATCCGGATTCGCAAAGCCATCATCATTACGGTCTTTCTGATCACGGCCATCATTGCCACGGCCGTAACTTTTATTTTGCCGGAATCCTACGCCAGCACCTGCCGCATCAAGGTGGAAGGTGAGAATGGTGGTGGCGATATTAATAGCAGCACTGGTAATCCTGCCACCCAATCCCCTTACGACCCATTCTTCATCCAAACGACCTTTGAAATTATTCAATCCGAGGTCGTCTTGAGCAATGTGGTCAACCAGCTCAATCTGAATGTGGTTTGGGGCAAGAAATACAACAATGGGGAACCGCTCAAAACCACGGAAACCATTGATGTTCTCAAGCGGCGGATGGTGTTACAGCCAGTTCGTAATACCAAGTTGATTTCCATCATGGTTTACAGTGATGACAAGGAAGAGGCTGCCAAACTGGCCAACACCGTTGCCGTGGCATATCAAGAATACCGTTTGAACACCCGGAAAGAGTATACCTTGGGTGGGTTGCGAGAACTTGAGGAGCAGATTAAGCAATCCGATGCCAAGATTCAGGCAAGCCAAACCAATGTGGAGTATTTGCGCGGCAAGTTGAAAATCGTGGACATGGACCCTAATTCGGTGATGCCCACGCCGACGATCAATCAGCAAATGCTGCAAACTTACAATCAACAGATGATTGAGGGTGAACGCACCTACAAATCATTACTGACCCAGTTGGAGGAGTTAAAAGGGCTGGACAATGAAAAGTTGCGCGATGTGCTCCCCACCGTGACCAGTGACCCAATGCTAAGTGATTTGCTCGGTAAATTGCATGCGACTCAACAGCAATACGTTACGTACACCAACGATTACGCACCGGCTGATCTGCACATCACCCGCTTGCAGTCCATGCTGGCTGAATTGACGGCCGAGATTGATGCCCGGGTGATCGGCATCATGCGCGCATTGGAAAGCGAAGTGAAATCCAAAAACGCTGCTTTGCAGGCCTTGCGAGAAGCTGTGGATCAGGCCAAAGCCACGGATCAGCAGGAGCAGGAGCGCGGTCAGCCGTATTGGGACGAAAAACGCAATTTGGAAACGTTGAAGGAATTCAACAAGCAATTGGCCGCCAAGATTGAGAGTATCAAGGTGGACTTGGTCATTCCGGCCACCTCACTTGTAATGATCACTGACTATGCCCGGCCCGGGGATGCGCCGGTGAAACCCAATAAAACGATGAATATCGGCCTGGGCTTGGTGTTCGGTTTGATTATGGGCATTGGTCTGGCGTTTTTCATTGAGTATTTGGACACTAGTGTGAAGACCATCGACGATGTCGAGCGCGCGTTCCAGGCGCCGGTGCTGGGGGTTATTCCGCAAAATGTGGGTATCCTGGCTGACGAAGGACCGGAGAGCAAACACGCCGAGGCTTATCGGGTGC
This sequence comes from uncultured Verrucomicrobia subdivision 3 bacterium, assembly GCA_903936645.1. Taxonomy (GTDB): domain Bacteria; phylum Verrucomicrobiota; class Verrucomicrobiia; order Limisphaerales; family UBA11358; genus UBA11358. Next base: position 17,668 of record CAIZWI010000158.1, read on the forward strand.
TCCGAACCAACATTCTGTTTTCCCGAAAGGATGACAAATTAAACAGCATCGTGGTGGTTAGCGCAGGGGCGGGTGAAGGTAAATCCACGACCACGTTGAATTTGGCCACCGTATTTGCACAAACTGGTCAGCGCATTTTGTTGGTGGATTCCGACTTGCGCCGCCCCACGCTGCACAAATTATTGCGGGTCGGCAACAACATCGGTCTGACGAATTACTTGCTCAAGCAAAATACGATTGCCGAAGTGATTCAAACCACCAACGTGCCCATGCTGGATTTCATGGCCAGCGGCAAGCTGCCGAACAGCTCGATGGGGATCCTGGGTTCCGGTCAAATGAAGGAGATGGTATCGGAATTAAAGCAGCGGTATGATTATATTTTCTTTGATTCACCGCCGATTCTCGGCGTGAGTGATGCCTCCATTCTGGCCAGCGAAATGGACCTGGTGGTTCAGATCATTCAATACCGCCGCTATCCGCAACCCATGAACATCCGCGCCAAGCAGATGATTGAAAAAGTTGGGGGCAATTTCGTGGGTATCGTGTTGAATAACATCAACATGTCGCAGGACGAAAGCTATTATTACTACAGTGGTTATTACCACGATTATTACTACTCCCGCAATGAGAAGGAGCAGGAAGCGGAAGCATCCAAACCCGGGAGCGCACCTGGATCCAAGGCGTCCGCTTCGGGAGACACCGAGGCGACCGGCATCAAACAAAAATATTGATCAGCCGACCAAAGTTTTATTGATTAATCCCATGACGTTATTTTCACGCATATTTTTTGCCGCGGGACTGCTGGTATCCGCACTGCTTTTCGGTGGTTGTTCCTCCACCCCGGTTGATCCGGTTTTTAACAATCATCTCGCTGCCGCTGAGGTTGCCCGGTTGAATGTAGGTGACGTTCTCACCATTACACTCTCCGGACCACCCGAGGAAATTACTCCCCACATTGAGACCATCAAGGAGGACGGGACGATTACAATGAATGATATTGGTCACGTTCCCGCAGTGGGCAAAACTGCCGGCGAACTGCAAAATATCATTCATGATATGTATGTTCCCAAGTACTACACCCATTTGACCGTTTCCGTCAGCACCGGCGACCGGGTGTATTATGTTCGTGGTGAGGTCA
>CAIZWI010000159.1 GCA_903936645.1 uncultured Verrucomicrobia subdivision 3 bacterium
ATGTGAGCTATGACTGGTTTGCCCGCAACCGCATCAGCATCGGCAAATTGTTTGGTCGAAAATGTGATTCTGGCGCCTGCGCCGTTCCCCCGGCAAAATCGCCTCAGCGATAAAAGACGTGGGTTGGTAAAAAAGACGGCAGTCCGAAAAACGGAGAGAAAGCGCGATAACAATGGTCGGGGCGGAGAGATTTGAACTCTCGACCTCTTGCACCCCAAGCAAGCGCGCTAGCCAGGCTACGCTACGCCCCGAACCATTGGAGTGCGAAGTGTAACGCATTCGTTTCCAAATTCAATCACGAATCACATTTTTATTTGAGCCGTGAATTTAGCGCTGGCTTCGGCCCAGAATCCGGGGCCGAATGGGTGGTGGCAAGGGCTTTTTATTGATATTTTCGCCAGTTTTTGTCTGTCCGGGTTTTACCCAGTCGGCGGGCGGCGGCATTGGCATTGGGGGCTCAGTCTGGCTGCCAAGGGGGATAGCTGCAGGCGATGTCGCGGGTTTGGCCATGGCGGCGGCGGACGAAACCATGGGCTTAATGTCGCCTAAATCGCGCTGGCCGGCGGCATCGCCGATGCGCTGGTCAGGGAATTTCATTTCGCCTAAATCAAAAGCGGCCATAGCACTGAGCGCACCGATGGCCGGGGCACCAGACTGGCTAAGGTCAATCAAACCGGCCTTGGGCAGGGTTTGCCACGTCTGGTAACCGTTGACAATCCAGTCCAACCGGCCATTCATAATATCCACGACCAAGCCATGAACGGGAATTTTTGGGCCAATCAGGGGGCTTTCCCGGACAAAGCCGCAGGCCTTGATGACATTCTGGCGTTCCGAGGCAAAGGTGCCAAAGAATTCATTGAGATTTTCCGGCAAATGGCGGCGCTCCACGCCCAAATTTTTGAGTTTGTCCAGCAAGATCATGGTGGGGGTCTGACTGACATGACAATCCGTGTGGCCGATGACGGCAATTTCCCGCCCCTCCTTGACGGCGCAGGCCAGAGCCAGCGAGCGCATGGTGCTGGTCATGGTGCCGGTGACGATATTGCCGGCGTTGCGCAGCCATATGAATTGATCCGCCGGAATACCCAGTACATTTGGGAAAAAGGCATTTAACCGGGGATCAATACAGGTCAGGGCAATGATCGGCAATTCGTGTGCAAAATCAGCAGGATGAAGCCCCGCGGTTGTGTCACCGGCAACTGCGCGGTGATTGGCATCCACGATGGCTTCAAAGAGGCGCATACGAAAATCATCATCGACCGTGATCCCGAATCCTTTCCGGCCGGCGGATCAGGAAATAAAGCAGCGCTCCCACCCAATGAGTGAAAAGGATTACCAAAATCCAAACTACTTTGTCATTGCCCTGGTCTGGTTCCTTGGTGGCACAGTCCACGAGCATCCAAACCCAAAAGATGCTGGCAATGAGGATGATGGGCAGAACCACCGGGAGGCAACAAAAGATCATAAGGTTAAGGTGGATTCAGGCTTTGGCTTCTGGATCATTTGGTCCCATCGCTTTTTTAAGCGCGGGAACTTGTTCCATGAGTTTCTCAAATTTCACCCCGGTTAGGCTTTCAATGATCGGGGGCAGTTGACTGATAATGGTGGTCACGTCGCTGGTTAGTTTGCTGGCTCCGCCGCCCGGTCCATTGCCAGCATTGATAATAACCATCTTCTCGGTCTTGGAAAGCGGCTCGCTGATTTTGCCGGCAACTTCGGGCAGCACCCGCATGATCATTTCGATGACCGCCGCCTCGTTGTATTGTTTGAACGATTCCGCCTTGACGCGCATCGCCTCGGCGGTGGCTTTGCCTTGCGCTTCAATCACAGCGGCCTCGGCCAAACCCCGGGCCCGGTTGGCATCGGCTTCAGCCAGACCAGTGGCTTTCACTACATCGGCGCTGGCAAAACCGGTGGCCTTGGTGGCGGAAGCTGTGCCGGAAGCCTCGGTTTCTAATTGAAATTTACGGGCATTCGCCAGCGTTTCCACCCGGTACCGCTCGGCATCGGCAGGTTTTTGCACGGTGGCTTCCAGTTCACGCTGCCGGCGAAGAATTTCCTGCTGTTGCAATTCAATTTGCTTTTGCTTCTCGACAATGCTGACCTGAACTTCCTCGGCCTTGACGAGTTGACCGGTTTTGAATTTCTGAAGATCGTAGGCTAGGTCAGCCTGGGCTTTTTGCACGTTGACCGTGGCCTGGTATTGCGCCACGTTGGATTGGTAATCGCGCTGGGCCTCGGCAATTTTGGTGTCCGCCGCGAACTGGGCCTCCTGCCCGGCCTGTTTGGCCTGCGCGGAGCGGATTTGTGAATCCCGGTCGGCCTCGGCCTGGGCAATGACGGCGTCCCGCTTGACCTGCGCAATCCGGGGTTTGCCGAGGGCATCCAGATATCCCTGCGTATCGCGAATATCCCGGATGGTGAAGCTGACAATGGTCAACCCCATATTTGCCATGTCGCCGGCCGCCACCTCCTGCACCTTGGAGGCGAAGGCATCCCGGTTCTGGTAAATTTCCTCCACCGTCATGGTGCCAAGAATGGCGCGCAAATGACCTTCGAGCGTCTGCATGGCGATGTTCTTGATATCGTCGACGCCCTTGCTCAAAAACTGCTCTGCGGCGGTGGCAATGGAAATATCATCCCCCTTGACCTTGATTTGCGCCACGCCATCCACCTTTACCGGCACCCCCTTGCTGGTGTAAACCTCGGGGGTCTGCACATCTATCGTAAGCAATTCCAGGGAGAGAATGTCGACTTTTTCAAAGATTGGCCAGACGAAGCGCCCCCCACCCTTGACGATGCGAAACCCCACTTCGCGGGTGGTGCCATCCGCCTCCAGCATGGTGCGTTTTTTGCCGGAGATGACCAGCACCTGGTTGGGGCCGCTTTTCGTATAACGGCTGGCGTAAATAACGACAAAGACGAAGAAAACGAACAGGATGGCGGCGACCCCGATGATGATCGTCGTCAGCACCGGAATTTCCGCCAGCATGGGGGTGACAGTCATAGATTGGTAGGATTTAGGAGATTAAAAGGAGGCCAGAGTTCAGGCAATGGGTTCGACAAAAAATTGAGAGCCAACGATGCGGGTGATTTTAACCGTCTGGCCGCTAGCCACGGGTTGACCGTGCTCCTCGCGCGCCGGAGCCGAGTACCGGGAGCCCGCTTGTGTGTAGGAAATCTCACCCACGCCATTGATAGGAATCGGCGAAACAATGGCCGCCCGCTGACCGACCAGTTGGGATACCCGTGATTCACTGGAACCTTCGGTGCGCTTGAACATGGCATTAAACATCCACAGCACCACCAAAGCCACCGCCAGACCACCCACAAAAGCGAGCGGAGAATTCACCCAGGGACTGCTGGTGACTTGGATGTTGCACAAAATGAGGCCAAAAGCACCAAATGCCGTGATAAAAGTTGCCAGCACGGTGGGGCTCAACAAGGAAATTCCCGGAATCCCGTCACTTCCCAACCCGCTATCAGCCTGACCATCCGTGCCCACTGGCGCCTCCCCATGACCGCCGAAAAGATGCCCAGCCAGGGCGCTAAACAAGGTGAAGATCAATCCAGCAACCAAGCAGATAATGTAGATGATCATAAATGACTCACTGGTTATTGCGGTATTGAGCTAAGACCCAACCTCGGGCAATTGCAAGCACAAAAGCAAAGCTTATGCACGGCTCCGGCCTAACCTCAAAGCCATTAAACCATCTTTGGCCGAGGGATTCATTTACAATATGCGGGTTGATTTATAACCGAGCATGAACCTTTCGCCTTACGGCTTTACTTCCCCCCTGCCCTTGCGCCATTTTGCCATAATGCAATCCTACGAGTTGTTGCGCGAAGTGTTTGCCCGGACCCCGCCCAAGCAGGTCGCCGCTGCCCTCGGTCTGTCCCCTTCGATGCTTTACAAATGGGCGGAGCCCCCTGACCACGCCGCCGGCAGTGGCACTATCAACCCCCTGGACCGAATGGAAGCCTTGGTGAAAAGCACCGGTGACGAGCGCCTCGTCCAGTGGGTATGCCAGCATGCCGGTGGGTTTTTCATCAGGAACCCGCGGAACGCTCCGCACCCCAACCTGCTGATGCCGGCCACGAACCAGATTGTGCAGGAATTTGCCGAATTATTGCACGTCATCGCCGCCGCCACGGCCGATGAAAAAATCACCCCCGCGGAGGCCCGCCAGATTCGGGCCCGTTGGGAAGAACTCAAAACAGTGACGGAGGGCTTTGTGGCCTGCTGTGAAGAAGGCAATTTCGGACCGTTGAGACAGCCTAATAAGTAATTCCAACAGATCTCACTGTTCACCAACTGAAACGAGCAGCCGGGCAATGACACGGAATGGACGAAACGAGTAACCGGCAACCCTGTGCCTGTGAACGTTTGCTCAGGGACGCCGGCTAAACGGCCGGTGGAATAACCCAGCGACCATCGATCATCGCACCGTGCACTGGCCCTGTGTGGGCGATAATGGCTGCATGAACCCCGGCCTTTTTGCCAGCATAGGGGATGGCAATCAGATCAGCCTGCGCGAGGGGTGCCACTTCGCCAATTTTACCAGCCATGCCGAGGGCCCGGGCGCCATTGACGGTGGCCATGCGCAAGATGTGCTCGGGTCGCAAGGCGGGATCCTTGGATGCTAGCTGGCGCATTTCTTCAAACATGTCCAGACCGGGCTTTTGCCGGCCGGATTTGCGCATAGTGGCCAGACTATCCGTACCAAGACACACGTTGACACCCGCGCGTTCCAGGCTGGCGCGCGGAAACGGGGCATGGCGGAAGTATTCATGACTGCGCGGACAATGAACCACATGAACCTGGTGCTGCCCCAGCAGCTGGGCATCGCCCCGGGCCAGGTAATTAACATGAATGGCCAGCAGGTGATCGCTGAGCAGCCCATGACGGGCCAAATGCTGCACGGGCGAGCCCAGGCCACAGTCCGAATTGTCGCGTTCGTTGCGCCGCAGCCAGTCATACATGGCTCCCCGGCCGTGCCGGAACATCTCATATTCCTGTTCCGATTCCGCCACATGGGTGCACACCCGCCAGCGGTGCTTGCGGGCCAGCCGGCCGGTCAGTCGCAGCAGCTCGGCCCGGGTGGAATAGGGTGCATGGGGAGACAGGCCCAGCCGATTGCGTGCGTGGGCCAGCGACTCGATTATATCCATTGCTTCCTGCAATATTTCTGAGGGCTCCCGGCGGGCTTTGATGCCGGTCATTTCCAGGAAGGAAAAGACCCGCAGAGGAGTGGCATCCCAGACCTCCGG
>CAIZWI010000160.1 GCA_903936645.1 uncultured Verrucomicrobia subdivision 3 bacterium
GCCCGAGTTTAAGCCGTGTTGTTTCAACCCGCGCCCCGTACCTAAAACCCCGTGACTATCCCAAGTCGTCAGGTCCCGTCAACCCCCTCACAACTCAAGTAACTGATTGTATTTTAATCAGTTATGCTAAAATACGGTAAAAACCCGTCAAGGCGCGTCGAGCCCCCCCTCACCCCGACCTCCAACAGGCTCCCCCCAAAAACGTGTTTTAAACGACCTGATCATGGTTGAAAGCATGAAATAGCTTTTGTCGCCGGGAGCTTTGGTTAAAGTAATGACTCCTCTTCCGGATTGGCTGGGGAGCTCAAACAAGGCTGATTTATGATGCATGATTTATTTCGATTTACCGCCGGGGTTTTGGCCGTGACATTGATTATGACAACCGCAGGAAATGCGCCAGCGAAGGCCGAGTCGCCGTCAACCGGAACGGTCATGATTACCGACGAAACCATTTTGGCGACCAACTTGGACCCCAAGGTGGATCCGGGTGACGACTTTTTTACCTATGCCAATGGCGGCTGGCTTGCCCGGAATCCGATCCCTGCCTCCGAGTCCGGCTGGGGCATCGGCCATCTGGTCGATGAGGATCTGTACGTGAAGTTACGGACCATCAATGAGGAGGCCGCCAAAAACCACCCCGCCACGGGCACGGATGAGCAGCAAATCGGTGATTTTTGGGCCACCGCCATGGATGAAGCCAAGGCCGACACCCAGGGCCTGGCCCCGTTGCAGCACGAACTCGCGACCATTGACGGGATCAAGTCGCTGACGGACGTGCTGGACGTGCTATTTGCCCTGCATCCGCTCGGCGTGGAGGGATTTTGTGATGTGTCGGTCAACCAGGACGAAAAGCAGAGCGACCTAATGTCCGTTCACATTTCGCAAGGCGGGCTCGGTTTGCCGGACCGGGATTTCTATTTTAACCCGGAAGCCGGCACCGCCAAGGTGCGTCAGGAATATGTGGCGCACCTGTCCCGGATGTTACGGCTGATGGGTCGCCCGGAAAAAGCGGCGGACGAGGCGGCCAAGGCAGTGATGAAATTCGAGACCGCCCTGGCCAAGGGCTCGCGGAAACTGGCGGATTTGCGGGATCCGGAAAAGAATTATCACAAGATGACTCCCGCCAAACTGACCCAGGCGCACACCCCCTTGATTGCCTGGGAGCAACGCCTGGCCGGCCTCGGGTTGCATCCAGACCAGGTGATTGTGGGCCAGCCGGAATTTTTCACGGCGCTGAACCGTTTGCTCCGCAAGACACCGGTGCCGGTATTGCAAGATTACCTGCGCCTGCATCTGGTGGAAGGTTACGCGCCCTTCCTGAGCCAAGCCTGGGTGGATGAAGACTTCGCCTTCACCGGCAAGGTGCTGGATGGCCAGGAGGAGCAGCGGCCCCGGTGGAAGCGGGTGCTGGATGCCCAAGGCGGGGCCATGGGCATGGTGCTCGGGAAGGTGTTTGTGAAGGAATATTTCCCGCCCGCGGCAAAACAGCGATATACCGACCTGGTCGAAGCCATTCGCACGGCCTATGGCGAGCGCATTGACCGGCTGGACTGGATGAGCGACGCCACCAAGGCCCGCGCCCGGGAGAAACTCGCCAAAGTCACCGCCAAGGTGGGCTACCCCAACAAATGGAAGGATTACTCCAAACTGGTGGTGGGCACCAATTCCTATTGCGAAAACATGATGAACGCTGACCGCTGGGAGTTCAACGACATGATTTCCAAGTTTGGCAAACCGGTGGACCGCACGGAGTGGGAAATGACCCCGCAGACTTACAATGCCTATTACGAACCGGCGAATAACGAGATTGTGCTGCCCGCCGCGATGTTCACCGTGCCGGGCTTGCGCGACGCGGACCTCGATGATGCCCTGGTCTACGGCTATGCGGCCGCCTCGACCATCGGCCACGAGATCACCCATGGCTTCGATGACGAGGGCCGGCAGTTTGATGCGGCGGGCAACTTGAAAGATTGGTGGACCACCGAGGATGCCACCCGTTTCAAAAAACGCACGGCCGTCCTGGTCGCCCAGTTCAATGCCTACGAGCCCCTGCCCGGCCTGCACATTAATGGCCCCGCCAGCCTGGGCGAAAATCTGGCCGACTATGGTGGCGTCTTACTGGGCCTCGATGCTTTCAAAAAAACCGAGCAGTACAAAAAGGGCGAAAAGATCGGCGGCTTTACCCCCATTCAACGCTATTTCCTCGGCTATGCCTTGAGCTGGCTCTATCAGGAACGC
>CAIZWI010000161.1 GCA_903936645.1 uncultured Verrucomicrobia subdivision 3 bacterium
AATGCCGCCTTGTGGTAATTTGAGAACGCTCAGGTAGTTGAACCGGCGGGTGTAGGCCTCGGCCTGGGGGAAATTGAGCAATTGAATATCGGATGCCAGAAGGAGTTGCCGCATAATGGCAGCAGAGGCGTCTTCACCCATCAAAAACACGGCGTCCACTTTTCCCGCCAGCAAGCCCTGGGCGGCGGTGGCGGCATCCCAGTCCAAAAGCGTGTTGGTGCCGCCGGACTGAATGCCATTGGCCTTGAGCAGGGTTAAGACCAGGTTACGGGTGCCGCTGCCGGGCGGGCCGATGGCCAATCGCCGGCCGGCCAGACCCGCCAGGGTTTCCACCGGTGCGCCGCGATAAAAGACCAGCAGCGGCTGGTAGGCGACGCTGCCGAGGGAGACGAGTTCGCCGGCGGTTTCATTGGTGACGCCGCCTTGCACAAAACCCACGTCCACCGGGACGTTGCCATTCGCCAGACGCTGTAAATTTTCGAGGGAGCCGCGCGAGGGCAGGATTTTCAAATTCACGCCCTGGGCCCGCAGCAAGGCTGCATACTTGCAGGCGTTGGTGTAGAAGAGGCTGCCCTCCGGGCCGCTGGTGATGGTAATGGTGCCCGGAGGCGCGGAATGCACGAAGAAAAAAACGGCGCCCACCAGCAGGAGGCTGCAAATGGCCAGGACCGCCACGGCCAGACCGCGACTCAGGCCAAAACTTTCCGTCAGGCTGGTCACCAGATTTGGTTGGGGAATGGTCAGGATTCCCCGGGCGGGCACCGGTGGGGGTGGCTCAGGCTGTTTCATGATCCGGCTTTGGGGTCACACACAAAATATCGTGAGTTTCTTGGGGCCGTGGGCGCCGAGGACGAGAATGCGTTCGATGTCGCCGGTGCGGCTGGGGCCGGTGATAAAGCCCATCATGCTGGGGAATTCCGGGGCGTATTTTTGTTGGAGCAGGGCAAAGGCGGCGGGCAGGTCGGCCACGAGTTGTTCGCGGCGGGCGATGACGACATGGTGCGGGGGCAGCACGGACAAGGCCCGGCCGCCGGCACTGCGGCTGGTCACGAGCACGCTGCCGGTTTGGGCGATAAGCGCGTCGCACTCGGTTACGCCGACATCGCATGATTCCAAGGCGAGCACGTCGTAACCTTTATCCGTCCAGCAGACGGGGCGCTGCAACGCGGCACAGGCCTGGCTGGATAATTCCGACTGGTGGCTGGCCACCCGCTGCCAGTTTTCGGCGTCGCGTAATTGCACCAAGGCGGCGTTCAGCTCGGTCCAATTGGCGAAGATTTGAAAGGTGGCTTTGAGATCGGCGGCATTTTGGGCGAACAAGGCCAGTTGTTCCGGGAAGCCGGGTCCGACCTTGGGGAGCCAGCGACGGGCCTCGACCGGGGCGGCGGTGGTGGGGGCCGGGACGCGCAACGACGGCAAGCCAGGGACGCCGGGGACAGGTAAATGACTCGCCGGGGCGTGGGTGCCGGGGCTGGGGGCCGGGACTTTCAAGGCCTCGCGGATGCGGGTCAGGATTTTTTCACGTTCGTTCATGGGCGATGCTTCCACCAGTCTTTGAAAGATTGCCGGGCCAGGGGGGGCAGGTCGCGGGTTTTGGTCCAGGCGCGGGCCGGGTCCAGCGCGGTGCCCATGACCAGTTTTTGCAACGGCTGGGTCAGCCAGCCAAATTTCTTGGCGAGGGACCAGAACAGGGGATCGTTGGCGATGATGCCGAAGATTTTATAGCCCATGCGTTCCAAAAAAGCCGGTTTTTCGGTGGCGGCGTTGCGGCGGTTGTGGAGCAGATGGTGGTGCAGGTCAATCTTCACCGGGCAGGCCTCGGTGCAGGCACCGCAAAGGGAGGAAGCATTGGAGAGGTGCTTCCAATCCTGCAAGCCGCGCAGGTGCGGGGTGATGACCGAGCCCACGGGGCCGGAATAGGTGGTGCCGTAGGTGTGGCCGCCGACATTGCGAAAGATGGGGCAGACATTCAGGCAGGCCCCGCAGCGGATGCAGTGCAGGGCGTCGCGCTGCTCGGCATCGGCCAGCAATTCGGTGCGCAAATTATCCAGGAGCACCACATGCCATTCCTCCGGACCATCCGCCTCGCCGGGCTGGCGCGGGCCGCCATACATGGTGTTGTAACAGGTGAGCGGCTGGCCCGCCCCGGCGGTGGCGAGCATGGGCAGAAAGAGGGCGAGGTCGGCGAGCTTGGGCAGCACTTTCTCAATGCCAATCAGCGTCACCATGGTTTTGGGCAGGGCGGCGGTGAGGCGGGCGTTGCCTTCATTTTCGGTGATGCTGATCATGCCGGTTTCGGCGATGGCGAAGTTGCCGCCGGTGAAGCCGATATCGGCCGTAATATATTTATGCCGCATGACCCGGCGGGCCACCATGGTAAGCTCCTCGGGGCTGTCCGAGGAAGTGCTGCCCAATTCCCGGGCAAACAACTCGCGGATCTGGCCACGCGTGAGGTGCATGGAGGGAAAGACGATGTGATAGGGGGCTTCGCCTCGGAGCTGGACGATGAATTCGCCCAAATCGGATTCCACCACCTCAAAGCCCGCCTTTTCCAGCGCCTCGTTGAGGTGGATTTCCTCGGAGGTCATGGCCTTGGACTTGATGATCGATTTGGCCTGCTTGGCGGCGACGATGCCCAGAATGATTTCCCGGGCCTGGGTGCCATTACTGGCCCAATGGACCTTGGTGCCGCGGGCTTCGAGTTTGGCTACCAGTTCTTCCAAGTGGGTGTCGAGGTGGTTGACGGCCTCCCATTTGGTCAGGGCGGCGGCCTGGCGGGCGGATTCCCAGCTTTGGAAGGCGGCCTTGCGCTTGTCGCGGGCAATTTCGTAATTGCCCAGGGCAGTGCGAATGAATTGCCGCTGGCGGGTGTCGGCGGTGACGCGGGCGGCGGCTTCCTGAAATTGGGCGACGTTGGTGCTCATGCGTGGTTCAAGACCTCGGCAAGATGGAGGGTTTTGAGCGGCTTGCCCTGGCGCGACAGCAAGCCCTGGATATGCATCAGGCAACTGGAGTCATTGGAGACAATATATTCGGCCTCCGTTTCCAGGGCCGAATTGCATTTGACCTCGCCCATGGCGGTGGAGATGGACGGGAATTTGGCAGCGAAGGTGCCCCCGAAGCCGCAGCAGGTCTCGGCCTCTTTCATCTCGATGAGTTCCAGTCCGCGCACCCGGCCCAGGAGGGCGCGGGGCGATTGTTTGATGCCCAGTTCGCGCAGACCGTGGCACCCATCGTGAAAGGTCACTTTCGCGGGGAAATGCGCGCCGAGATCCGTGACCCCCAGTTTGCGCACCAGAAACTCGGAGAATTCCCAGGTGCGGTTGGCGATTTGCGTGGCCAGTTCGGCCTCGGGCTGGCCGGCGAAGAGTTCGGGATAAAACTTTTTAACCATGGCCCCGCAGGAACCGGAGCCGATGACCACGGCCTCGGCATCCTTTAATTGCTGGAGCACCTTGCGGGCGATGGGGCGGGCCTCGTCCCAATAACCGGAATTAAACGGGGGCTGGCCGCAGCAGGCGACCTCGGCCGGGCAAACGACACGGTGGCCCAGACGTTCAAGGATTTGCACCATGCTAATACCGGCGCGCGGAAACAGGGCGTCCACAAAACAAGGGACGAACAGGGTAACCGTCATGGCGCAAAAACCTTTCTCATAAGCACGCCGTTATTGTTCACCCGGGCGGGGAAGGTGTCATTAAAAAAATGCAGGGATTCGGCGGGATCGGGGGCAGGGGTCGCGGCGGCCAGCCCGCTGGGCCAGCACGCAAACAGCCTGCCATCCCGGACCGATTCTACCCCCTGGCTAAGGTGATGGCGCATCCGCCGGCTGGATGCTTGCCAGGGGGATCCTCGTTCCAGGCGGATCACAATTTCTAGTCATGACGTCCATTAATTCCCCCTTTAGCCGGGCTTTGGGCGGGGTTTTGGCAGGCTTAAAATAGTTGTAAGTAGCTGTTAGTAAATGTATTAAGTTTGTTAAAATCGTTTCCAAGATTTTTCCAAAAAATTGCTTGCATGCCCCTACCTGAAATGGTTTATTAGAATCATAGGGAGAAATTACGGAAGTCCGAAATGCCTAGAATTGATTAATAATTTGCAGTCAGCTTTCGGCCAACTGACTGTGCACCAGAAAAAAACCAGACAACTGAAACTGTTGGCAGTTATAACTACTCAGGTATTATCATGAAACCATTCCCCTGTCTCATAGGCAAACTATCCACTGCGGCGACCGCAGGGATTTTGGGTGCCGCAATGCTGGCGGATTTCACCGCCTCGGCAAATCCGTTTGCCTCCTGCATTAGCGTCACCAATATTGGCGGCACTAACTTCGTCAATTTCTACCTCAATGAAAGCGGGGGTAGTGTGGTGGTTACTTACGAGGACGGCACCACTAATTCCACGTTCGACGGCGTGCTCACGGGCACGAACGTGACGGCTGGTTTGCAATCGTTTTCCATGAATGGCCATACGGGCTACACGATTACCTGCCATAAGGTTGGCACGGGTACGCCCTTCCAGATCAATGCCGCCGGGGGGGCCTACTATGCGTGGGGCACGCCGCGCGGGGTGGATGCGAACAAGAATCCGAAATTCGCCAACACCTTCGGCCGGGTCTATAACGGCGAAGGGTCTTATGATTCGGCCAATCGCCGCTATCAGGGTATTTACATGTTGTCACCCGACTTGAGCACCAATTTAGCGCCCCTGGGTGGCACCAATCCAATGGCGGGCGGCGTGTGGTCGCTGGCGGCGGCGGCCGGTTCTGCTTCCGCGCCCTACCACATTACGGTCGGTTCGGACAACAATGTTTACGTGGCTGATTATGCCTCGGCGGATGCCACGATTTACCAGTTTGACGCCACTTTTTCCCAGTACACCAATGTGGTCTTGGGACCGATTGGGGAAACTCAGGGATACAGTGCCGGCACGCACGGTGACCCGACCGGGGTGTACATCACGGGCTCACTGGCCACCAGCAATCTGGTGGTTTACACCTTTGACCCGGATTTGCCGATCTCCCAATCCGCGGCCCTTTGGTACGTGGATATTTTTGGTAATAATATCTACCACACGGGCAGTGAAGGCCAGACCACTCCTGGCTTCTTCAATAACGTATTGCAATATCAAATCGGTGCCGGTTTGACGAATACGAACATCTACGGCGGGCTGACGCTCTGGACCAACGGGCCGGACAAGGGCGTTTGCCTGGGCTTGCCCACCTTTCAAGATTCCCAGATTGGGGACGTGGCCGTGGAAACCAATGGTTACATCATCGCGGAATATCCGCGGGCCAATTTTTCCGACGGTGATATTCAGGTGTACGACACTAATTTCAACTTGATCTACACCTCCTTGCAGCCCAACGGCACCGACCCTTTCAATGCCAGCGGCTCCCGCCAATATGGCGGCATTCGCATTTCTCCGGACAATCAGTATATGCTGGGCGTCACCATTGCCAATCAGATCAACGTCTGCTTTTTGACCAATGGCATTCCGGATGTGTCGAGCCTGATCCCGATCAACACCGTTTCCGCCACTGGCAACTCCCGTGGTTGCGGGTTTGATGCGGCGGACAATATCATTTTTAACAGCTCCGGCGCCGGCAAGTTGGAGTATTATTCCTTGGGCTATACTTCGACGACCGTTTATTCCAATGACCTCACCGGCACCAACGGCACGTTCACCTTTGCGCTGCCGCCGGTGACGGCTTCGCTGGCGATCTCCCAGCCCACGGCTTCCCAGAACTATATTGCCACGGGTGGCACGCCCACTCCGGCGGTCTTTAACATTTCGCTCAACACGAATTCACTCGGCGTGCCGGTGACCGTGAATTACTCCCTGACGGGTCCGGCGACCAACGGTGTGAATTTCACCATCAACACCGGAACGAATGCGGATGGCGTGATTATCAAAACGAACTCGGTCACTTTCCCGGCGGCGGCCTACCCTGGAGGTGGCAACTGGACGGCGACGGTCACCGTCACCCCGACAGCTTTGCCGCTCAGCGGTCCGACCTTTACGGAAAGCCTGATTCTTCGTGGCGGCACGACTTATATCCCGGCGGAGCCGGTCAGTGGCTACCTCACCATCTTAAACACCGGCCCGCAACAGCTCGCCTTGAGTGCGGTAACCGGCGGCAACACCATGAACCGGGCCGTGGCGAACGACTACGCCGAATTCATCATAACCCGATATGGTGACCTGAGCGTTCCGCAATACACTGTGACCAATTTTAATTATGGTGGTTCGGCGGTGTTCGGCGTTGACTACACGGCCGGTGCGCAAACGCTGACGACGACGCCGATTGATGGCAGTCCATTTATCACGGTTCCCAGCGGGGCTTCGAGCTTTACGAACATTGTGGGCAATCCGGTTCCCCGGACCCCTTCCAGTGTGGCCTCGGGTAACGTTACCATCGCCCTCAGCCTGACCAATGCGCTCACGGGTACCAATCTTACGAGTCAGGAAGGGGTGGCTTACTCGGTTATTCCGGCGACGGTGATCCTGACAGAGTTGGATAATTCCACCAGCTCGGAAGTGGTGCTCTGGTCCAATCCGCTTACTAATGCGGCGGACAGTTCCAACTGGACACTGACCTTTGCTTCCACGGCGTTGAATGCCACGCAAACAGTGCTGCCGGTGGTGGTTCCCAATTATTCCGGCTTCTCACCGGATGCCATCGGGCAGGGTGGCACAAACGATTATCAGGTGACCTTCGGCAAGCCGGTCGCCGCGGATAACATCCCGGTTTCCCCGACCATGGCAGCCAAAGGGTGGACGACGGCTTTGAAGGCCACCGTGGAAAATAACCAGGCCGCCCCGGCGGGCGTGAACGTATTTCCGCAGGGGGTTAACTTTGTTGGAAATTATGCCTTCCGCTTCAGCATGTACTTGCAGCTCTTTGACCGGGCTGTGGCCAATCCCTATTATTCGGGAACCGTCGACCGCCAATACGCGCTGTTTGGCATCGATGCCAAGGGGACCAATTGCAGCTGGCGGCCAACCGCCAACGTGGTCCCGGGGACCGGCAGTGGCATGACGAATTCAGACGGCATTTGGTTTGCCATTGACGCCGGCATTGATGCGCAGACCCCTGCTGACTTTGATGCCTTCACCACCCCGCCCTTGCCCAATTCCGGTCCCACCCCGCCCGGGAGCACGTCGATTGCGGACTTCGTGAGCAACACTGGTGAGGCCAATAGCGGCATCTTCAAGAATCCGCCGTTCGGCGGGGTGATTTCACGCTACGGCACGTTTGGCGGCGAACCCGTTAATCAGTGGGTGGATGTCAGTGTGGAAACCTCTTCCCAGACGAACATCTCGCTCTACATGAATCACGCTTTGGTCTTGAGCACCTTTGCGATCCCCACGGCGTACTCCAATGGGGTGGTCATGCTGGGTTATGAAAATCCGCTGCCCAACGTCAGTGATGGCAGTGCGTTTGTTTATTATTCCAATGCGCGGGTGGTTGAGTTGTCACCCTTTATCACCAGCCAGCCCGTGGGTAAAATTATCACGGCCGGGCAAAGTGTGACCTTTAACGCGGCCGCCACTTATGCCACCGCGCCCCTAACCAACACTTGGTATTTGGGCTATACGAATCCGGGCGTGGCCTTGCAGACCACTTCTGTGGCGGGCACCAACATGACCGACACGCTGACCCTGAACAACCTCCTCAGCGGCACCAATTACTTTGCGGTGTTCGCGGACGCAGCCGGTTCGGTGACCAGTTTGCTGGCCAGTGTTGAAGTCATCACCGGACCCACCAACATCACTGCTCCGGCGGGTTCCACCGTGACCTTCTCGCTGACCGCTTCCGGGCAGTCCGCCCCGACCTTGTACCATTGGAAATACAATGGGGTTAACGTCAACAACAGCACGACTTATGCGGGGGCCACCAATGCCATCCTGACCATCACCAATGTGCTGGTATCTGGCACCTACTCCTGCGGGGTGACCAATGCTTTCGGCTCGGTCACGCCGTCCGCCATTCTCACAGTCGTGCCGCCGACCCCGCCGGTCATCGCCTCCACGACGGTGGTGGGTACCAACATGGTGTTCGCTTTCACCTCCGCTGACCCGGTGGGCGCCACCAATAAGTTCAAGTTGCTCAGTTCGCCCGTGGTGAATGGGCCTTACACCACCAATAACGCGGCCATCGTTACGGGCACGGCGGGCAGCTACCAAATTGTGGTGCCCAAAACCACCAATGCCACCATGTTCTACCGGCTGGAAGACGTAAACTAAATCCGGATTGGCTGGCATGGCCAGCCAGTCCGCCGGGGTGCCGGGTGGCGGCGGTTCCGTCACCCGGCCCTTTTTTAAGGCCGGCTGTTCCCTGGTTTTTTCCTATTAATTGATTTTGTTTGGTTCCCAGGGCTGCCTGAAGGTTGGATAATTGACAATATATTGGTTTTAGCCGGTTAGGTCAGTTGTTATGAGAATAAATAAGAAAAGTTCGGGTTTTACCCTGATTGAATTGCTGGTGGTCATCGCCATCATTGCCATTTTGGCGGCGATGTTGCTCCCGGCGCTGTCCCGTGCCAAGCTGCGCGCGCTCACGGCGCAGTGCCTGAGCAACAAACATCAGCTCCAGATTGCCTGCGCCATGTATAACGGCGACTTCAACGACTTCATGGTGCCCAATGCCCCGCTTTCGGCAAGTGCTGGCTGGTGCAACGGCTCCCTTGCGGCGGTCGGTTGGACCAGTTCCACTGGGAATACGAATCTGGCCGCTTTGACGGGGAATTGCCTCTCCGGTTACGTGGGTAACAACATCCATGTTTACAAGTGTCCGGGGGACAATATTCCTTCCGACAACGGGGATCGGTTGCGCAGTATTTCAATGAACGGTTTCATGGGGTGTGATACGCCGGGAGTGACCAACACGATTGGGGGCAACACCGGCATGCAGCATTGGAAAATGTTTTATAAAATGAGCGATTTTACCAAGCTTACCCCGGTGAATGGCTGGATCTTTTCCGACGAATCCATGTATTCCCTGGATGATGGCTGGATGCAAATGGACATGAACAACACGGATTTCCCGAATGTGCCCGCCAATTACCACGGTGGCATGGATTGCTTTTCCTTTGGTGACGGTCACGGGGAAGCGCACAAATGGATGGGGGCGCTGCGGGGAACCCCTTATGTGAAAAACACTTCAGTCACCCAAGGCGCTCCCTCGCCGTGGGCGGCCAATGGCAGTGCGGCCTCCAATGGAGATCCGCAGGCGGTGGATTGGACTTGGTATCAACAACACTCCTCCTTCCTCTTGTTGCCTTGAGGAGGAGGACCATCCCGGGAGTTAGGTACTAATCCGGATAGATGTGAAACGGCTTGGCGGATTCCCGCCAAGCCGTTTCTTCTTGGTCCCATGGAGCGGCGATGTCGCGCCAATACTGGCCGGTTGTCAGGGCGTTGCGCTCGCGGTCACTGCCAAAGAGCAGGTCAATGGCGATGGGGTTGGACACAAACTCGTAGGTCTCGGTCCGCCAGCGGAAATGTTCACCACTGAGTTCCCGCATGACCGCCAGCAGCAGGAGGCTGGTGCGTAGCGGTTGAAAGCTCTGGCGATCGGTCACATGCAGCTGAACCCCGCCGCACACCTGGCCGGCGTGTTTTTGAAAGGTGGGTTGAAAACTGGTGGGACGAAAGAGTACACCGGGCAGGTTTTCTTTGTGGAGTCTGCTGGCCAAGGCGGAGGCGTCCAGCCAGGGGGCGCCGCAGAGTTCAAATGGCCGGGTGGTGCCCCGGCCTTCGGAGAGGTTGGTGCCTTCGATGAGGCATTGGCCGGGATAGACGACGGCGGTGTCCACGGTGGGCATGTTGGGGGAGGGCAGGACCCAGGGCAGGCCAGTTTCCTCGAAGTACATGGCTCGGTGCCAGCCGGCGCAGGCAACAATTTCGATGGCGGATTTATCCAGGCCCCGGGCGGTTTGGTAATAGCGGGCCAGTTCCCCCATGGTCAGGCCGTGCCGGGTGGCGAGGTTGTGCGGTCCCACAAAGCTTTCAAAGCCCGCCTGGAGGGCGGGTCCTTCCACTGGCAGCCCGCCGATGGGATTGGGGCGGTCCAGCACCAGCACCCTCAGCCCAATGGCCTGGGCGGCCTCCAGGCAATACAGCATGGTGGCTTGGAAGGTATAATAACGACTGCCGATGTCTTGCAGGTCGATCACGAGTACGTCCAGCCCGGCGAGTTGGGCGGCGGTGGGGCGGAGGCTGTCCACCGTCGTCCCGTATAGGCTGATCACCCGCGGTCCGGGCCGGGGGATCGTTTCGGCTGGCCCGCTGGCTTCGGCCACCGGCTCCAGATCCTGGGCCTGACCCAGCCAGCCATGTTCAGGCCCGAAGACCGCGGCCAGGGTCACGCCGGGAGCGGTGCTGAGCAAATCGGCGGCATGGCGCAACGAGGCATCCACGGAGGCTGGATGGGCCACCAGGCCCACCCGCAGGCCGCGCAGGCGTTTAAATTGTTCGGCCGCCAAGATGTCCAATCCGGTTTTTACGAGATGCATGATTTAAATTTTGTCACATTCGGCAATATTCCGAGGGTGACCGAGGCGTGGTTGCAGGAGTCGCTTAACGAAAGTTTTCGACATCCAAGCCGCTACCTTCAATGATGCTTTTGAGAGTGCCGATGGGTATTGGTTTGCTGCCATGAATTGCCACAATCACCTGGCGACCATTTTCATGGCGCCACTTCTGATGACTGCCCGCCTGACCGACGCAAATAAAGCCATGCCAGCGCAAAACTTTGACGACTTCCCTGGCAGTGCATACAGGAAACCGCCGGCTCATGGCAGGGCAAGTTCAACTAACTTGGAATCCTTTTTGAGCTTGATTGGAGTCGGCTCGAACCAAAGTGCCAGCGCTGCTTTTGCGTTGGCAATCGCTTCGGCCTCCGAATCCCCAGCGGACGTACAGCCGGGCAGTTCCGGAAAGACGGCGGACCAGCGCTTGGTTGCTGGATCCAGCTCGATCAGAAGGCGCAGTTTCATATTATGAAGTTAACGTCCCGCGAAGCGACTGGCAAGTGGTGTCGCTCCGGCTGGCAGATTCCTGGTCGTTGATCCATTTAAGGCCCTGAGCGCGCACGAAAATAGCGCTGGGCTTCGTTGGTTACCGCCCCGGTGGTAAATTGCCAGGTGCCATTAGTCGCCACCAAGGTGGTGAGGGGTGTCCAATTGGACAAATCGGTCGACGTTTCCAATATGTAATAGCCGCCGGCATCGCCCACGGCGGACCATTGCAGGGTCTGGCCGGGCAACGCGCTGACGGTGGTGAACTGGGCTGGGGCGGCGGGCAGCAGGGTGAGCAGGGCGTTGCTGCTCCGGAGGCTTCCCGCCACATTGGTCACCAGCACCGAATAAGTGCCGGCCTGGTTGGTTTGGACGCCAGTCAGGGCATAGGTGGCATTCGTTGCCCCGGGAATGGGGACGGCGTTGCGCCGCCATTGGTAGGCGGGGGCGGGCAGCCCGGTGGCCGTCACCGTAAAGGCCGCCGTTCCGGCGACTTTCACGCTGGCATTGGTGGGTTGGACGGTAATCGCCGGGGCCACGGCGGGGACTTCCACGCGCAGATTGTCCACGAGGCCAAAGCTGAGGTTGGTGTTGTCCGTGAGGGAGGCAAAGGGATCCCAAAAACCGACGCAAATATTGGAGGCGGTGAAGGTGGCATTGGAAATGGTGGCCAGGCGTGTGCCATCCACGGACCAGTCCACGGTCGTGCCGCGGCGGGACACGATGAAGTCATGCCAGCCGAGGCCCAGAGTGCCGGCATTCAGGGCACCGGTTTGTTGCGCGTAGGTGGTTTGTTGGAGTGCGGGTGCGGCGGCACCGGTGGGGAAGGCGGTGAGGTAATAGTTGTTGGCATTATCGCGCACGGTCGAGTCGGTTCCGGCCGCGTAATCGCCGGAGGCCGAGGCCAGCAAAGCGGGGCCGGCATACGCGCAGTAATCGCCCGAGGTGGTGGAGGTGCCACTGACCCCGCCATCGCCATCGGCCGTAAAGTAATAGCCATCGGCGGTGGAACCGGCGCCGGTCCATTCCGTGCGGTTGCCAGCGGTGCCAAGGCCGGCGATCAAAAATTCCGTGGAGCTCGCCCCGCCGGCGGGCAGGGGGCCGTTTACATTAATCCAGCCATCAAAGTGCAGTCGATAGTCTCCGGAAAAGGTTTGGCTGGCGGGCGAGATTGACAGGGCCGCCACCGCTGCCAGGGTCAGGTTGGCCTTGAGCTGCACGCCCTTGGTGGTACCGCCGGACGAATGCGGGGCGGACGGAATGCCCAGCTTGGAATAATCAAAACCAAAGGCGACGGCGGTGTCGCTGGAACTGCGGTTGACGAGCCAGTTGGCGGCGGAATTGGTCTCGAAATTATCGGCAAACACGGTGGCTTGGGGCGGGTACACCACGAGCGTGACGGGACTGCTGGTGGCGCTGCCATACAGATTGGTGACTATGATGGTAAAATTGCCGGAGTTGCTGGCCTGGGCATTGGACAGGGTGAGGCTCGTATTCGTGGCTCCGGGGATAGCAGTGCCATTAAACAGCCATTGGCAGGCCAGGGGCGCGGATCCGGTGGCAGTGGCGGCAAAGCTCGCGGTGGAACCGGCCTCACAGACGGGACTACGGACTGGCTGGGGTACGAGATAAGGCGGGAGATTGGAGCTGGTGCCAAAATTGGCGGCCCCCACGGCGGCATCCATGTCAGCCGTGCGCTCCTGGGCATCCCAGAAACTCACGCCGGCATAACCGGCCACCGTTGCCTTGGGGGTGTTGGTTTGCAGACAATAGAGAAACTGAGTGATCTGCGCGCCGGTCACCGGGGCATACGACTGGGCTAGCGGCACAATGGGCTTGATGGCATTGGTGTTGAAGCCCGTGAGGGTGTTTTGCCAGGCGCGCCACTGGCTGTTCATATTGATGACCATGGTGGCCGGGGAAATGCCGATGGCCCCCCAATAATCCTGGGGCATCACGGCGTCGCAGTTGGTGCCAAATTCCAAATACGGAAACCCGGAGTGGGAATTGATGTAGGGGAATGGTGCGTGCGCCAGGAAGCGGGTGGGATAATTGGCTTTGATGGTGTGGGCGTAGAGCGTGGCATCGGCGCGGCGGGTGGCGTTGGTTTCGTATTCAATCTCGGCGTCAATGATCAAGCCGTCCGCCCCCAGATTCAGCGCGTTCAAGGCCACGTTGATCTCGCCATTGATATTGGCGGCCTGGGTGCTGCCACTGCCATAGACCTTCGAGTTATTCCCGTAGACATACGCCCAGCCAAATATTTTCAGCCCGGCGGCGTGCGCCCGGGTAATCAAATCGCTGCTAAATTGGGTGTAGATCGAGCCGGCGTCCCCGCACTTGACGGTGATCCACTGCATGCCCAGCGCCTGCTCGTAATCCACCACCTGCTGGACGGTGGTCACCCCCAGGTGACTCATGGTGGTGTTCATCTGCCAGATCCAGTCGCCCTTGCCCAGGTTGGCGGGGTCGACGCCGTTATCCAGAAGGATGGCCGGCTGGGCGCGCGGAACCGGGGCGGTGGTCGGGGCGGGAATCGTATTGGTGGTTTCCGCGGTATGGTTGGCGGAATCGATTCCGGGCGGCGGCCAGGCGCCGTTGTGGGTGCGGCGATAATAGAGCTGGGCATCCGCCGGGGTGGTTTGGGCGGGGGCGGTTGACGTGGCTGCGATTAAGCCGGTCAGCAGCCCCAGGCCTTGAGCGGAAACTCGGATAAACCGGAGAAACATATTCTTGCGACGATGGTTATGGCAGGGGGTAAATAATTCGGCTCTGGGCACCGGCTAGAGGTTGGTTTTTAGCTTTTTTTGTTTTCTTCGTTCAATCCAGTAGTCCGGCCGCCTCCTCCCATCAGCGATGGCCAGAATCCAAATGGTGTCATCCCAGATGTCATAGGCGATATAATAGGCAAAAACCCGCAAATTAACTCTCCGGTATCCCTTGGGCCGGAGGCGCGGCAATTCCGGGTTTAAACCAATCCACTGAATGGCCGCACGAATCTCTTCTTTCAGACGCAAACCCAGGCCTGATTCGATTTCCTGATAGTAAGCAATGGCTTCGCTGAGTTCTTGTTCCGCCGCCTCGATAATCTCGATTTTCCTCATTGAAACCGATGGTCCAGGTCGGCAAATACTTGATCAAAACTCCGGGAAAGAGGAGTGCCCGCCCGGACAGTCTGCATACGCCGCGCTATCTCATCATCCCAAGCCTCCTCAGTTTGAGGGGAAAAATCGGCATCTGCCGCCGTCGTATCCAGCAGCATGCGGGCGAGGGTCAGACGTTGTGGGGCTGGTAATTCCAAGGCGTCGCGGGCCAAATCGGAAAGCACTCTCATGGGGAGCAAACTACTCGCTGATGGTTGATTGTCGAGCGGTTTTTCGACAACCAGGGCCAAGGATTGTCACTTTTTCCAGCCTTGGACGCTGACATTTTCCAGCCCCCCGCTTTACCGAACCTTCATCTGCCAGACAGTTGTTAGCAGTGGGTGGGGCGGGCAACTTCGAATTTGCCGATTTGAACCAAGTGGTTGGGTTTTAAAAAAAACTGGCCGGCGTGAGGCGCCGGCCAGTTTTCGATCACCGTACCAAATTTATCGGGACAGACGGCGACGCCGTCCCGTTGATTGAGAAGAATCTTTTGCCGGTTTGCCGTCGCCGCCGACTCAAGACTTCATGGTCAGATATCAATTTGACTTCTTCTCCGGGTATTTGTTCAAAAATTCTCAGAAAAAATAATCCTGCCAGTTTTGCCCCAACTGCATGCTTGACGGTGCCCCGTGGTCTCACCCATGTTTTGGCGCGAATAATGATGTCCACCGGCGGTAAAAACGGGGTTTTGAGCTTTCCCCCACAATTTTTGTGGGGGACGGCTACTTCGCCCACCCAGGTGGAAGGTCATATTACCAATGAATGGACGGGTCACGTTGCCCGCGATGGCCGCACCTGCCATCCCGCCTGCGATCACTACCACCGTTACCCTGAGGACATTGATTGGATGGTTCGGTTGGGGGTCAAAGCCTATCGCATGGGGATAGAATGGTCCCGGCTCCAATCAGGACCGGGCGCACCGCTGAATCAAACCGAACTTTATCGTTACATAGATCAGTTAGACCGCCTCAAGGCCGCCGGTATTGAGCCGATGGTGGTGCTTCACCACTTTTCCAATCCGCTCTGGATCACGCAGGCAGGCGGTTGGAAAAATCCGGCCACGGTCAGCGCTTTCGTGACTTATGCCACCCAACTGGCCACCGCCCTGCGCGGCCGGGTCCGCATCTGGAACACGTTTAACGAACCGGACACCTATGCCTCCTGCTCGTATTTGATCGGCGAATTTCCCCCGGAACAAAAATGGCGCTTTAGGGCCTATCGCCGGGTGGTGCGCCACATGGCGGAGGCGCATGGCCAAATCTGCCCCATCTTGCGGCAAATTGGTTCGTCGGCCGGGCCGGTGGAGGTGGGCTTTTCCAAAAACTGGACCACCTTTGCCGCCTACCATCCCTGGGCCCCGTGGGATCAGGCGATTGCCGCACTGAGTCATGAAATATTCAACCAATTTGTGCTGCGGAGCTTTCTCGGGGGCAAGCGCGGGGAGGTTTCCACGTTTCTGGGTGTAAACTATTACGGCCGGGTCCGTTATCGTCACACCCGGCCGTTAATTCCCACTTTTGGGTATTCCCATGACGAACTCAACGCCTTGGGGGTGTATTGCGACGACATGTTTGAACGCCACCCGGCGGGCATGGCTCCCGCCCTCGCGGAGATGCAGCAACGGTATAACCTGCCCATTTACGTAACCGAACACGGCTCCGCCTCCGCTGATGAGGGTTTTCGCGAGCGCGATTTGCAGGAAAATCTCCAGGCTTTGCACGCCGCCATGGCCGGCGGGGTGGAGGTGCGCGGGTTTTTCTACTGGTCCCTGCTGGATAATTTCGAATGGCAATTTGGTTATGCCAAAAAATTCGGCCTGATCAGCGTGGATTTTGCCGACCCCCGCCTGCCACGAGCGATGAAACCCCTCGGTGAAATCTACCGGCAAATCTGTCTGGCCAACGCCGTCGCCCAGTCGAGTCCTTAAGGCAGCCGGCCGAGTTCACGAGGGGAGTGAGGGTGCCCTAACAGCCCCGGCGGGCCACCCGGCCCAAAACGAAATCGACTCGCCACCCGTCGGTTTTCTGGCAGGATACGAGCTGACATGCGCATTTTAGCCCTTGATCATGGAACCAAACGCATTGGTGTGGCGGTCAGCGATGAGACTCGCACCATCGCACTGCCGATTGAATATATCCTTACGGAACCCTTTGCCGCATTTCTGGACCGCTTGAAAAAACTGCTCGTGGACAAGGAAGTGGATCTCATCCTGGTGGGACTGCCGCGCAATATGAATGGCAGCCATGGTCCGGCGGTGCAGAAGGTGGAGGCATTTGTCGCGGTGTTGCGCAACGCCCTGACGGTGCCCATCAAAACCCTGGATGAGCGACTGACCTCCTCCCAAGCCAATCGTATTTTGATTCAGGGCGGGGTGCGCCGCGACCAGCGCAAGGAGAAGGTGGATAAAATGGCCGCCGCCATCCTGCTGCAAAGCTATCTCGATGCCCAGCCCGTCCCGCCGGCGGCAGGATGAAGGTTGCCCGATGGAAAACCTGAAATTCAAACTGACGATTGCTTACGATGGCACTGCCTACCAAGGCTGGCAGGTGCAGAAAATCGGGACGGGCGTGCAGGAGAAAATTGAACAGGCGCTGGGTAAATTATATCCGAGTGTTAAGCGCATTCATAGCTCAAGCCGCACGGACACCGGGGTTCACGCGCTCGGCATGGTTGCCCATGTGGAAATCCCGCGGGCGGAATTTAAGTTTCCGGATGCGCGGCTGGCCCTGGCCTTGAACGCCTTCCTGCCGGATGACATTCGCATCCTTGAGGCGGTGCGGGTTCCCGCCGCATTTCACGCCCGTTTCGATGCCATTGGGAAACAGTACCGCTATTACGTGTGGAATCACCATGCGATGAATCCGCTGCTCTACCAGCGCGCCTGGCATTTTCCGGTGACATTAGACCCCGCCCGGATGCGCGCGGCCGCCCGGATGATTGTGGGCCGCCGGGATTTTAAATCCTTCGCCGGCACCCGCGAATATGAAATGAAATCCAATGTCCGCACCCTGACGCGCTGCGACCTGCGGAAGCAGGGGCCGCTGTATACCTTTACCATCGAAGGCGACGGATTCCTTTACAAAATGTGCCGGGGCATTGTGGGCACGCTGGTGCAGGTGGGGCAGGGGAAGATTCCGTTGGAAGAGGTCGCCACGATTCTGACCAGCCGCGACCGGACCGTGGCGGGCATGACGGCGCCGGCGCATGGGCTGGTGCTGCAAGAGGTGTTTTATCCCACGCGCCAACGCCGCACCCTGACTACGGAACCATCGCCCGCCACCGCGCCCACCCCCGCATGAATATTGTCCTCGTGGAACCCGAAATCCCCCCCAACACGGGCAATGTGGCCCGGCTGTGTGCGGTGACCAACAGCACGCTGCATCTGATTGAGCCTTTCGGTTTCAAACTGGATGATGCCTCGCTCAAGCGGGCGGGCATGGATTACTGGCAGCAGGTGCGCTGGCAGCGCTGGCCCGGCTGGCGGGCCTTTGCGGATCAACTGCCGCCGGCGGCCCGGCTGTGGTTCATTGAGTCCGATGGTCCGCAAAAATACAGTGACGTGGTGTATGGACCGGATGATTATCTGGTGTTTGGCCGGGAGACGGCCGGCTTGCCCAAAGCCTTGCTGGCGGAAAATCCCACGCGCTGGTTGCGGTTGCCGATGTTCAACCCGGCTTCGCGGTCGCTGAACCTGGCGAATTGTGTCGCGCTCGTTTTGTACGAGGCATTGCGACAACAGGGCTTTCCCGGGGAGTGTTGAATTATTGAATCAGCCGGGTGGCATGGTCCATCAACCAATAGGCGTCGGCGTTAAAGCCCGTCAACGGGGTGGGGTAGGGGACGCTTTGATTGTGGATCGGCGGCTGCAGCAACGGTGGTGTGGTCCACTTTTTAAGCTGGGCGTGGCCGTCGACAAAGGAAAAGCCGGCCGCGCCGTTATGGTATTGCGCGGGAAAATCGCAAATATCTGCGGTGGTGTTCGGATAGGTCAGCATGTCGGTGACAAAGAAGCCGTCGTTGAGGCTGTCCATCCGCTCATCCACGAATAGAAAGGTCATGGCTGGGCCGGGATTTTGGATGTCACTGAGGTGATAGTACACCCGGTATTCACCGGGCAACTGGCCGAGCCGGGTGTTGGAGAAACCGATGCCGTCGGGATGGCCCTGGCCATCCGCGCGACCGCCCACCCAGTTGAGCATGGAAATGCTGCGGACGCGTGGATAGGTGACGCCGTTGACTTGCACCGTGCTGGGGTCGGCCGGGCATTTAAAAAGGGCGGTGTTTTTGCCGCAGTAAGGCCAGAGCGGGCTTTGCATAATGTCCACGGTGGGGTCCCAGTTGCTGCGTTTGCCCGGGTGGTAATCCAACCAGCCCCCCATCCACTGCCAGGGACCGCCTTTGGCACTGAGCAAGCGGCCATTGGCCTCCTCGGCATACATCCGCCAGGCGGTCATGAGCTGGCGGTTATTGCCCAAGCACTGAATCCCCTGGGCGCGGCCCTTGGCGCGCGAGAGGGCCGGCAGCAGCAGGGAGGCCAGGATCGCGAGGAGGGCGAGGACCACCAGCAATTCCACCAGCGTAAAGCCTGCCTGCCGTTTCATGCGATGTGATTGGGCGGAATTGGTCGGGGAATGTCAAGCCGGGGTGTGCCAGCCTTGCATGACAAAG
>CAIZWI010000162.1 GCA_903936645.1 uncultured Verrucomicrobia subdivision 3 bacterium
AGGCTGGGGGTAAACCCCCTGCAGCCGGTCGCTATGACCCATTTTTCAAGATCGTTTCGGTTTCTTAAATGATATACTATGAACGATCCTGCAACGCTGGAGGCCCGCCACCGGGCCGGCGTCTGCCACGGCGGCGGGCCCCTCCTTCCTGTCGCTATGCGTCGATTTACAACATCGCTTCGGTTTCGTAATGGCCTATGAGACCAGCCAAACCAATCACCCCGCCCAAGAAACTTGGCGCCCTCGTTTCCGCCGAAGAGCTCGGCAAATTGTTCTCCCTGACGACCCGCCGAATTCAACAACTCGCCGCCGATGGCGTTCTCCCCCGCGCCATCAAGGGCCGGTGGGAAACCGTCGCGGCGATCATGGCAATGGGGAAATGGTTCCAGCGGGACGGGGAGGAGCTGAAACGGGTGAAACTGGAAAAGTTGCAAGCCGAGCGCGACTTGAAGCAAATCGAACGTGACGAAAGGAAAAAGCTGCTGATACCTTTTGCCACCGCCCACGCCCAGGCCGGGGAAGCTGGGGGGTATTACGCCAGCGAGCTTGACCGCTGGTCCCGTGAGATGCCGCCAACGCTAGCGGGGCTTGGGGCGGTTGAGATCTCAAAAATAATGGATGTCAGAAAAGAGGAAATGCGCCGCATCCTTATGGAAAAACTGGAAGCCATCGGAACCTGATATAATTAGCGCCAGCCTGCCTGCGGCCCCGCTCGATGATATCAGCCAATGGCCCAAAGTCACCATCTGCGGTTCGCTTCAATCGATGATGCCTGGCAAGCTTGGTTGTTTGGTGGTGGGCTGCATGCGGTTATTTCCTTGGGTTTAAGGTTCGGGTTCATGGTTCCCGCCTATATATAGGCGGGTGAACCCATGACCCTAACCGGGCTCACTGAACCCGATTTGAACCCAGTTTGAACCCTGAACCTAAGTTGTTGTAAACACATAAAAACCAGAGGCTTCCTTGGTGATAACGCCAACTTTTAACATTTGACCCACACGGCGCTTTGCGGTGGATTTTGAGACGTGAACCTCGCTTGTCAAAAATGTGATAAAATCCCCGTAGCAAATGGCGGATTTTCCGGCGGCGGTGAATACCGCTTCGGCCTCGGTTTGTAGGCCTTGAATCGTGTCCGCCTCCCGTGAACTTTGGCGGCTCTCGGTGCTGATATGCATCCCGGCGGAGTCGCACCATGCAAACCGGGGGCCGGTGCTTTTGGGGATGGGTGCCCGGCGGTTTTTATCCGCCCACATAACAGTGACGCCCTGGTCGTCTTTCTCCAACCGCAGGTTTGTCTCTGATTTGCGCTCCAACTGGGAGCCAAGGTGCCCGCGGGTTTTCCCGTTTTCGCTGCCGGGGTTCACATGGATGATGTTCAGGATGGGGCAATCGAACTCAATGGCCAGCCGTTGAAGTTCGGCCACAAATTCCCCCGCCTCGGCGGGGTCGTTTACGTCTCGGGCGGCGTCGGCCACCCCATCAATGAAAACGGAATGGATCCCCCCGAATTGCCGGGCGGCCTGCTCCAAGGTGATGCGGATCGAGCCGCGCACGTCGGCGACAGTAAAACCGGTCAGGCAGTAGGATTGCAACCACGCGGGCACACGCTCGGCCCCGGCCCGGCGCCTGGCCTGCTCAATGACATTCCAATGGTCAAACGGTGCCTGCTCGGTGTCCAGGTCCACCACGGCATAGCCGTGGGGGTTTTGTGACTGGAAACCGAGGCAGTCCATACTGGGGCCGGCAAAGGTGGCGGCCATCATGGCGCTTTTGGCGGCGGATTTGCCGGCCTTGGCCTGGGCGGAAATGGTGGTGAGGTTGGCCGGGGTGCAAATTCCGACCGTTCCGATGAAATAGCGCGGTTCTGGCTCCTCCGGTTTGACGGCCGGTGAATAGAGCCGGGCTGCCAGGTGTTCAACGAGGGGATTCGCCTCGCTGGCAATGTGGTTAAGCGCGGAACGCGCGGCGGCAATGAGGGCCTTGGCTTTTTCTGGCGTGGTGCCCAGACCGTTAACCAAATCTTCCCCGATGGCGGCGGCCCGGCGGATTTCGTAGGCCTGCCAAATATCTGGAGCGTAATGCTCGGCGGCCTCGGGCGACATCGGCTCGGATAGCTCGGCAACGATGAAACTCAAAAACTGCGGGCAATTTCCACCCACGGTGGCCAAATTGACCGGCTCACGGGCGGCGCGCATGGCGCGCACAACAGCGGCAACCTGGCCGGCGCGAGCGTCATCGAAGGATTCCGGCGCGTGTTGGATCAGCCGGGCGATGAAGGGCGGCAGCGGGCCATTGTCGGCGTCAATCGCGGCGGCGAGCATGGAAAATTCAGTGGGCATGGTGGATGGTTGCGCGGGTTTCGTTCGACGCTCAAAATTGTCTTCCCAACTTTTTTTTGATCTCGGCTTCCCGCAACAAAAGTCGGCCGCGCAACTCTTTTTCCTTCGCGGTGTAGATAGGCCCCATGGCGTCGTGGGACGCGCTGTTATAGACCTTCTTTTTCCTTTCTTCGATGGTTTTCAATTCTTTCTCCAAGGTGATGCGCTCGGCGGGTGTGATTTTCGGTCCGGACTCAATATTAAAAACTGGGGGGCGGCTCTCCCCCTTATTTGGATTTACTTCTGGGGATGAACTTCCAGGGATTACCTTTGGGGGTATCGGATTGGTAGGGGTGGCCTCCCGTTTGAATACCCGGCTCCCCCGGTCCCTTTTGGGAGGGGTGCCCTCCCCATTCGATACCCCTCCCGCTGCAATACCTGGGTATCCTATTGGTAGGGGTGGCCATTCCTCAATGTTGGTGACGCGATATGCTTTTGTTTCTCCAGGTCGGCAGGTCTCGAGGCGGATCAGGCCGAGCTCACTCAACCGGGCAATCGCTGCCCGGACGGTCTTAATATTAACCTGGCAGAAGCCAGCGCAATTCGGCACAGATTCAAAGAAAAATCCCTTCTGCCCGGCGCGGCGGCAGATGTGCCCATAAACCCGGAACTGAACCGGAGTCAAACCGAGGTCGTCCAGCCGGCTATGGATGAACGCTGCAGATGTGGCGGCTGGCGCTGCCTCATTCGGCATACCCCACCCTTTCTAAATACTCCCGGCGCTTTGCGGAATGCAAGGCACGTCGGGCACCACGCTCGCCCAGCCTCATGATTCGCTCAATCCGGCGTTTGGTGCTACCGCTGGCTTTGGTCTGGCGCATGAAGAAGCGGCTCATACCACCGCCTTTTTCTCAGCCTTTTTGAGCAAATGGGCTTTGACTTGATCGACGTCAAAAAAGACCAGGCGGCCTAGGCGAACATGGGGAAAATTTCGCTGGTTGGTCCTGAGCCAGCGCAAGCTCGGCCTGCAAGCTGGATCCTGCCAGACTGCGGGCAGTAATCGCGCGGCGTCAACTAATCCGCCGCTTTCGTTTTTAACAGTGTTGGTTTGCATGTTGTAACCTGTAGTTGCACCATGCGTGCCAAGTTTCGTTCCGACACTTTTTCAGATTTTTGTATTAACGAAATCGCCAAAGCTTTTTTTGTGCTCTTGTTGCGGAAATTCTGAGTCGTCTATCGGCTTTTTCCAGCGCTCCAATCGTGAATTCCGGTCCGCCCTGCCTGATGATTCTAGCGCGAATTTCCGCGGTGGTTTCAAACTTGCCATTCACTGCCACCTCTCCACCCAAGAGCCAAGGATGGGGCTTTCTCCGGTCCGTACACAGTTTTGAAACGGCTGCTGCAAGCTCAAATACCGCCTGCAAATGCTGCGAAGATATAACGGCCAGATGCAAATTTAAGTGTGTTTTCCTAAAGACAATCGGACAGGCGACAATGAAAAAATAATGGCGCAAAATTTCTTCGGGGATCATGTGCCATTTGGCAACAACTTTTTTGACCGAAGGCGCATAGTACCCGAAAGGTGCAAGCTCATCCTCAGATATGCCAACGCGGGCGTTGCTATTTTTTCGCGCGGATTTGGCTTTGGCTGCTTCGAACGCGGATCCCATCAACTGTTTTGCTTGCGGGCCCTTGCGGTGAATCCGGCAGTGATCTGCACCTCGAGCGATGGTTTCCCCGCAAACGGCACATGTATTCCGCCGTAGGCGACGGGTGAACAATGCTTTGGCTTCGCTCAATTTCGCGGCCAATACATCATCGTTATTTTTGCGTGCTTTGACTATCCTCTTGAGGCATTCGCTCACTGCCGCATTCAGCGCATCCCGGCCGAAAATTCGGACGCTCGTTCCAATGCCGGCGATTTTCTTCGCTTGGTTGATATTCACTTCGGCACCACCGGTTCAATTGAAAACCATTCCGCAGCGGCCGCCGGGCGCATCCGCTTCAAGTAATTCGTTCGGATGACTTGCGGACTGTTCCCGGCCTCGTCGGCAACGCGGGGCACGTCGCCAGACTCGGCAACGCGGGCGCTGATATATGTATGCCTGAGCGCGTTATGCTTCCACCCCATGGCCTCGATTTCCTTGGCTGCGTCGCCCGTGGCGCCGGCAGCCTTCAAAAGCTGCTT
Source organism: uncultured Verrucomicrobia subdivision 3 bacterium (assembly GCA_903936645.1). Classification (GTDB taxonomy): domain Bacteria; phylum Verrucomicrobiota; class Verrucomicrobiia; order Limisphaerales; family UBA11358; genus UBA11358. The sequence goes on from CAIZWI010000162.1 coordinate 4,507, forward strand.
GGTAGTGTTCACCACGGTGATTACTGGCCCGCTCTTTTTGACCAGCTTTTCCAAGAATTTTTTCAGGTTCGGTTTGATCGGGATAATCCGCCGGGTGTCCGTCTTGGCGTTGCTCGCCTTGACCTCGATAAAATTTTCGTCAAGGTCAATGTCCTGCCAGTCCAGGCGGGCAATCTCGGCATGGCGCAGGCCAGCAAACCCGCCAATGACGATCAAGGGCAGGATCCGGGCATCGGCGGCGGCAATCAGGCGGCGCATGTCGTCGGCTGAATAGGTGGAAATTTCCCCCAACTTGCGGGCGGTGTAGTTTTGGACACCGTCCAGCCAATCCGTGCCCTTGGCCAGATACCCGCGCAAAATTAACCAGCGATTGAAAAAGCCGATAGTGTCCCGGTGGTTGCGCTTGGTCCGTTCCCGGAGCGGCAACGCCATTAGGTAATCCGCCACCAGCTTGGGTGTGATTGTCTGCACCTCCCGGGTAAAAGCCAGGGCAAAGGCATCCAGGGCGGCGGCAAGCTGCTTTTGACGGTGGTCTGACTTCCCGTCGGTTTCGGCCTGGGTTTTCAACAGGGCGACGGCGTCGGCCACGGTGACAACTGGCAATTCCACGGCATGGCGCTTAAGCCAATCGCGGGCGACCTCCACGATCCCTGCCCTGCCCCCCAGTAAATGATAGGCCTCGGCATACTCTCGGGCGACTTCATCTATCTCTTTTTCTATCCCCTGCAAAGCGGCCCGGAACCGGGTGTAAGCATGGGCATCGGCGGAAGTCAGGTTTAAAACCTCGGCTTGTCCCTCGGTGATTTTCTCAATGGCTTGGTTTGCGGCGGCCTTGGCATCCTCCAATGACGAGCGCCAAACCAGTTTGCGCTTCCCGCTGGCCCGGTAATCCAGCACGAAATAGGTTGTACCGCTCTTGATTGTGGGGCGAATGCGGACGGAAATGCCGTTCTTCTTAATCTCGGTAACGTCGCTAGATGTTTCAGCTTTCATCTACCTGCATGATAGATGATGGATAGAAATAAGTCAAATACTAAAAAAACCCTTTAAAAATGGTCGGGGCGGAGAGATTTGAACTCGGTCAGGCCAAAATCAGCAAACCCTTGAAAACAAAGTATGATCAATAGAATCAATGGTTTCAATGGGTTTATGCATTTTCCGCTAGTGTCGTCAAAATGCACCTAAAGCCGTCTATGGCGATAGAAAAAGATAGATGATTTTCGGCGCAAGCGGGATTTAAACTTCAGGATTGCCTCATTGTTGACTGGGCAACCTGAATCTTTTCTTGCCGCCGTTTTTCTGCGCGGAATGCTTTATAACGGTCATGAAGGGCAGATTGAATTTGATACCGATTAACCGTCCCTCCGCTCCTGTCAATAACAGAATCTAAAAGCTTGTTCAACCGGGTTTCAGCTTTTGCTCTTTCGTGCGGTGCCCCGTGTTCAAGATCCCATAAAGCTTCAAAAATCGCTTCAATTTCAGGCTGTCGCGACATCGAATAGCCCTTCGATTAAACGATTTGTTTCCGCAGAGTTTTTGGGGCCATGCTCGCAATAAAACGTGGCGTGAAGTGATTCCAAGGTGGCTTTTAAATCATCTACCTTAATCCCGCTCGGCACTTCTACAAGGCCATTCTGAAGCACCCCCAGGAGCACCCTCTCGCCGTCGGCGATTAATTTTGAGAGTATGAAGCGATGCTGATCGCGGCCCTCTTCATAGATTCCCTCGATCATGTTCTCCTCTTCAGCATTCCTAAATGTTTCCACCCCTAGCATCCAAATTGTGGCATAAATTGAATTTGCAACGGGCATTGGCGTCCCTGGTTGTTGGGCTACTTTAGCCATTTCCGAGATGAATTTTTCCAATGAAACATTAGTCGGCTGCGAGGAAGAGGCGAATCGCGCCGAATCCGTTGGTGGTTCAAATGTTTGCATCATTCCGCAGTAAACCTAGGCCTTCCCACCGAAAAGGCAACTTCATTTTAGAATGTCGGTCAGTCCCC
>CAIZWI010000163.1 GCA_903936645.1 uncultured Verrucomicrobia subdivision 3 bacterium
GTCCGGGGCATGGCTCACCGGACTATTTGGCACTGTAGTCATAGTAATTATTCACCACGACATTATCCAGGCGCGCGATGGCATCCGAGGTCAGCACCGTGGCCGAGAAATAGCGCGTCACCAGGTGCGAGGCGATGGAGTTTTCATTCGTGCCCATGTACCGGACCGACAACCCGGGTTCGACTTCCCCGGTGACGCCCGTTTTCTGCAGGCCCACCACACCCTGTTCGGCCTCGCCCACGCGGAGGAGCAAAATGCTGGTGGCATCGTTTTTGATTTCGAGTTTGTTGCTCGGAATCAGCGGCACCCCGCGCCACGTGATGAAAGGACTGCCAAAGAGCTGGACCGTGGGCGGCGGCACCCCCCGGCGGGTGGCTTCGCGCCCGAAGGCCACAATGGCCTTGGGATGCGCGAGAAAGAAGGCGGGCTTTTTCCAGACGAGGCCGAGCAGTTCATCGAGGTCATCCGGGCTGGGCGAGCCCTTGCGGGTCTTGATGGTCTGGGTGGCGTCCACTTCCTTGAGCAGGCCGAAGTCCGGGTGATTGATCAGTTCCCACTCTTCGCGTTCCTTCACCGCTTCCACCACCAGGCGGATCTGTTCGCGGAGCTGGTCAATCTTGTTGCTGTACAGGTCCGTCACGCGCGTGTGCGTGCGCAGCACCGTCTGAATGGTGCTTAAATGATATTCACGGGGATCGGGCTCGTAATCCACAAAGGTCGTCGGCAGCTTGGGTTCACCGCCATCCGAAGTGAGCAAATCCACCTGCACTTCCCCAAACTCATCCGCCGGCTTGCCCTTCGCCGCCTTGGCCACGCGGTTGACACGATACACGCCGCCATCCACATCCACCCAGGGGAGCAATTTGTGCAACCAGCGCGGGGTGATCTCCGTGTATTGCGGGACGGTTACGGTGGCCGTGGCCAGGTTGCGCGCCGCCGCGGCGCTCAAGCTCAAATGGGGTTCATTGGTTTCTTTGCTCATAATTCTTTCGGTGGTTGGCTGGTTAAATCAGTTCCAAAACGGGGGTGGGTCAAAACCAAGCGGCAGCCCTCCGGCCGGGTAAACGCCGAAGCAAAATCCTGTATAAATGTTCCCGCCGGTCCGCAGACCCGACCCATCCCGACATGAAAGTGCTTTCAATTTCCGGCCGCCGCCAGTGGACTGGTAAGCGCCGGGAAGTGGTTGATTGATATAAAGCGGCGTGGACGCCTGCTGCAATCCTAAGTCTAGACTTCCCTCCCGGCTTGTCAACCCCTTGCAAAGACTCCCAGGCAGCCGCCGGACCTGGCCGTGAGCCTTTTGCCTCCAGCCGGCGGTTGACCGATTCCCGGATGGCCTGGGGCAGGCGTGCGATTTTGCCTCCGGGAGCTGCATTCATAATTTTTTTATTTTTTTTATTGGCCGGATGTACCCGGATGTACCCGGATGTAGCCGGAGAGGCGCGGGGCGGGGGGCCAAAAGGCTGGCTTTGGGCTCTGGGCTTTGGGCTTTGGGCAAAAAAGCTTGCGAATGGCACGAATAAACACACCTTTTTCGTTTAGATCTTCCCGGATCACCTGCGGGAGCCGGGTAATGTTTCCGTTTCGGGTCATATTTTTATTTTTTGGTCGGACTTGGTCGGACTTGGTCGGACGCAAGTCCCCTAAAGGCGCGCCAGACATTCACCGCCCCGGCCCCGGCTTTGCTGGCCGACATCGCGGCCAGCATCGTTTTCATCCCAACGTTAGCTTTAAGCTTCACCCTCATGGCTTGGGGAAATAGGGCAACGCCCCGCGAACAAAACGGTGGAAAAGCCAGGCGCAAACCCGCAAAGCCCGGGAAACTGGCTGATTTCCTGATTGGTTGGCCACATGGATAAGTTGCGCGGTTGGTGATCGGCTGGTGCGCAGGTAAGGAAACCTGCGATACAGCAGACTGGTCCCGCAGGGCGGGATGCGGTACGTTTTGGGGCGGGCCGCCAATGCTGTCGTTATGACATTCATCTCGCATGAATTTAGCAGGGGAAGGTGGACATTCGCTGTCCAGGGTTCAAAATAGTTAAAATGGGCACCCAAGGGGGGATTTATGGCCACGAAAAGGCGCAAAAGGGCGCAAAAAGGACGGGGATTTTGACCAGAAGGAAACGGAGGGGCATGGAGGGCGAGTCGCTGAGCCCGACCTCAGTGCGGGGCTGGCTTTTTTCCAAATTATCGGTTACCCATTACCAGCATGAGTGCCAAAGAAATTCTATTGGAAGTGGCGGAAAAGTTGCCGCCGAAC
>CAIZWI010000164.1 GCA_903936645.1 uncultured Verrucomicrobia subdivision 3 bacterium
CCCCGAGGCCGCATTGTCCAGTTTGGCCATAATCGCACTCAGGTCGGGTTGTTCCGCCGTCTCCAATACCGCATTGTCCAAAGCCTTGGGCGCCGCCGCTGAACCAAAGTCAATCGCCACAAAATTCTGCCCCATCAGCCCCGTGAATTTGATCAGTGCTTTGCTGTCGGTTTTCACCATGACATCGTCATGCAGCTTCATGGTGACTTGAACTTTTTGTTCCGCCAGGGCGATTTTTTCCACGCGGCCAATTTCCACCCCCGCCATTTTCACCAGGTCCCCCACTTTCAAATCCTGGGCCGTGTCAAACTGGGCCACCACATGGTAGCCACCGCGAAACATCTCCACGCCGCCCAGGGTCTCCACAATAAACCACGCGGCCAGAACGGCCACGACGACAAACATACCCAGTTTGGTTTCCAATGAATTTTTCATATATTTTTAAATCGAGGTTCGCGCTTAAAATCCGCGTTTAGAAAAGTTTGCACTCGGGCATCGGGAAAGGCCTTGACCGCCTCCGGGGTGCCAATGGTGAGAATCTGGCCTCCATCCATGACCGCAATCCGGTCCGCCACCCCAAAGGCCAGGTCGCGGTCGTGCGTCACCACCAGCGAGGTCACGCGGGTGTTTTGGTTCAGATTCCAAATTTCCTGGCCAATGACCACGGAGGACAGGGGATCCAGTTCGCTTGTGGGTTCATCGTAAAGAATCAATTGGGGCTCAATCACCAGGGCCCGGGCAATGGCCGCCCGCTTTTTCATGCCCCCGGAGAGCTCCCCGGGCATCTTATGAATCGCCTCGCTCAGCCGCACATCCGCCAGCTTCTCGCGAACAATGCGCTCGATTTCCGCCGGTGGCTTCAAACGGTGCTCCGTCAAATACAGCCCCACATTTTCCCCCACCGTGAGGGAATTGAGCAGGGCCCCCGATTGAAACACCAGCGCCATGCGGTATTTGGCCGCAATCTCCGGCGTCATGATGGACTCGCCGTTCACCAGGATCTCCCCCGCATCCGGCGCTTCCAGGCCAATCAAATGCTTGAGCAGCACGCTCTTGCCGCTACCGCTCGGGCCCATGATGACAAAAATTTCGCCGGGCTGCACGGTGAAGTCCAGGCCTTGGAGCACTTCCTGGCTGGCAAAACTCTTGCGCAACCCGCGCACTTCGAGTTTCACGCCGTAGGGTTTTTGGTCGGTTGAATTCATCAGTGAAGCAGCAAGCGGGTGAGGATGTAATCAAACATCACAATCAAAATAATGGAATTCACCACCGCCTTGGTGACCGACCGGCCAATGCCGCGCGGGCCGCCAATGGTCGCCAGGCCTTGGTGACAGGAAACCGTCCCAATGATGATCGCAAAACAAAAGGTTTTGAAAACCCCGTTCGCCACATCCTTGAGTTCCACCATGCTGCGGAGGTCGCCAAAGAAAACCGCAAAGGGAATGGCCATGTGATGGTTGATTTCCGCCACCGTCGCCCCCCCAAACCAGCCAATCAGAATTGCCAGCACCACCAGCATCGGCAGGGCCAGGGCAATCGCCACCAGCCGCGGCAGCACCAGGTAATGAATGGGATTGATGTTCATGGTGCGCAGCGCATCAATTTCCTGGTAAACCCGCATGGAGCCAATCTCCGCCGCCATGGCCGAGCCAATGCGCCCCGCAATCAGGATCGCCATCATCACCGGAGCCAGCTCCCGGGCCACCGCCAGCCCCACAATCCCCCCCACCGCACTGGGCAGGCCGCGTTCCACCAGCGCCGGGCCGGTTTGCAGCGAAAGCACGCCGCCAATGAAAAAGGACAGCATGCAAACCATCAGCAAACTCGCGTTCCCAATTTCAAAAAATTGCTCAAACACCTTCTGCCGTTGCCGCCACGCCAGCGGCAGCGCCCCCAGCGTGCGCCAGAATAGCAGGACCATTTGACCAATGTTATCAAACATAATTTGGGCGTGGACTCAGTTCATTGAACCGGCGTGTTTACCTGCTTGGACAAGTTGAAATCCAGACCGTAAAAACAGTGCCAGCGGTCCGTGTCACCCGCATGCATATACTGGAAAAGGCCAAACAGGAGCGAGCTTTTTTTTGTGGTGGCCGTGCTCTCGCTGCGGTACAAGTTCCACAGCAAGGAGCGGCTGCTATGGCCGTTGGTGGCATTGTCCTCCGCCCGCCAGACGGACCAGAGGGGTGACCAGTTGCGGTTCACCCCGCGTTGCTCATTCAAGGCCGGTTCAATCGGGGCGAAGACTTGCAAACGCGTGCTGCCGTGCTCATCCCGGTGCCAGGTGAAAAACGGCCACATGTCCCGGCGCTTTTTCTCCGTGCCCTTGGCCAGGTTGTGCTCCACTGTGCTTTCATAAAGATAAAACATGACCCGCTGGCGCTCGCTCGCCACCAAATCGGAATGGAATCCGCGATACTGGTACAGGGGCCAGAGATAGGAATCACTCTCCTGTTTCGCATTGGATGATTGACTAAAAACCGGCCACACGCGTGACGTATGCTTGCCCTCGCCCCGGGTGAAAATAACCAGCGGCCACGGCCCCTGCCACTCGTGGTAATGCTTTTGCCGGTCGTCAATCCAGCTAAAGAATGGCCAAAGCACGGAGGTTTCATCCCGCTCGGGCGAGCGGGACTGCGTGTAGAAGGGAATTGCCCCCTGCGAATACTCCGGGTTTTCCGAGCCCAGACCCGTGGCGGTCTTATGGTAAATCGGCCAAAGCGCAAAGAATTTATCGTGCCCCGGCACCGTGGTCACATCCCCAAACCCATTTGTGGTCCAAGTGATTTCCTTGTGCTCGTGGCCCACCAGCGGCCAGGCTTTCCACCCCTCCAAATGATCCCCCTGGCGCAAGGAAACGAAGGGATACAGGTAATTATCCGTCACATTCCCATTTTTGTGCGTTTCCGCATAAAGCGGAAACATCACAAAATAAACATCATTCAGCAGCAAGCGGTGCTTGATGTGGCCATAGAAAGGCACCACCGCCGTGTAGTTTTCATCCGCATTGGTGGAACGTTGCTGGAAATAAAGCGGGTAAATGTTAAAACGCCGGGCGTCGCCATCCTCCGGATAGGACCCGCCGGCAAAATTAAGCATCTGGGCAAATTGCCAGTGGTACTCCTTGCCATAGACATTGTACGACAGCAGCGGATACAAATAATTGTCCTCTCGCGCCTCCAGGGCGGGGTTGGTGCAGCGGGAAAAAAATGGCGGCCAGGCAATGGTCGTCTCCGTGCCGCGTTGTTGCCGGTAATAAAATGGCCCGGCCATCTCTGTGCGGGTGCCGTTTTCCAAGGTCAGATCAAAGGTTGCGGCGGCCGGCCCGGCACAGGGGGCCGCTGGGGCGGCCATGGCTGGAATGAAACCCAGCCAAGCCACCCAAATCACGACCAAACCAGATCTGCCAAATCGCTTCATTTCCGTAATTGACCCTTCCCGTTCAACTTGCTTATGAAATTTGTTAATTTTACGTTAACGTTATTTTTGCTCTAAGGGCAACAAATCAACGCTCTTTTGTCAAAGTTAACATAGGGTTTGACAATTTTAACATTTTTAAATAAACTACTCCTAATTGAGGTTTTTCACCTCGGTTCCTCCAGAACCCGGTGCCGGTTTTGTCCAGCCGGTGCCGGGTTTTTTGATCTTCCCACTGTTTATTCCGCTGCCGTCTTTTTATCGATCAACAGTCCTTTTTTTCCCAGCAATGCCAGAAGTGCCGGCAGAAACGTCAGTCCCGCCACCATGCACAAGGCGATCCCGCTGGCCATGACAAAACCCAAACTATGAATACCACGATGTTTCGCGAGAATCAAGCTGCCGAAACCCGCGATGGCCGTCAGGCCGGAGACCAGCACGGCTTTGCCTGTGCTGCGTGACAAAATTCCCGGCGTGCGCTCCTCCGCGTACCGGTTCAAAATATGAATGCCGTTGGTGACCCCGATCCCAATCACCAGCGGCAGGGTCATGATGTTGGCTGGATTAAAGGGCACTCCCAGCCAGCCCATCAAACCGGCCAGCCAGAGCGTGCCAATGCCCACCGGGATCAAGGCCAGTAACACCGCCAGCAGGCTGCGGAAGTGAATCATCACCAGCAGGGCGATGGCGATCAGTGAATAAATCGCCGCGCGCTCGTAGCTTTCCTTGAGCAGGGAGGTGTATTCATACAGTTGCACCGGTGTCCCAGTCACATTGGGATCCACACTGCGGAGGTCCTGGATGAATTGTTCCTGGTACTGCCGCTGCCACACGTTTTCGCGCGGATAAATCTGCAGCAGATATTTGCCGGTGCCTCCCACAAATCGGTCCCGCAAGGCCGGGGGCAAATCCGCCACCGTCAGCGGTGCGCGATCATCCTGGTTTTGCAAGGCTTGAAAAGTGTCGCGAATGTCCCGAAATAGTGCCTGCTGAAATTGAGCGATTTTTTCCGCGCGCCCGGTCATCGCCGTTCCCTCCCCGCTCAGCATGTCCGAGCGGAATCGCTGGATGGCCCGGCGCAGCGACTCCAATTGCTTGGTCAGCCCGGGATCACTGGTGCCCACTTCCGCCTGGGCCGCGCCCAGGTAGCCATAGAGTGAGTAGAGGGTGCGGCTCAACGCGCTCGTATCCACCGGCCCTGCGTCCGGCGGCTGGAATTGCAGGCTGGCCACCTCTTGTTTGATTTGGTGGATCAGTTCCAGTTTCCCCGCCTGGTCCGGGGTCATAAACGCCGCCACCGACTCCACATCCGCCACGGTGTTGGTCAGGGCCTTGAATTTTTTCTCCAACTCCCTGGCCTGCGCCAGGGAATCCGCCACCACGGCACCGTAGAGCACTGATTTATCTGCCGAATCAATCAGCTTCTCCTCAAACACCACCGCCGGCAGACCGGCGCTTTGCATGTTCAACAAGTTGTAATCAAAATACACCTTGGGCAGCTGCGTGGCCGCCAGCGAGCAGCTGATCACGATAAACACCGTCACCAGCATCGGCCGTTGCAACCACAGGTTTTCAATTCTCGCCCGGGCCGCTGTGGCCGCCGGCTGCTGGTCGATCACGTTTTGGCGCCCGCGCAGCAGCATGACGGGCAGCAGCGTCATCATGGGAATGAAACACACCATCAAACCCCCGCCGCAAATGATGCCCATTTCCTGGATGCCTTTGAAATCCGTGAACCACATCGCAATGAAGGCCCCCGCCGTGGTCAGCGCCCCCGTGAAAATCCCCTGGCCGGTGTACACCATCGCTTTCACCAGGGCCTCCTCCTCCGTGCGGCCATGCCGCAACTCCTCCTCGTACCGCGTGACCAGATGCACCCCAAAATCAATCGCCAGCCCAATCAAGATGGGCACGAAGGTGATGGTCAGGATGTTCAGGTGGCCCACCGTCAGCGTGGCGAAGGCCAGTGTATACGCCAGACCCACCACCAGGCAAAGGGTCGCCTTCACCGGCCGGCCGGTCTCATTGTAGCCGTAAATAAAAATCAGCGCGCACAACACCAGCGACACAATGCTCGCCACCGTGGTGTCCTTTTGCGACTGCGCCATTTCATCCTGCTCCAGCACCGGCTCGCCGGTCAGTCCCACATTCAGCCCCGGCACTTCCGTGATCGTCTGGGCCACCAGTTCGCGGAAACGTTTCACCGCCGCCTCGTTCAGGTCGTCATTCGGCGCATGCGCCGTCACCAGGAAAATGGTGCCCTTGGCAAAGGTGATGTAGCTCGCGTTCTCCGCCTCCGCACTGCTGTCAAACAAGGCATTCACGCCCGGGGACAGGGGGGGGCCCGGTTGCGTCAGGCTGTCATCCGCCTGGGTCAAAATCCGCTGAAGCGCCGGCAGCGCCCCGATCAACGAGTCCGTCTGCGCACTCGCCTCCCGCGGGGCCGTGCGGAACTGGGTGTTCACCTGGTCGAAGAAGGTCACCAGATTGGTCGCCCGGGTGAATTGGGTAATAAAGGGGCGAAACGCCTTCAGCGTCCGCAATAATTCTTCCAAATCACCCCGCGAAATTTCCTCCGGATAAGCATCCTCCAGCAGCAGCCGGTTGAGCATCGCCAGTCGCTCCCCGCCCGCCGGCGCGTCGGCCAGCAATTTCTGCGTTTTGGGTCTCAACGGAATGCCGCTGAAGCGCTGCGGCTGATAAATCAGCGGGCCGTGGACCAGCCGGTTTAAATCATTCGTCAGGACCGTCAGTAACGGCGTGGCGTCCGCGCGGGCACCCCCGTAATGGGCCAGGGCCGTCCACGTGGCCGGGGACAAGTGTTCCCTGACATAGTGGGAAACCGCCTCGCCCGCCGGGGCCGTCACCGGTTGACTGGCCTCCGCCGGGGCTTTCAACTTGGCCACCAAACCGGCCAGATTCTTGAAGTCGCCCTGGTCAAAGTCCGGGCTTTCCTCCGGCACAAACAGCAGGGCCTTCGGGCCCATCATTTTCAGGTCCCCTTTGTAAAAGACATCCGTGAAGAGATTCGTTTCCGCCTCCAGCCGCGCGCCCAGGCGTTCCACAAACTGCCGGTTTTTCTCGGCATTTTCACTTTGCACCACCACCACGAGATCATCCTGCTGGGTGAACTCTTTTTTGAATTCCAGAAAATTGTGCTGGTACTTCTTGTTCGCCCCCACCAAGTCGTCACGGTTCGTGTCGAATTCCAGCCAGCCATAGGGCTGGGGCAGGGCATAGAACACGCACACCACAAACAGAATCACCTGCGGGATGACAAACCAGCGGGGATGACGACAGGTCGCCCGTGCCAGTGTGCCCAGCAGTCGCGCCATCAGGGAATCCGCACTCAGCGCCTTCATGCCCGAACCTCCGCGGTCATCGGGTTTGCCCCCATAAAATCAACCCTCGCCTGCACATCACGTTGCCTCGACAAAAACCGCCGTCCCATAGCACAGCACCTCGGTGATGCCCGGCGCAATTTCCGTCGCATCATAGCGCACGCCAATCACCGCGTTCGCCCCCAGTTGGCCCGCGTGGGTCAGCATCAGGTTAAACGTATCCTCCCGCGCCCGCTCGCACAGCTCCGTGTACAGGGAAATGTTGCCGCCAAACAGCGCCTGAATGCTCGCCCCCACATTGCCAATCACCGACCGCGAGCGCACCATGATGCCGCGCACCACCCCAAACGATTTCACCACCCGGTAGCCCGGCAGCTCAAACGCCGTGGTGGTCAGTGGATGTGTCAAACTCATAGTGGGAAGATTGAACACGACTCTGCCCTTCCATTAAAGCCAAAAGTTCCTGCCTTATGGGGACAGCCACGCCCCCATGGGCAAATTCCGCACCACCCCAAAGACCAAAGCCAGCACCAGCCAGGGAATCAGCGACCAGGTGGGAATCAAGGAAGCCACCGGCCGCCGGCGCCGCCGCGCCATTCCGAGCCAGCCGGCCCGGGCCAGCAACGCCGCCCCGGTCAGCATCACCAGCGCATTGTCTTTGAGTGCCCGCCGCCAGTCGCCATGCAGCAAGGCATGCATCCCGCGCGTCGCCCCGCAACCCGGACAATTCAGCCCCGTGACCCGGTGAAACGCGCAGCCGGGATAAAATGCCGTGGCCGCAGGATCAAAGAAATAAATCACCAGTAATCCTGCCAAAACCAGCAAGGCCAGCGTCGCCATCCCGAACCATAACGGCACCGCGAAGGCGGGCCGCTTTAAGGGCGGCGGCACCGCTGCGGACGAGCCTGTTTGCGGATTCATGTCAGGGGTTAACGATACAGTAATGCCCCGCCGAGTACCAAAAAGCTCAATAGCGACAAAACCAGTCCCAGAATGGCCAAATCACGGCCTTCATACCGCTGCGGATTTTCTCCGATCTGCATGAGGGCAATCACCGAGAACACCAGCCCCACTATGTTAAACGGGAATCCCCCGCAGCAACAGCCAAGCGTTATCGATAATACTCCGCAAAATAAGCCCGCATTCGCCATCGAACGGCTCCGTTTCGGCAGGGTGGGCGGTGCTCCAATAATCGCGTCCGCCGAAAATTCCCCGGCAAATTCCGGCAGCAAGCCCACCAGGGTCCACTCCGCTGAACCCGTCACCAACACATGCGTCTGCGCTTCCACCCGGTTTTGCCGGATCCATTGCCGAACTTGCTCGGCCGTGGCCGGACCGTAGGACTTTCCGTCGGTGCCGATGATTTTATACATGCCGCCTGAGTACCGCGCCGTTATTCCGCTTCGCCACCACTGGCTCGCCCTGAGCCCCGCTTGGTCTTGAAATCCGCGCACCAGCCGCGCTTGCTCGCCCCCACGAATTCCATCAACTGCACCGCTCCCGGACTATGAAATTCCGCCCGGGCTTGGGCCAGGGCCGCGCTAAACGAACCGTTCCGGCGAAACAGTTGATGATAAAGGCGTTTCAATTCCAGCCGTTGCTCCGCGTTGAATCCCGCCCGCCGCAAGCCCACGCTATTCAGCCCGCAGAGACTGTTGATGCCACTGGCAATCGTAAACGGCGGCAAATCCTTGCTAATCGCCGCGCCCCCCTGCATCAGGGCCAGCGTGCCCACGCGCACAAACTGGTGCACCAAAGCGTTCCCCGAAATAAATACCCGGTCGTGCACCGTGACATGCCCTGCCAACAGCGCCCCGTTGGCCATGATCACATGATTCCCCACCTGGCAATTATGCGCCACATGCGACCCGGCCATCAAAAAATTATGCGATCCCACCAGGGTATCCTCCGTGACCTTGGCCGACCGGTGCACCGTCACATGCTCGTGAAAGACGTTGTGATCCCCAATCCGCAACCCCGTGGGCTCCCCGTTATATTTCAAGTCCTGCGGTGCATCCCCAATCACCGCCCCGGCATGGATGACATTATGCGTGCCCAGCACCGTGCGCCCGGTCAGATAAACGTGCGGTCCCACGACACAATGGGCGCCCAGCACCACCTCGCCATCAATCACCGCATACGGCCCCACCCGCACCGTGCTGTCCAGTTTGGCCCCCGGATGAATAACCGCAGTCGGATGAATCATGGGCTCAGCCTCCGGCAGGCGGAGGTCAACGGCAGGCGTTTGCAGGACAACATAGTCACAATTAAGCTCCACACTGCCAACAACCCGGCCACGACGCAAGCGCAAGCCGCCGCCCGGCCGCCGCCCCTCGGCCTCATTGGCGGGAGCCAAACACGCTGTCCAGAATGACCTCCTTGGTTTTCCAAAGCAGGGCCATGGTCATCGCCAGCGGCAGCAGGGCAAAAAAGACCAGCACCCAGAAACCCCCGTCCTGCATCCAGACCAGTAATAGTCCGATGCCCACCGAGGGTTGCGGGATTTGCAGCAGGCCCACATAAGCCGCCGTCAGCAGCAGCAAAGTGAACAGCAGGCTCCGGTTGAGCGCCGTGAACTGCCGGGTTTCCTGCCGCAACGTTTCCTCCGGCAGCATGGCCCCCAGCCGTTCAATCACTTGATTCAGGTGGTACAGGAAAATCAGGGCCGTGACTTGCAGCACCACCACCATGAACGTGAAAAAAAACTGGCTCGGTTCCTTGTTATGCCAATAAATAAACGGGCACAGCCCAAAGTTCACCAGCCCCGAAAGCTTCGCCCGGTCCAACGCCCGCAACCACGGGCGTTCCGTCCGCTGAAAACTGCCCATTTGCCACAGCCCGTACAGCAGCAAACCATTCGTGGCCAGCCCCGGCAGCAAACCCAGTGGCTTCAGCCAGTCCGCCCGCGCCGTTTCCGCCGCCACCACCAGTGTCGCCGGCAAACCCCAGAACAATGCCGACAACCCCCGGGCCAGCTGCCCCAGGGAGCGCAGCAGGGCACCTTCCGTTCGGGGATCCGGGCCCTGATTTTGGGAGGAGGTCAAAACGACAAATACGTGTAAGCTTTCAAACCGCGTTCATACTCTTCCAGCAAACGCATCGCCTCCGAGGGCTTCATCCGGTCCGACTTGATGGCCTCGTCCATCTGCGCCTTCATCTGGCGCTTCAATTCATTCTCGTCATACTGCACCGCGGTCAGCGAATGAATCACGGTGTTGCCCTCGATGATTTCCTCAATGTAATAGCCCACCGGCTCGTCCGGTTCCAGGAAGACGTGAACCTCATTGACCCGGCCAAACAAATTGTGCAGGTCACCCATGATGTCCTGGTACGCCCCCATCAGGAAGAAACCAATGTAGTAAGGCTCGATTTTGCCCTGGCTGTTGGTGTTCAGCGGATGCAGCGAAAGGGTGTCGCGCACATCCCGCAGATCAATGAACTTGTTCACCTGGCCGTCCGAATCGCACGTGATGTCCACCAGCGTGGCCTCGCGCGTCGGCCGCTCGTTCAAGCGGCACACCGGCATGATCGGAAACAACTGCCCCAGCGCCCAGTGGTCCAGCAGCGATTGAAACACCGAGAAATTGCAGAGGTACTGGTCGCTCAGACTATCCTCCAGCTTCCGAATTTCCTCCGGAATGTACGCCTGCCCGCGAAAGCTCTGCACCACTTCATGCCCGATTTCCCAGTACAAATTCTCAATCCGCGCCTTGTCCGGCAAATCCAGCAGCCCCAGCGTGAACATTTGCTGCGCATCCTCCCGCCGTTCCTGCGCGTCGTGGTAAGCCTCCAGTTTGTTCGCGCGGTTCAGGTTCTTTTTGATGTCCAGCAATTCCTTCACCAGCGCATGCTCCGAATCCCCATAGGTGAAGGCATTCCCCGGCCGGATTTTTTCGATGGACCCAAACACTTCCACAATTAGCACGCTGTGATGCGCCACGATCGCCCGGCCGCTCTCGCTGATGATGTTCGGATGCGGCACTTTCTCCGCATTGCACACATCGGCAATGTAATAAACGATGTCGTTCGTGTATTCCTGCAAAGTATAATTCGTCGAGCTGTCAAAGGCCGACCGGCTGCCGTCATAATCCACCCCCAGGCCACCGCCGACATCCATGTATTCAATCGCAAAGCCCATCTTAAACAGCTTCGCATAAAAACGCGCCGCTTCCTGCACCGCTTTCTTCACCGTCAAAATATCCGGCACCTGCGAGCCAATATGAAAATGCAACAGCTTCAGGCAATGCCCCAGGTTTTCCGACCGCAGTAATTCCGTCGCCGTGAGCAATTCCACCGTGCTCAGGCCAAATTTCGCGTTCTCGCCCCCGCTCTCCGCCCACTTGCCCGCCCCCTTGCTCAGCAACCGTGCCCGGATGCCCACGATCGGCTCCACCCCCAGTTGCTTCGAAATCGCAATGATATGGCGCAGTTCCTCCAGCTTCTCCACCACCATGATGACTTTCTTGCCCAGCTTGATGCCCAGCAGCGCCATCTTGATGAAATCCGCGTCCTTGTAACCATTGCAAACAATCAGGCAGCCCACCTGGTTTTGCAACGCCAGCCCCGCAAACAGCTCCGGCTTGCTCCCCACTTCCAAACCAAAATCCCACGCCTTGCCCGCATCCAGAATTTCCTCCACCACCTCGCGCAGTTGGTTCACCTTGATCGGAAACACCCCGCGATATTTGCCCTGGTAATTAAATTCCGTGATCGAATTGCGAAACGCCGTGTTAATCGCCTCCACCCGGTGCCGCAAGATGTCCTGAAAGCGGATCAACAGCGGAAATTTCAAGCCCCGCCCGCGCGCCTCCTCGATCACATCATTAATGTCCACCGCCGCGCCCCCCTCCTGCAAGGGGCGGGCCACCACGTGCCCGGCCTCGTTGATGTCAAAATACTTGGCCCCCCAACGCTGAATGTTATATAGCGCGCGGGCGGCCTCGATGTCCCATGCCGGCTCTGGCTGGTTTGGATTATTCATTCCGATTTGATACAAGTGAAGCAAACTATAAAATCCCCCGCCAGGAAAGCAACAAAGGAAAACAGCTAATTCGTCGCCCGGTAAACGGACATTGACAAACCCCCCGCTGCCGCCTACCAAGGCGGCGTGACGCATGATCTCGCCACCGGCCTGAAATGGTATCTCGCCTTTTTATTTTCCACCACTGTGCACGAGGCCGCGCATGCCTGGACCGCCTATCGTTTGGGGGATGACACCGCCCACCGCGGCGGGCAGGTCACCCTCGATCCCACCCCCCACATCCGCCGCGCCCCCGTGGGCATGGTGGTGGTGCCGCTCCTCTCCTATTTCCTCGGTGGCTGGATGATTGGCTGGGCCAGCGCCCCTTACGATCCCCAGTGGGCCGCCCGCTACCCCCGGCGCGCCGGCTGGATGGCCTTGGCCGGACCCGCCGCCAACTTGCTCCTCCTGCTCGCCGCCGCCCTCTTGATCCGCCTGGGGCTCGCCGCCCAGGTGTTCACCGCCCCCGATGCCATCAGCTTTTCCCACCTCGTCGACCCCGCCGCCCCCGG
>CAIZWI010000165.1 GCA_903936645.1 uncultured Verrucomicrobia subdivision 3 bacterium
AGGCGGATGCCTGGCATCATCGCAGCGATGCCATCACCTCCGTGGCGGCGGGCATTGGCATCAGCGTGGCCTTGCTCGGCGGGCCCGGTTTTGAGGCGGCCGATGATGTGGCGGCCATTGCCGCTGCGGCGGTGATTGCCTGGAACGGCTGGAACCTCCTGCGCCCCGCCTTAAATGAACTGATGGACACGGCCCCCAGCCGCGAAATTATTGACCAAATCCGCCTGATAGCCCGGCAGACCGAGGGCGTGGACGATGTGGAAAAGTGCATTGTGCGGAAGGTAGGCTACCAGTATTTCGTGGATATGCATGTGGAAGTGGATCCCCAGATGACGGTCCAACATTCGCATGAAATTGCCCACGCGGTGAAAAATCGGATTCGGGCTGAACTTCCCGCGGTTTGTGATGTGATGATCCATATTGAGCCCAGTCCGCTGGTTGGGGGCCACTCACCAGCCATTTCGTCGAAAGACTGATTCAGCACAGTAAATGAATGGGCAGCAAGGAACCGGTAACTTTGGCTGGTGCAAAGTGCCTCCGCGCATGGCGTTTACGCTACAAACGCCAGGTGGCTGGCCTCGCAAAAATAATGGTGTCGGTTCGTTAACAACGTCCGTCTATTTAACCGAGGCTTTGCAAGATTTGCCGGTCTACCCCGTATGGTCTATGGCAACCGCCGATCGCGGCCGGGCTTTTGGCCCGCAACCTTAATCATGGAAATGCGCATGCAAACAACAAAGAAAACCAAAATGTCTGGCCGGGGATTCACGCTCATTGAACTGCTGGTGGTCGTGGCCATCATTGCCATTCTGGCCGCGATGCTGCTGCCCGCTTTGAGCAAAGCCAAGCAGAGCGGTTATCGCGCCGCCGACCTGAATAACTTAAAACAATTGGGGGTGACCCTCAACTTGGTGTCGTCCGACAACGACGATCACCTGCCATGGGCCAACTGGCTCTCCGGTGAGGAAGCCAATCCCGCCCCCGAGGGCTGGCTCTACACCCGCAACTTGCAGGCCAGTGGACAGGCCCAATTTCCGCAGAAAACGGGCAGTTTCTGGTCGGTGCTCAACAATCCGAAACTGTTTTTGTGTCCCAGCGACGATACCAATGCGCCTTTGTTCAAGCTGCGGCCCCAGCAGCTTTCCAGTTATGTCATCAATGGGGCCATTTGTGAATATGGGCAGTCGGTCGATCATGAGCCCAAGCTGGCACAAATGAACCCGGCGGGGGTGGCCTTCTGGGAATGTAACAACACCACCGTGCAGGATAACGAGGAAAACTTCAACGATGGCTCAAGCAGTCCGGATGAGAACACCAGCGGCCGGCATGGAAAGGTCGCGGTTCTGGGGGCCTTTGATGGTTCGGCCCAGTTGATGCAACTCACGGTTTGGTCGGATAAATGGCATTCGGCCAACGCCAATGAATTATGGTGCTATCCCGGCAGCGCCAACGGTCGCTGATTTATGAAACGTGCCGTATTTTCCGCGTCCATCCGGGCGTTCACGCTGATTGAATTACTGGTGGTCATTGCTATCATTGCCATTCTGGCGGCGATGCTGCTGCCGGCCTTGAGTGCCGCCAAGCAGCGCGCCTGGACGATCAGTTGCAATTCCAACCTGCACCAAATTGGCCTGGGCATGCGCATGTTTGCGGATGATAACAATGAACGTTATCCCGAGTCAGGTGGCTACATTAAGTGGAATCAAGTGGATCCCCTGCCGGGAGGTTCCGGGCTCACGAGTTGGCTGCAGCAGATTATCAGTTATACCGTCTCGACCAATGTCTATCGGTGTCCGGGCAACGTGCAGTTGCCGGTGCCGGAGCAGGGGCCTTTCAATTATTTTAATGGATGCAACGCGGCCTATGGCGAGACGCGCAATAATGCCGCCGTGAAGGCCACCAAAATCATGTTTTCCTCGGCCTTTGTTCTGGGCGGAGATACGGCAGGGATTTCCGGCGGGGCGCTGAATTTTTATGCCGATGATGCGGACAAGGATGATTACACCCAGAATTGCGTGGGGGGCGCGGCGGATCCTGGCATCACCGAATTGTGGCAAATTCACTCAAAAGGACAGAATGTGATGTTTGCGGATGGCCATTCCAAGTGGTACAAGACCTATAATGCCTCGGAGATGACCTTCGCTTATACGACAATGACGAATTGGATCAATTATTGATTTTAGCTTGCCGGCGGTTGGTGGGTGGCATCCGCCTGCCTTTGGGTTCTGGACAAAGTGGCAGTGGGGCTGGACATTGGCCGTGGGTACGGCAGGATAGGCTGAGTCTCCGAGCATTTCATGATTCAATACGCGATCGCACGGTTCATGCTGGCACTGGCTACCCTGGGGGCGGTGCCAGTGCGGGCGGGGGAAGTGACTATTCAAGTTCATGTGGGCCAAATCGAGCATTCTGTGTCCCGTTATCTGACCGGTGCCTGCCTGGAGGATGTGAATCATGAGGTCTATGGCGGGATCGACAGCCAGATGATATTTGGGGAGAGTTTTCAAGAACCGGCCCGGCCAGCGCCCCTCCAAAATTTTTCGGTTTTTGGCGGCAATTGGACCCCGGCGGGACCCGAGGTGCAGGTCACCGGGGGGGACGGTCCCAAGCTGGTTCGTGATGGGCCGGTGCTGATGGATGGCGCGGCCAGTGTGGAGGTTTGCTTTGCTGATGCAGGGGCGGGCAACGCGGGATTGATGGTGAAGGTGAGCCAGGCCGGGGCGGGACGGGACGCGTTTAATGGGTACGAAGTGGCGCTCGAACCTTCCGGCCATTTGGTGCTGGGCAGGCACCGGCAGAATTGGGAGCCCTTGCGCCGGGTGGATTGCGCAGTGCCGGCAAACCAATGGATTCAGCTCGAGGTGCAATGCCGGTCGAATTCCTTGGTGGTGCGGGTGAACGATCAGCGAGTGCTCACCTACCTGGACAATGAGCATCCTTTGGCTCCCGGCACCATCGGCTTGCGAGCCTGGCAACACGAGGCCCGATTCCGCAACTTATGCATGGAGGAGGCGGGGGAAATTCGGCGTTTGACCTTTGAGCCGGTGGCCGGGTCGGGCGGGGTGAGCGGTCCGTGGCGGGCGGTGCAGCGCGGGGGAGCGACGGGTGGTTATGCCCTCGACCCGCAACATCCATGGGTGGGAAACCAGAGCCAGCGCATTACCTTTTTAAGGGGCACAGGCAGCCTGGGCATTGAGAATCAGGGTTTGAACCGGCGTGGACTCGGTTTGCAGGCCGGCAAACCCTATGAGGGGTGGGTTTGGGTGCGCAGTCAAAAAGATGTTGAATTATCCGTGGCCCTGGCGAGCCGGGACGGGGCCAGGACCTACGCGGAAATGCCTTTGGCGGTGCACGGCCAGGGCTGGCAGCGGTTGAATTTCCAATTAACGCCAACTGCCACGGACGCCGCCGCCCGATTTGAGCTGGTATTGCGCGAGCCCGGATCGGTCGATCTGGGTTATGCGTTGCTGCAACCGGGTGACTGGGGCCGTTTCCACGGCCTGCCAGTTCGCCGCGAGGTCGGTGAGGGGCTGGTGAACCAGGGGATTACCGTTTTGCGCTATGGTGGTTGCATGGCCAATGCCGGGGGGTATCGCTGGAAAAATATGCTGGGGCCGCGCGATCGGCGGTCACCCTATGCCGGTTGGTGGTATCCCCAATCGTCGAATGGCTGGGGCATCATGGATTTTTTGAACTTTTGCGAAGCCGCTGGTTTTCGGGCCATACCGGATGTCAATATGGATGAGACGCCGGCCGACCTCGCCGACCTGGTGGCCTATGCCAATGGCCCGGCGGATAGCGAATGGGGTGGCCGCCGGGTGGCCGATGGGCACCCGGAGCCCTACCACTTAGGCTGGCTGGAACTGGGCAACGAAGAGAAACTCAACGAGGCTTACTGGCAAAAATTCCAGCCACTGGCCGAGGCGATCTGGGCCAAAGATCCCGCGATCATCCTGGTGGTGGGTGATTTTGCGTATCACCAGCCCTTCCAAAATCCGTTTGCGCTTTCCGGGGCCGATGGGGGCATCACCAGCCTGGAGGTGCAGCAGAAGATCCTGCGCCTGGCAAAGGCGCATCACCGGGAGGTTTGGTTTGATATACATGTGAACACCGACGGGCCCCGGCCAGAATGGGGCGGGGCCATTTCTTACATCAACGCATTGGACCGCCTGGCCGAGGGAGCCCGGCATCAAGTGGTGATATTTGAATTAAATGCGGGGAACCATACCCAAAGCCGGGCCCTGGCCAACGCCCTGACCATCAATGCGCTCGAACGCGATGGCCGGG
>CAIZWI010000166.1 GCA_903936645.1 uncultured Verrucomicrobia subdivision 3 bacterium
GACGGAAAGGAAAGTGTTTGGTTCGAAATTCTTTTGGACGGACAGAGATTTCAATATGTGCAAATATCATCGGGAAGAAAGCAGCGTGCTATGTATCCATTGCGCTTGATTGCCATACTTGAAAAAGCCGATCCGGCTTTTCGTGATTTATTTTATCCAGAGGCATTGCGTTGCCCGTTGGAAAAACGAACTGTCCGCGCCATCGAAGAGCATTGGCCGGTTTATTTCCCTACCCGAAAAGAATCCCGGGGATCAAGTTGGTCGTTAAGCATCCCTGAAAGCGAACCCCTTTACAAACCTCGTCCCGATTCTTTGCAGGAACTTGAACGCTGGAAAAAAAAGATAGCCGGCACCATCGTCGAAATGCGCGCCTTCGGCGCGGATATTTCATGGAAGCGATTCATTGTGATCAGCGAGAACTCCCCTGGACTGCGGCCCTTTATCAGCGATTTTACACCCCTAGCCAATTTCTTGATTTACGAGGAATCCATGTGGCCCCGTTCTGGTGGTGTGGCCGTCGGGATGGATGAGTTTTTTCAAGGACGAATCCAAGCACTGCAAGCACCAAGAAGTCCTTATCCTTTCTCCGACCCCCATCGCTTGCGCTTTTTGCAATCAAATAAGCCAACGATTGAGAAAATTCGGATGGTTGACCTGATGCGTCAATTGCTCGACAGACCACTGATGATTTTGGCAATCCTCCAAAAGTGCGCCAGTGGGTCCGAAAATTCGTCGTTTTGGCTCGATCTTCAACACCACATTAACGCAATAATCAAAACACCATCTTCAATTACATTTCGCAAGACCTGGCTTGAGCACGCAATGCAGATGTCAGGAGCGACTGGCAAATCGGGCAAATGTTGCCAAAGAAAATGGGCCAAAATGCTGATTTCAGGTAAAAATGTTGATTTGGATTCAATTACAGTTGAGGTCAATAGCTGGTTAAGAAAAGACGAGAAGCCGTCAGTCAAAAACGTTCTCCGCTCGTGGGAGTCAATTGTTACCGCGAATAATATACCACCAGAAAAAGCCTCGATTGAAAAAGATCGTTGGCTTTTTTCGTGGATGATCACCCTTTGGCTTGAAAAACACTTCGTGGAGGTTGCCGCTGAATTTAATGGGGAGACAAAACAGATCCAAAAATATTATCGCCGCTTTTTTCACTACCTCAAGATTTTCAATATCGTGAAATCAGGGAAAGGGGCTGGCGGGTTGACTGCCCGCCAGCCTTGATGATGCGCAATGGGAATTTATTCGCCTCGACTGTGCCAATACTCATCGTTGTTCGGATTCAACTGATTCGCATGATTGTCCCGATCATCCTGTGTTTGCATCGCCTTCACCTCCTTCCGGCTGTGGCGCTTTCATGCACTGGTTTCCTGCGGGATTATCGCCACTGTCGTCAGCCGCAAGATTTCTTCGATTGTCGTTCGTTTCATAACTTTTGTTTTCCGGCTCACCCGGAACCGGATGTTGAAACCTTAGCGCAGAGCGGAACAGGTTACTATTAGCCCGGCCCTGTAATTTTGATCTTTTGAAATCGCCGCCCGTCGCGGCGGCTGAGAGCGACAGAAGCACAGTCTAAAATTTCAACGCGCGTTTCGCGCATTGTGAAATCACACCCTAAAAAGCAACCGTGAAAAATTCACTGCCAGTGAATCAGCTTTCACCTTGAAAATGGCACGCCATGCCGGTATTTCAGGGGTAGTGGCGCTAAATCGTACAGGATTTTGTAGACAATTGGAGACAGTTATTTTTCGGATTGGTTCGGAATACCGACTTTCACACGAAAGACAAAACATTAAAAATCCCCCATCTTTACTGGGCTAAAACGAATTATTCCGAAATAATCCGAAACACCCTGATCGGGTTCAACTCCCGCCGCCTCCACCATATTGAATTTCGGGCCGAATCAGACATCGCGCGTCGAGGTTCCAGTCGGAAATAAAAAGCAAATACGTTCCGACCGTCTTTGGGAATGGTGTGGCAAATCACCACTCAACTCCCAAACAAACCCCGCCAGCCCTTCCACAGCCCGGGCGACAGCGGATGAAACCGCGATCCCGCCAGTTTATCCAAATCGATCTGCAACAGCACCCCCAC
The DNA here is from genome assembly GCA_903936645.1 of uncultured Verrucomicrobia subdivision 3 bacterium. Lineage (GTDB taxonomy): Bacteria > Verrucomicrobiota > Verrucomicrobiia > Limisphaerales > UBA11358 > UBA11358. The sequence goes on from CAIZWI010000166.1 coordinate 2,104, forward strand.
GCTGTTTGCCCCCCGGCCATGCGCCCGGATGGCGTCCACCCCGTAGCCATAATCCAAAATCACCTTCCACCGGTCCGATTTCGCCCGGTATAAAATCCCGCCACCCACCCCTGTCAGCCAGTTCCCCGGCTGCCCCATGCCCGGCAGGTAATCCACCACCGTGGTCGCCGCCTCCACATTCAGATTCCAATGCTTGTCCTTGTCCAACGGCAGTAAATAATTTGCATTGAACAACACAAAATTGCGCGCACTGATTTCTTGATAATAATAACCCGGCAGGGAGAGCGGAAATTCCGCCACCAGCGGCAAGTACCCCCCAATCCGGTAACCACTGAAGCGATCCGCGGCCACACTCGTCCCGGCCTGCAACTTTACCGAAAAACTCTGCTGACTGTCCGGCAGCGTGTAATCCAGGGCCGCCTGCGTCCAAAACAGGTGCGATTGCGATTCCACCGTCCGGTCATAACTGCCGTGCCGGAAAAAACCGTACGGATCCGAATCCGACCGAAACTGCCCCTCGTACCATACCGACAACTCCATCGCCAGCGCGGGGAATAAAGTCGGCTCAATCCCCCCCCAGCGCAGTCCGGAACGCACATTAAACGTTGTCCGGTTGTCAGGCACCCTGAAACGGGCCGCCGTGCCATCGGCCACGTAAATGGAATAATGCGTCCCGCCCCTCAGTACAAAACTTAGTGGAATCTGGTCCCCGGGATTGATCAAATGATACAAACTCGCCGAAAACTCCACCCCATGTCCGTCAAAAGATTCACCCGGATGATACGTCCCCCCGCGAATTTCCGAATAACCATCGGCAAAACCACCTCCCGCCAGGCCAATCCCCAAATCCGTGTCCGGTCCGAGCAGCCCCTTAAAACCCACCTCTGAATCCATATAAACCGGTGCCACCGCCAGTCGCAATGTGATATTCGTCTGCAGAAAATTGGGCTGGTTATGGTAATAAAATGCATAAGCCCCCAAAGGGGACCGGCCTTCCAGCGGTTGATCATATCCCAACTGCACCAGGTCGCGCGCCATCGGATCCACCTGCGCGCCCGCCTTCATCCCCAGGAATACCAGAACACCCGCCAGCCAGTATCCCATTAATTTCATGCTGCCATAACTAAACCATCCCCCATGGCGCGGCAAGTTGATTCAAGTCCCGGCTGGACACTTCCCGTAAATTTCGGCTAACTATCCGCCAACTGATTTTTTCTGATGCCACCGCTTAACGCTGAAAAACTGGCCAAAGCCAAGTCGCTCGGGTTTTCCGACCGGCAAATTGCTCATTTAACGGGTCAAACCGAGGATGCCGTCCGCGCCGAGCGCAAGCGCATCGGCCTGATTCCCAGCTATCGCCTCGTGGACACCTGCGCCGCCGAATTCGAGGCCTACACCCCTTATTATTACTCCACCTACGATCGCGGCGATGACGAGGTCAAGGGTAACTCCGCCAAAAAGGTCATGATCCTCGGCGGTGGCCCCAACCGCATCGGCCAGGGCATCGAATTCGACTATTGCTGCGTTCACGCCGCCTTTGCCCTCAAGGAGGACGGCTTCGAGACCATCATGGTCAATTCCAACCCCGAGACCGTCTCCACCGATTACGACACCAGTGACAAGCTCTTCTTCGAGCCGCTGACCCTCGAGGATGTCCTGCACATTTACGAACGGGAACAATGCTGGGGTGCCATCGCCCAGTTTGGCGGCCAGACGCCCCTCAACCTTGCCCTGGCGCTGCAAAAAAACGGCGTCAACATCATTGGCACCTCGCCCCAAAGCATCGAGATCGCCGAAGACCGCAAATTGTTCGCGGCCATGCTGAACAAGCTGAACATCCCGCAGCCCCCCAACGGCCTGGCCACCAACGAGGCCGAGGCCCTCCTGGCTTCCAAGCAGCTGGGCTATCCCGTGCTGGTGCGCCCCAGCTTCGTCCTGGGCGGCCGCGCCATGCAGATTGTTTATTCCGATGCCGAACTGTCGCACTACATGCGCTTCGCCGTCGAGGCCTCCCCCGAGCGCCCTGTGCTGGTGGATAAATTTCTCGAAGACGCCACCGAGGTGGACGTGGATTGCATCACGGATGTGGGCCACTTTCAGAATCCCGGGGAAGGCACCATCGTCATCGGCGGCATGCTCGAGCATATCGAATTTGCCGGCGTACATTCTGGCGATGCCGCCATGGTCCTCCCGCCGCACACCCTCACACACACTGTCATTGCCACCATCCGCCAGTACACCCACGCCATGGCGCGGGAATTGAAGGTCATCGGCCTCATGAACGTGCAATACGCTGTGAAGGGCGAAACTGTTTACGTCCTGGAGGTGAATCCCCGTGCCTCCCGCACCGTGCCCTTCTCCAGCAAGGCGATCGGCGTCCCGCTGGCCAAGCTGGCGGCCAAAGTCATGGCTGGCAAGACCCTCAAGGAACTGGGTTTCACCGCGGAAATCTGGCCCGATTACTGGGCCGTCAAGGAATCCGTCTTCCCCTTCAACCGTTTTCACGGCCAGGACATTTTGCTCTCCCCCGAAATGCGCTCCACCGGCGAGGTCATGGGCCTGGATGCCGACCTGGGCGTGGCGTATGCCAAGTCGCAAATGGCTGCCAATTCACCGTTGCCGGTGAGCGGCCGGGTCTTCATCAGCGTCAGTGATCACCACAAAGACGAGGTCGCCGCCGTCGCCCGGCAATATACTGACCTGGGCTTTGAACTTGTCGCCACCAGCGGCACGGCCGCTGTGTTGGAAAAAGCCGGTCTGAAAGTGCAGCGCGTGCTGAAATTGACCGAGGGCCGTCCCAACGTCGTGGACCTCCTGAAAAACAAGGAAATCCAGCTCGTCATCAATACCCCCGCCGGCCAGAGCCCGCGCGCGGATGAAATCAAAATTCGCACCACGGCCGTGTACACCGGCACCCCCATCATGACCACCCTGAGCGGGGCCAAAGCCGCCGCCCTCGGTATCGCCGCCCTCAAAGAACGCGGTTACGCTGTGAAGACCGTGCAGGAATATCACTGAGTTTTTCCCCCGCCCGCCCCAAACGGTCACGGAAATGTGCTTCTCAGACAAAGATATGAGGGGTTTCTGCTTTCGCGCCCACCGCGCTTGGCGTAATGCTAATCCCCACACACCTCATGAAAACCTGCACTCTATGGGTCATTCTTTCGCTCGCCAGCCAGGCCACCGCCATGCTGGCCACCGCTGATTCCCTGGCGTTCCCCGGCGCCGAAGGCTTCGGCCGCCTCACGACGGGGGGGAATGCCGGCCCGGTGGTCCATGTCACTAATCTGAGCGATGCCGGGCCCGGCTCGTTCCGGGAGGCTGTGAGCCAGCCCAATCGCCACGTGGTCTTTGATGTCAGCGGTATCATCCGGTTGCAATCCAATGTGGCCGTCAGCAGCCAGCTGACCTTGGATGGACAAACGGCGCCGGGTGCGGGCATCCTGCTTTACGGCCGTTCCACTTCGTTCAGTGGCGGTCATGATATCATTGTTCGTTACTTGCGTTTTCGCGAGGGTATTAATGGTGACAAAGGCAAGTGCGCCGTGAACCTCTCGGGCGGGCAGAACTTGATTTTTGATCATTGTTCCATTGAATGGGGCCGCTGGGATTGCCTGGGCCTCACCCGGGGCAGCCACGACATCACCTTCCAATACTGCATCATCGGCGAAGGCGTGGACCCCCAGCGCTTTGGTTCCTTGACCGATGATGCCGACAACATCACCTACAGCCACAATCTCTGGATCAATAACCAGAGCCGCAACCCCAAGGCCAAGGGTAAAATCCAGTATATTAACAATGTCATTTATAACTGGGGCGTATGCGGGCTCGTGGGCGGCCATTCCGGGGCCGGTCATTATCTGGATGCCATCGGGAACTATTTCATCGCCGGTCCCAATTCCAGCCGTCACTTCACCGGTGAATACAAGGCCACGGACCATGTTTACCAGCGGGATAATTTCACCGACCTGAACCCGGACGGCCAGCTGAATGGCCGCCTCGTCGTGCCCGCGGATTTTGGGGCCGGCGAGGATGCTCCCACCTTGCTGGCGGGGCCTGCGGTGACTCCGCCAGCCCCGGTCACCGTGGAGCCGGCGGCTGTGGCACTGGCCCATGTGCTGGCCCAGGCCGGATGTTCACGGCAGCGGGATGCCGTCGACCTTCGGCTCCTTGACGCCGTGCAATCTTACGGGACCCGTGGGAAGATCATCCACAGCGAGGCCGAGGTGGGTGGACCGGGCGTGATCAAGGAAGAGCACGTCGTGGCGGTGGCGCAATAAAGCCCGGCGGGATCACGTCCTTCCCCACCACGGCCAAGCGTGGTGCCCGGGCGCTGGCCCGGTTGGGTGCGGTACCCACCCCGGCGGTCACCCGTCTCTAACTGCCCGCTGGCTCGTTCCCCGGCTTCCATTTGATATTACAGCCCACGCTCGGCGTCTGCTGCGCGGACACCGGTTGCCCCGCCAACACCGCGTCCAAGGCGGCGCGCAGGTCTTTTCCGGTCACCGGCCGGCCATTACCCGGCCGGCTGTCATCAAACTGGCCGCGGTACACCAGCCGCTCTGCGGCATCGAATAGGAAAAAATCCGGGGTGCAGGCCGCCTGGTAAGCCCGGGCCACCGTTTGGTCCGCATCGTAAAGGTAAGGAAAAATGTAACCCGCAGATTTAACCTCTGCGGCCATGTTCGCCGGGCTGTCCGCCGGATACCGCTCCACGTCATTGCTATTAATGCCCACCATCGTGATCCCCCGGGGCATGTAATCCCGGGCCAGTTGCGCCAGGGCACGGCGCAAATGAATGACGTAAGGGCAGTGATTGCACATGAAAACCACCAGTAATCCAGGACGGCTCCGGAAATCCCGGCGGGAAATCAGGTGCCCGTAAACGTCCGGCAGCGAAAAATCCGGCGCCGGTGTGCCCAGCGGCAGCATGTTGGAAGGTGTCAAAGCCATCGGCGCAAGGTGCGGCGGGAAGCCAATTTTTTCAAGACTGGAATCGTCGCGTGGAAAAAGTTTGTTTCCCAACCCGCCAGCAGGTTTCATGGAGGCCGCAACCGTGAAAAACATCGTTTATTTTGATTTGGAAACCCAAAAGTCCGCCGATGAAGTGGGCGGCTGGGGCAATATCATTCGCATGGGCCTGAGCGTCGCCGTGACTTACAGCACCGCCCGGGGCGAATACACGATTTACGGCGAATCGCAGGTGGACGACCTCCTGCGGGAATTGCAGCGCGCGGATTTGGTGGTGGGCTTTAACAATTTACGGTTCGATTATGAAGTCCTCCACGCCTACACCTCCATGGATTTAACCCAGCTCCCCACCCTGGACATGCTCGTGGACCTCACCGCCACCCTCAACCACCGGCTGTCCCTGGATTCCATTGCCAACGCCACCTTTGGCGTGGAAAAAACCGCCGAGGGTCTCCAAGCCATTCGCTGGTACAAAGAAGGCAAACTGGCTGAAATTGCCGAATATTGCTGTTTCGATGTCAAAATTACCAAATTAGTTCACGAATACGGCCAGCAGAACAAACAGTTGTATTACGTAAACCGGTTCGGAAAGAAGTTGAATGTGGCCGTAAATTGGTAACCGACCCGCCCGGCGGCCCCGGGAACCGGGACCAAGACTACCCTTTGCTTGCCCATTTTCATTGGGGAAAATGGTGGGTTGGCGGGGACTCGAACCCCGGACCAATGCCTTAAAAGGGCACTGCTCTACCAACTGAGCTACCAACCCGCAAAAGGGCACATAGCATAGAGAACTGGTGCCAGGATGCAAGGTATTTTAAAAAGGCTTTTTTTGGCCGCCTTGCCTCAAATGAAAAGCTACCGGAGCGGCCAGGCGATGGCCGCCCGAAAGGAATCGTGGCCTCGGCCGCGCATCAAAAATTCCCGTGCCCACCCGGTTTCCTGCTCAAACCACAAAATATCACGCTTCATTAGAATTTTCTCTCATCCTAATTTTAATATTTACTCAATATTGCAATTTGTATTTTTGCCGGGACGCGCTAAATTGTCTCATCAAAGTCGGCACGAGCATAAAGTTCTGGGGTGTGCGCGGTTCTATTGCCACGCCTGGTCCCTCCACCGTTCGTTATGGTGGCAATACCTCTTGCATCGAGGTGCGCGAGGGGGGCGAAATCATTATTTTGGATGCTGGCACGGGCTTGCGCCTCTTGGGGCAGGCTTTATTGAAAGAGTTTCCCCAAGGTCCACTGAACCTCACGCTCCTCCTCTCCCATACCCACTGGGATCACATCCAAGGCCTGCCGTTTTTTGGACCGATCTATGAAAAGCGCTGCCACCTTCGCATCCTCGGCTGCGAAGGCGCCCGCAAAGGCTTGGAGGAGGCTCTCACCGGCCAGATGGAGACCACCTACTTCCCCGTCCCCTTTGCCAAGCTCCCCAGCAATATCGAGATCGAAGAGTTTACCGATTACGATTTCAACCTCGGCCCCGTCCGGGTGCAGGCCCATCGGGCCAACCATCCGGGCGTGTGCGTGGGCTACCGGTTGACCACTCCGAACGGGCGCATCGTGTTTTTCCCGGATACTGAACCCCGCCCGGAAGGCCCCGATGCCGGGTTATTGGAGTTTATTGAGGGGGCGGATGTGTTGATTCTGGATTCTCAATACAATCGCGCCGAATATGACAGCCACGTGGGCTGGGGTCACGGTTGCGTCGATGCCTCGGTCGACCTGGCGTTACAGGCCCGCGTCAAACACTTCTTCCTCTTCCATCATGATCCCGATCATGATGACCGTACCCTGGACCGATTCGTCCGCCAAGCCCGCCGTCTGGCCGCCCGCTCCAAAACGGGTTTGAAAGTAGACGCCGCCCAGGAAGGCCAGTCCCTTTTGCTGAAGGCAGCGTCCCCGGTGCGCCGCCCCCGTAAGAAATCCCTCGCACCGGCCTGATCCGTTGGGTTTAGCCCGCTTTCACGCCGTAATTGATCGCCATGGCTCCCCCCATGAAATCCACGATCTGCACCTTCCCAAACCGCATGTCCCGCATGGCGGCCGCCACCGCTCGCTGGGCCGGGTAATGCTTGAGCGATTCCAGGATGTAAGCATAGGCCTGCGCATTCCCGCAGAACACCCAGCCCGTCAGCGGCACGGAACAGCGCAAATGGGTGAAATATAATTGGCGCCAAAGGGCGTTCGCCGGCTTGCCAAATTCCAGGATAATGACCCGCCCCCCGGGCTTGGCCACCCGCCACATTTCCGCCAGCCCCTGTTCCCAACTCGCCAGGTTCCGCAGTCCATAGCCCATCGTCACAATGTCAAAAGACGCATCTGGAAACGGAATTTGCATCGCATCCCCTTGTATAAATACCGGGTTTGCCCCTTGCTTGCGCCGCCCCGCCACCTCCAGCATCGGCGCACTGAAATCCAGTCCTGTGACCTCCGCCCCGCGCGCCGCCAGCGCCAGCGCCAGGTCACCCGTGCCACAGCACAGGTCCAGCGCGCGCGCCCCGGGAGTCACCCCGGCCAGCGTCACCACGCGTTGCTTCCAGCGACGGTGCAGGCCGAAGCTTTGCAGATCATTGATCAAATCATAACGCCGGGCGATGCTGGCGAACAGGTCGTTGACCTTCGCCGCCCGCTGCTCCCCCGGAACGTAAAACGTATTGCTCACCCCGCTAGTTTAGCACACCCAGTGCCCCGTAAGTCAAAACGCATAAATATTTTAAAAAACATCATTCCTGAGTTGCGCCCTTTGCGATATCTGCTACGGTCCGTTTACCGCCATCTAAGCATCAATCCGTTACGCGTGATGGGTCGGCTTTTATATGAATGCTCCCGCCCCTATGGCCCCGCCAAAAATCCTTGTGGTGGATGACAATGAAATCATCCTCCAGACCGTGGCGAACCGGCTGCGCCTGGCTGGCTACCATCCCTTGGTGGCGCTGGACGGCCTTGAGGCCGTGCAAGTGGCCCGCCAGGAAAAACTGGATCTGGTCGTGCTGGATATTAATTTTCCTCCGGATGTTTACGGCGAGGCTTGGGATGGCTTTCACATCATGGAATGGCTCCACCGGCTGGACAATACCCGGCAGGTGCCCATCATTATGATCTCCACCACCACCAACCCGCAGGACCGGGAACGCGCGGAACGCAGCGGGGTGAAGGCTTTTTTCCACAAGCCCATTGACCACGCCGACCTGTTGAGTGTCATCCACGAGACGCTGGCCGCCGTCGCCAGCTAGGCCGCCGAAAATTTTTTGAAGAATCATGCTTGCCATTACCGTGGCTTTGCGTATTTTATTCACCGGTCTCTGGAAGCGAGCGTAGCTCAGCCTGGTAGAGCATCACGTTGCCAACGTGAGTGTCGAGGGTTCGAATCCCTTCGCTCGCTCCATTTTACCGAATTCCTCCGTTCCCTTTTCCTCACCGTTCCGTCCTGCTATCACACGTGTTTCGTAGCAACTCACGAGTCAGCCGCGTCCCAGCCATCCCCTTTCTGCTATTGTGATCGTCTGCCCCGCACCCCTCTGGGGGTGGTTCAGCCACCGCCGTCCTTCCGCTGGAAAATATTTTCCAGGATCTTAAGCAGGGTCCCCGTGTCGTAGGGTTTGTTCAGCACCAGCTCGATGCCTGCCCGCCGTAATTGCTCCTCTTCAAACGTTTCGCCCAGGCCACTCGAAAGGATAATGCGCACTCCCGCCTGAAGCTTGATGAGCGTTTCGGCCAGCAGGAAACCATTCATGCCCGGCATGGAGTAGTCGGTGATCACCAGGCGGATTCGGGCCTGATGTTGCTGAAACACGGTCACCGCTTCCGCGCCATTGGCCGCCACGAGCGTGGGATACCCGTAGCGTTCAAGGATTTTACTGACGACCTTGAGGATGGCCGCTTCGTCGTCCACCAGCAAAATGAGTTCCCCCTGGCCCGTGACCAGATTCGGGGCGGGATCTTCCACCACCACCGGTCTTGCCTCGGGCAACGCCGGCAGGTGGATCTTGAATTCGGTCCCCGCACCCGGGCTGCTCTGGACCTGAATGAACCCGCCATGGGTTTCGACCACTCCCAGCGCCACCGACAGGCCCAGGCCGGTTCCCTGGCCGGTTTCTTTGGTGGTGAAAAACGGTTCAAACACCCGCTCCAAAATTTCCGGCGCCATGCCCACGCCATTGTCCCGCACTGTCAGCACAACATAGGGCCCGGGCTCAGCCTTGGGCGCGAGCGTGCGGATCTCGTCATCCAAAAGCACATTTTCGGCCGTCATGGTCAGGGTGCCGCCCCGGGGCATGGCGTCCCGGGCATTGACCGCCACATTGAGAAATATTTGGTAAATTTGCGTGGCATCGCCGAGCACCTGCCAGAGGTCGGCCGGATGGGCCATGCTTAAAAAGATGTGCTTCGGAAAGGTTTCACGAATGATTTTAGCCAGGTCATCCAGCGGCTGCGCCAGGTTGACGGGCAGGCGCTTGGTGTCACTACCGCGTCCAAATAAAAGTAATTGCCGGACAATGTCCGCTCCCCGGCGAATACTTCGCTCCATCAGGTTAAGCATCTCATGGGCCTCCCCGGTCCGGATTTCCGCGCGTAAAATGGGCAGGCTGGAAAGAAACGGAGAGAAAATGTTGTTGAGATCATGCGCCACCCCGCTGGCCAGCCGGCCAATGATCTGCAGCCGTTCGGTCCGGAGTAGTTGCGCCTCCATTTTCTTTTGGCTGGTAATGTCGTGGCTGATGGACAGGATTTTTTGCGGGCGGCCCTGTTCGTCCCGCAGCAGGGTCCAGCGCGAGGCGATTTCGAGGACCCGCCCATCCTTGGCTTTGATGGCCAAATCGCCCGACCAGGCCCCTTTGGTGGTGACCTGGGCCAGCGCCTCGCCGAATTCTGTGAACTCCTCGCTGCCGGGCGGCTCCCCCCTCTGGCCCATCGCTTCCGCGGCGCTCCACCCCAGCATCGCCTCCGCGCCGCGGTTCCACAGCAAGATGAACCCTTGCAAATCCCGCACCACAATCGATTCCGTCGCCAAATCAATCAGCCGGGCCTGTTCCCGAATTTTTTCCTCCGCCTTTTTCCGTTCCGTGATGTCACGTGACGCCCCGTAGATGAGTTGCCGGCCATCAATCGTCACCCCGCGCACACTGATCTCCACCGGAAACCGTTCCCCGTTCACCCGGCGATGGCTCGTCTCAAATACGGAAGGTTCTCGCAGGTGCCACTCCATCCGCTCCCCAAGCTCGGGGGCGGACCATTGGGCGTCCCAGTCCGAAACGTGCAATGGCGGTGGCTGGTCCGGGTCGTGGCCCAGCATCCGGTAGAACGACGCACTGGCTTCCACCAGGTTGCCCGCCCGGTCAAGAATATGGATCCCGTCCGAAGCGGTCGCCAGCAGCGATTGATAATAAGTCCGCGTCTGGATCAAGGACTGGGTGGTCTTTTTTTGTTCGGTGATGTCATTGGCTATGCCCAGGTAGCCCGTGAGCTGCCCGTCGGTGTCATGGACTCCGCTAACGCTCAGCCAAACCGGGAAGGTGGAACCATCCTTGCGCTTGTGGCCCGTCTCCTCCTGCACGCGGCCGAGTCGCGTGACCTCGTCGTTAATATGTTTGCAGGCCTCGAATTGTTCCGGCGTATGGACGATCGCCAGGTGCTGGCCGATCAATTCCTCTTTTTTGTAACCATGCATCCGCCCCCAGGCCTCGTTCACATAAGTAAATGTTCCCTCCAACCCGATCACCGCAATGGCATCCTTGGCCTCGTCCAGCAGGCGCGCCTGTTCTTGGATTTTGAGTTCCGCCCGCTTCTTGTCCGTAACATCCGAGAAAATCACCGCGAAACCACCGGGCTTGGTCTGAAACGTCCACGTGTCGTAATACCGGCCCAGCTCCCGCGAATAATTCATGTAGGCGCGCGGCACGCCCGTGAGCGCCACCGAACCAAACACCTCAATCCAATAATCCTCCGTGTCCGGCTTCACTTCGCGAATCGTTTTGCCCAGGATCGCCGCCGCGGAAATGCCCGTCAATTTCTCAAATGCCGGGTTTACAGCTAGAAAACGGTAGTCCGCCGGCCGGCCGCTGGGGTCGCAAACCACCTCATGCAGCGCCAGCCCCACGGTCATGTTTTCAAAGAGCTGCCGGTACTTGCTTTCACTCGCCGCGATGACCTCCCGCTCCTGCCGGTAATTGTACATCAGGATCGCGAGAATTATGGCCAGGGCCAGGCAATTGCAGAACATGCTCGCCCCAATATCTAGATTGAACTCGGCGGGATCCTTGAACGTGACGATCCAGTCGGGAAACCAAACGGTCAGCAGCCACAGCCCGCCAAAATTCACCGCGATCAAGCCCACCGCCAGCCAGCGTCGCCAATTCGTGTAAAGGATCAGCGGCAGGACGGACAACGTCGGGTAAAACAGCGGGATATCCCCCCGGAAACCGCCTATGGCAAACCACACATAATCCATCGCCAGGGTGATCGTCGCCAGCAGCAACCCTACATGGTGCCGCCCCCGGCGCGATTCCCAATGGATCCCCAAAGCCACCACCCCCAGCCCGATGATCACCAGATTTACCGAGCCTGGCACATCCGGTTCGAACAGATTCACCAGCCAAAAAACTCCCAGGGACAGCACCCCGGTGAAGAACGCCACCAGCCGGAACATCCGCACCGGCGGGGGTTCAGTGCCTGGCCCAACGGCCTCAGTCAGTATTTTACTCAGGAAGCGTTGCATTAAACCTTAGCAAATATGGCAGGCTAAACCCCGCCACCCGCCTTGAACATTAAAAAATGCCGGCCACCGCAGAAACCCGCATCGAAAGCGCGCCCGCCCTTTGAAATCATGTTTTCCCCGGCTCACCCGCCGGGTGCGACTGAACTTTCTGCCAGATTTCCCCGGCCAGCCGGCGAATATTCGGTTGGGAATCTTGCTCGGCCTGCTCCAACGCGGCGCGGAGGCGCTGCGGCTCTGCCAACATGTCGTCTTTGGCCACGCCGCGATAACGAAATTCATCGTCATCCGGCCGGGCGGCCTCCGCCTGGGTCTGCGCCGCAAAATCCCGGCAGTCTTGCGGGGTCAAAGTCCCCACGATCAGGGCCACGCGGTGGGGGAGGCTCAGCACCGCGTAGCCCCGCTCCGTCCGCACCAGCACCGGACCCGCGAAATAAACGTTGGTCCGCGCCGGCCCTTTCAAACGGCGCACCAGTTCGGTCATACAACGCCCGCACAGCTGCATCTGCTTGGTGGCCGGTTCCCCCAGGAAAGCGCGGTGCAGTGAAACCCGGATGGTGCTGTTCATGAAGCACTGGGGGCTCAGGCAATGATGATTGGTGGCGAAATCCGGGCGGCTGACCAGTCCCAATATGTGGCCGGCCTCGTGGAGCAGCATTTCATTCGGCACCCATTTTTGAAACCCGTACCGCACATTCATGTAGATCGCGGGATACGGCCAGAGATCCGCGTGGGGATGCAGATTCAAGGCGTGCGTGCTCGCCCCCCAATGGTTGGTGCCTTGCGTGTGGGATTTCTGGGTGAGGTCGCTGTCGTAATACAGGATGTAAAGGTAGGCCGGGGCGGGGGTGCCGGCCACTTCTGGCGGGCCCTTCATAAATATCCGGGCCAGGGCACGGGGCGGCAGCCCGCGCGCCTCCGCGCGTGATATTTCCGGACTGCGCACCAGCTCAATACCTTCCGGTTTGTCGCAGTAAGTGCTGAGGAAATCCCGCAGCCGGTCCAGGGTCCGGTTGCTGGGGGCGCAACCCGCCACCGCCGCCACTTCCACATAAAGTCGGCGCTGCGGGCTGGCCTGAAGGTATAACTCTGGAGCGGTTTGGGCGTCGGTCGGCGGCCCGGTATCCGCACCGGCCTCGGCGGCAGTCTCCGCCGTCGGGGCCGTCGCCGGACCATCGGTGGCGCAGCCCGCCAGCCACAGGCTGGCCCCGCAGAGAAATAACCGAATGGCCAGGGCTTTCATGGCAGCGGCACGCTAAACGGTTGCCATCAGTTAAACCGGATGCAATGTTTGCCAGATTAAGACAAAGGCCCGGGCAAATTCCTGGGGCCGGTCCTGCACCCAGCGGGTGACTTCCTCCGGCGTAAACCAGTCGCCCGTCTCAATTTCATCGGGATGGAGTTGGAAGGGCCCCTCCGCCGTGCACTGGTAAACCCAGCAAAATTCCCAGCCCGTTTCCCGGCACGCCGCGATTTTGAACAGGCGTTCGGGTGGCCGTTCCAGCACCAGGCCGATTTCTTCCCGAACTTCGCGCACCGCGCAGGGATCATAATCCTCGCCCGTATCCACGTGACCCGAGGAGGAGGAATCCCATTTGCCCTTGGCCGTGTCCTTTTTCATGGAGCGTTTTTGCAGAAAGACCTGCCCCCGGGCATTGTAAACCAGCACGTGAATGGCCCGGTGCCACAGCCCGCGCGCGTGCACTTCACTCCGGGGTGCCTGGCCGATCACTTCATCCCGGTCATTGACGACATCGAAAATTTCCTCGCTCATGCCGTGAGAGAATAATGCTGAAAATCCGGCACGGCGAGCATGTTTTGACCGGCCCTGCCATCCTTTTGCCCGGTGCCGTAAACGACGCTGGCTCCGTTGCCGTCCAGCGTATTGAAGACCTTGCCAACTACCCAGGCCGCGCCGTTTTATTCCAGCAAACTGCGCAACGTGCCCGTGCTGTTGGTGAGGCGCTCCGCCAGCAGGCAAACCATGAAGCGATGGAACGCCAGCGCCAGGGCAGGGTCAGCCTGCTCCATGCGCGCGAGCCCGGCGGGATTAAGGCCGTAAACCACGCACGGTTCATTGGTGACCACGGAGGCGGTCCGCACGCCACCGAGGAAGAGTGAAATTTCGCCCACCACCGTCCCCGGGCCCATGGTGCGCAGGCGCAGCGTCCGGCCATCAGTGAATTCCAGCCGCGCCGTCACATGGCCGGATTCGATAAAATAAAGCCCGGCGGACTTGTCCCCTTGCTGGATCAGGTGGGTTTGGGCGGGGAATTCCTGGCGCTGCAGGTACGGTAGCAACCCTGCCGGGCTGGCCGTCTTGGGCCACAGCTCCTGGAGTTGCTCCGTGAGGCGAAGTTCCTGGCGCGGTGCCGATGCCATGGTTTTCAGGAGCTCATTCTCACACATTTCCAGACCGTGATCGAGGTCTGGATACAAGCGCAAGTTTCCGGTTCCCTGGGCCGGGGCTTCCGAGTAGCTCAACTCGGAGGCCAGTTCGGCACTGGCATGGCAGATTAAAATGGTGAAACCGCGTTTCTGCCCAATTTGCTCGGCTTTGCGGAGGCTGAACATGGCCGAGGAATCCAGCCCGGTGACCCGGCGGAAATCCAGCACGACAAAGCGCAAAGGGGGCAGCGCGGCATTGGTAATGCGCAGCCGGATTTTATCGAGCAAATGGCTGGCCGTGCCGAAGAAGATAAAGCCCTGCAATTTAAGGATATAGATGGACTGACCCTGCTCCTTCAATTCGCGGGCGAACCGCACGGGACGGTCCACATTGCTGGAAAGTTGCGCGCCCGAAAGAGTGTTGGTCACCACATCCACCCGGCTGTAATTGTGGATGAACAAGATGATGGCGGCCACGACCCCGGTGATAATGCCTTGGGTATAGCCCAGCGTGCCAATCACGCCTAAAATGAGGAGCACCACCGCATGGTCCAGGCGGTTTAACTTGTGACGGGCCTCGACCACCCATTCCCAAAGAAACATAAACCCCAGAAAAAACAGCAGCCCGCCGCAGACATATTTGGGCAGAAACGAGATCAAGGATGGACCGACCAGCAGGCCCAGGCCGCAGATGCCGCCGGAAAGCGCGCCCACCCAGCGATTACCCGCACCCATGCTTGCCGCCAGCCGGGATAGACTTAGTGAATGAAAGCCCACCATGCCCCCCCCCAGACTGGCCAGGCTGGTGGCGAAACCGGCCGAACGCAACTCCTGATTGATGTCCACCTCCTGGCGGGTGGCCAGTTCGAGGGCGCTCGCCGTCAGGAGCACCGAAACGACACTGGTCAGTAAAATCGTCCCAATGATGTTAAATTGATGGGCCAAAGACGCCCACGGCACACTGCCAAAGGGGCCATAACCGGGAAACCGGGTGATCGTTTGACCAGTCACGGTCGTGGGTAGCCAGCCATGCTCCCGTGCCTCCGTGAGGGAGGACCCGGACAGGGCCAGCCCCAGGTAAAACAGCGCAATCGCCCCCAACAACATCGTGGCGGGCACCAAGGGATGGGCCGCCCGTTTCATGATGAAAAATAATAGGATGCCAAAGGCCAGCCCCGGGAGCCATTTCAGGGCCAGACCAGGCGACAATAATTCCGGCAACGTGCCCAAGGTGAGCGGATGGCCCACCAAGACGCGAAAAGCCCCCACCGACAGCAACCAGCCGGAACCGGCGAGGAAACCGCCAATAACCGGATAAGGAATATATTGCAACAGGTCACCCATCTTTAACCGACCCAGTAAAAATAGGATCAATCCGGTGATAAGCGAAACCATCGTGAGGGCGGCAATCGCGGCCCGACATTGTTCCACCGGAGTCGCGGATGGCATTTGCGCGATCACCCCGGCGACCAGCACCGCCATAATCGGGGCGATGCGATCCTGGGGAATGGCCACCACCCCCCGCAAGGAACTGGTCAGCGCCACCATGATGCCCACGATAAAGGCCGTCCAGAGCATCAGCCAGATGCCGTTGCCGGTAAATGGCTGCAGTGGCCCGGTAAAAATCAAGGAGGCAAACGAACTGGCGGCAATAATCGTAAAAACACCGGTCATGACCGCCGCAATCACGGTGGAGGCTACTTCTTTAAATTGCCATGATCTGAATACTGCCGGCATTATCGGGCATAGATTACAGCTTCAATCCCCCGTGTCCATGACCGAACCTGTCGTAACCTAATTGTAACGTGGGGGCGCCCGACCAGTTTCCTTGCCGGAATCAGGCCGCCTCACATTTCCATTTTTAGCACCTGTTTCAATTCCGCCGCCCTCTCAACCCTGGTTTGCCATGCCCGATGGCGCAACGCCAATGGTTGGGGGCCCTCGGTGGAACTGGCGCCTCCCCCTCATTTTCCCCCCGGCCCGCCCGCCTTGCCGCCGGCTTGCAGCGTTCGCCCGGCGCCTGATCCAGCCCCGCTTCGTTCCACCTTGCCCCCGTTCGGCGGGGCCCCTCCCTCCCGCCGCGCCACCATTTCCGCCGGGAAAAAAGCAATATCAGGCTGGTGACTGCCCGCCCGCCGCGTTAAACTCGCGGGTGTCTCATCGGCTCGCGCCTATTATAAATATAAACGGTATACTTAAATAAATCCGCACGGCCCGCTTTTCCCGGTGGCGGGGCCGGCACTCTGCGGGTTGGCCGGATCATTGGGCGGCTTTTTGGCAATCATGGATCGCGGACTTGTAAAAATTTGGAATTTCGTTGCCCAGGACCGGTCGCTGACCTTGCAGCGCCGGATCTTCCGGCTGATCTGTCTGGTCACCGCAATGTTGTGCCTGCTCGTGGCCCTGCCCACCAATCTGCTGCAACCGGACATGCCCATGGTGGCCAATCTATGCGTGCTCGTCATTGGCCTCGCCGCCCTCGCCGCTTACCAATGCTCCCGCCGCGGCCGGGACTACACCCTCACGCTCCTGGCCGTGGTCATCGTGCTGCTGGATGTCATCTGGGTGTTCGATGGCGGCAGCACCGGTAGTAACACCTACTATTTTCAAGCCATCATCCTGTATCCCGTCGCCCTCTGGCGTGGCCGCAAACGCTGGATTATTTCCGGCCTCATCCTCCTGAACATCTCCGCCCTGTTCACCTTCGAGTACTGCTTTCCCGGTTATGTTCTGCATTTTGAGAACCGGCTCGAGCTCATGTTCGATGACCTGACTGGCGCCATCGCCGCCACCATCGGGGTGGCCTTGATCACTTGGGCCATCCTTACCAGTTATGACTGGGAGCAGACCCAGCTATCCGTGTTCACCCGGGAACTGGAGACCAGCGAGGCGAATTATCGCAACTTGGTCGAGAACTGCCTGTGCATCATCCTGCGCGTGGATGCCCGCGGCCGGATCATTTTCATCAACAAATTTGCCGAAAACCTGCTGGGCTGCCAGCGCACCCGCGTGTTGGGTCGTTCCGCCCTCGGCACCATTGTGCCGGCCACCCCTGCCGGGGGCGAACTCCTGGCGGGACTCCTCCAGCGGCCGGAGGCATTCGCCAGCCTCCAGCAGGAAATCCCCGGCCCCGGCGATCGCCGCCTGTGGATCCGCTGGGGCAATGTGCCGACTTACAATCCACAAGGGCAATTGCACGAGATTCTTTGCGTGGGCACGGATCTCACCGAATTGAAGGAGGCCGAGGAAAAACGCCGGCAGGACGAGCTGAAGCTGCAGAATCTGCAGCGCCTCGAAAGTCTGGGCATCCTCGCCGGGGGCATCGCCCATGATTTCAATAATCTCCTGACCGCCATCCTCGGCAACATCAGCCTCATGAAGATGGATATGCCCCCCGGCGGCGCGCCCGCCCATGAGCTGGAGGCCGCCGAGGCGGCCTGCTTGCAGGCCCGGGATTTGACGGCGCAACTGCTGACTTTCGCCAAGGGTGGCAAGCCGGTCAAGAGTCCCCTGAGCCTGAAATCCCTGCTGCGCAGCAGCGCCAACTTTGTCCTGCGCAGCACCCCCTGCCAGTGCCAATTAAAAATTGAGGACA
>CAIZWI010000167.1 GCA_903936645.1 uncultured Verrucomicrobia subdivision 3 bacterium
ATCAAGTTCGTGGCCAGCAGACCGATGAACTGGGGACTTCCCAGGGTGGCCTGCGCCACGGCGTTGGAGTTGCCCCCGAAATACACGGCATGCAGCAAGGCATTGCTGCCTGGCGCCCAGGTGACGGGCGTGTTAAAAGTCACGGCTGCCGTGCCGCTGGCCGGCCCGGGGTTTGACGCCGCACCAACCGTCAATATTTTGTCCGCCACCACCGTGGTCAGTGAACGCGGCGGCAGCGCTTGGGCATTGGTCAACGCTCCCAGCGATGCAAAAAAATAATTGGTATTGGCCGTTTGATAAACCCGGGATTGGACGGGGCCAAAGCCGCCAAAGTTGAAATTCATCGCTGCCGTCACGGCGGCGTTGGTGTTGATCAAAACCACCACCGTCCGGAGACCGTCCGGCGAGAGATAGGCTGAGGCGCGGACGTTGTTATCATTGGCGGTCACCCCCACCCGTTTGTAGCCGGGCTGGATGAAATACGAAAAATGTTTCATGGACCAATAACTGGGGGAATACCACCACCCATGCGCCTGGGTCGGGGTGCCGGGTGGGGCGTTGGTCCAGGTGGACTGGGCGGCATACGGATTCTCGATCTGAATCAACCCGCCATTGGTGCCCGGCCAGACCAGGCTCCAGTGGTTGTAACCGCTGACTTGCTCAACCACCAATTCGTTGTGGATTAAATTGGCACATTCGATCATGTCCTTCACGTCGCCATACTCCGTCATGAAATGCGGCTTGCCGGGAAAAATGGTGGCGGCGGCGCTGAGGGCCGCCAGAAAGGAATCTCCGGTCGCGCCGCCGTCCCCATAAAGATGGTGGGCCACGCCATAGAAACTGTTGGAATGCAAGGTAGCACCATAACCCGTGAGGTCACCGTAGGAGATGTGCACCGGTTCCGGGGCCAGTAATTTCGGGGGCGCGGGCAGGCTGGCCAGGCTTTGCGCCACGGCGTCCAGCGCCTTGGAATAACTCGCATAGTTGGTGCCATTAACCGCGCCTTCATTGGGATTCAGAATGCAGGAATCGTACCCCGCCACCCAGTCCGGCTCGTTTTGAATGCTGGCCCAGGTAAGGTTGACCCCATTGGAGCGATAGGCATTGATTGAATCCAACCAGTATTGCGCGAAATTAGTATAGGCAAAGCTGCCGTTGGTAAAGACAAGCGTCCCGCCGTTACCGACCTGGCCATTGCTCTTCAAAAATGCCGGCGGCGCCCACGAACTCATGTAGACAGGGACCGGATGCCCCAGCACCCGGTTGGCATTTGAAACAATCAACGTCGCCGCTGAATCGAAACCGGTCAGCGGCGTTTGATAGCGGTACCAATCCCCCAGCCTAAGCATGGAAAGATTAAGCCCGGCGAAGGCATTCGTATAAATCTCCTGTTGATAAGGATGGGCGGTAATCCAGCCCGCATAAAACGCCGTTGCGCCCCCCAGACCCTCGATGGTTTGGTAACTTTTAGTCGTATCAATCGTGGCTGTGGGCGGGGGCGGCGGGGTGCCATCCGTGCCATTATCGAGATTCGCAACCGTGAACGTATTGCTCACCGAGCCAAACACCAATTTGTCAATCAACAAGCCCGCCTCACGTCCGCCAATTTGCAACGTCTGCGTCAGGCTGCCCGCAGGCACCGTGAAGGTGGCGGGCGTGGAACTGCCGCTGCCACTTTGATTATATTGCGAAAGATTCACCCACTTCCACGCCAGGGTGCCCGCCGCCCCCCCGCCAGTCACCACCTCGGTGGTATTGGTGAAGCCCGCGCTGGCCAGGCCATTGATCATAATCCAGTTGGCGGCGGTCGCCGGTGCCTGCGTGCCAAAGCCATTTCCATAGTAAAGGCTGTCACTGGTGAAAGCCCCGGGCCCCACCAGCACGCGGGCATAAAGGTTGTAAACGTCAGCCGCCGGAAAGTTGATGGTATAACTGGCCACCCGCGCCGCAGTGCCGGGGGAACTACCCGTGGTCGTATTGGTGACGGTAATACTGATGGGACTGGGATTGTTGGTCACCATCCAATTAGCCCCCAGCACTCCCGATTCGGCTTCAATCGCCACCGTCGCCGCCTGGCCTGAAAGCGGTCCCCCCGGCGTCAGTCCGAGGAATGCTCCCACGGCCAAAAGCAGTTTCAATATCGGCATTCCCACTCCAGATGAGGATAAAACATGGGGTTGCATAAAAGCAGTATCATGCAGGTCCATGGGGTTTTGAAATACGATAAACATCATATTGCACTGTTTTGCATTTTAATATAGAAGGCTCGGTTAACTGCCATGCCAGTTGCCCCCTGGGCGGGGGCGGGCCAGCAGGCAGTCAAGCTAACCGGAAGTTCCCTGCCGCTGGCTCAGGCATAGACGGCGCACCATATGACCCTTGTCATATTGGCGACCGGCTGAGTATTTAAGATAATCTCCGATTAATCGTACGCATGACACATTGCCACCGCCAATCCAGCAAGCCACCAGTCTGGCCGCCCAATAGCATCCCCCCGACTCCCTTCATGAATCGAACCGCAAATCCCATCAGCCGGCGGCAGTTTATCTCCACCGCCGCGGCCGGCCTGGCCCTGCCGACGATTGTTCCCAGTTCCATCTTCGGCCAGAACCGCCCGTCCAACCAAATCACCGTGGGCGTGATCGGTTGGGGCATGCAAGGACCGGAAGACACCAAAGCCTTCCTGGCCGCCCATGACTGCCGTCTGGTGGCCGCATGTGATGTGGACAAACAGCATCTGAATGACGCGGTGGACACCATCAACCAGCATTACCAGAACCAAGGGTGCCAGGCCTATCATGATTACCGTGAATTGCTTGCCCGCCCGGACATTGATGCGGTGATCATTGCCGTGCCCGACCACTGGCACGCCCTGGTCGCCACGGCGGCGGCCCGGCAGAAGAAGGATGTTTACGGCGAGAAACCCCTCGCCAAAACCATCGCCGAACAGCAGGCCATCGTGCGCGCGGTCCAACAGCATAAAATCGTCTGGCAAACCGGATCGTGGCGGCGCTCGCAGGCCTCCTATCGCCGGGCCGCTGAAATCGTCCGCAACGGCCTCCTCGGGAAACTAAAAAATGTCGAGGTCGGCCTGCTCGATGGCCACCTCGATTTTATTACCCAGTTTGGCGGCAACGAACCGAGCCGCACCATTCAGCCGCCTCCGCCCGAGCTGGATTATGAAACGTGGATCGGGCCCTCCCAGATGCAGCCTTACATTCAAGCCCGCGTCCATATGAACTGGCGCTGGAATTACAACACGGGCGGCGGCATGCTCATGGATTGGATCGGCCATCATTGCGACATCGCCCATTGGGGCATGGACTGTGACCGCTCGGGTCCTTTGGAAATTGAGGGGCATGGGGACTTTCCGCCGACCACCGACGTGTTCAATACCGCCACCACCTATCGTATCGAGTTAAAATACCCCGGGGACATTCACATGACCATTGCGGGCGGCGATCCCGCCATCGAGCAAGGGACCAAATGGATCGGTACGGATGGCTGGCTCGCCGTGACGGAGTGGGGCTTTGAATGTTCCAAACCGGAATTCACTGGCCGCAAAAACCTGCCGGCTGACCTCCGCAAAGTGAAGCTCTACGAATCCCCCGGGCATGCCCGCAATTTTCTCGACTGCGTCAAGTCTCGTCAGCCCACCGTCGCCCCGGTTGAGACCGGCCATCATTCCACCATCCCCGGTCACCTGGGCCTGATCTCCATGCTCACCGGGCGGAAACTCCGCTGGGATGTGGAGCGTGAGGAAATCATGGGCGATGCCGGTGCCAGCCAATTGCTCTCCCGCGCCTACCGCGCACCCTGGAAACTGACTTGATACAAATTCATGGCCCAGCCGGTGTAACCAAGCAGTTAATAATGACGGGCTGACGTTGGCATCGTTCAGGCAACGACCATTATCATCTTGGGGTGGCCACTACCAGGGGCAATTTCAAACGGATGTCGTCAGCAGCGGCGCCAATGAGGAGTTCATACTCGCCCGCCTCCACGACATACCGCTTTTGCTGGGTATCCCAATAACGCAAGCGCTGGCAGGGCAGTTCCACTGAGACCTCTTTGGCTTCACCGGCTTTCAATTCCACCCGGGTGAAACCACACAAGGCCAGGATTGGCTGGGGCACCGGGGAGTGGCGGTGGCGAAAATAAACCTGGGCCACCTCGGCACCGTCCCGTTTGCCCGTATTTTGAACCGTAAAGGTCACTTTCACAGCGTCATTTGGCGAAATTTTCCCGGCTGCCAGCCGGCCCTGTTTGAATTTAAAAGTGGTGTAACTCAGCCCATGCCCGAAGGCGTATAATGGCCGGCCCCCATAATAGCGGTAAGTCCGGTTGGTCATGCCATAATCCGTGAAATTCGGCAGGTCACTCGTCGCCCGGTAAAAGGTGACCGGCAGGTGCCCGGAAGGATTGACTTCACCGAAAAGCACTTCGCCCACGGCCCGCCCGCCTTCCTCGCCCGGATACCAAGCCTGCAGGATGGCCGGCAGGTGCGCGGCCTCCCAGGGCAGGGCCATGGCGGAACCACTGCAATTAACCATAATCATCGGCTTGCCGGTGGCCTGGAGTGCGCGCACCAGTGCTTCCTGCACGGCGGGCAGCTCAATTGCATTCCGGTCAAACATCTCCCCTTCCTGCGCCGGCGTAATGCCGCCCGAAAAAATAATCAAGTCTGCCTGCATCGCCTGTTGGCAGGCCTCGGCACGGAGCGCGGCCAGCGGCCGGGTCGTTCCATTATCCTGGCGGCTCCAGGGGGCTATGCTCGTGTTGGTGGTGATGGGACAACCCAGGGCAAAAGTGACTTCGATATTCGCCCCGGCCAGTTCCTTGATGCCCTCCAAAATGGAAACTGCCTGGGCAGCGGAGCCATGGTAATTGCCGTGTAACATCGAACGTGAATTGCCATTCGGCCCGATGACGGCGATGCGTTTGAGTTTGGTGCGATCCAACGGCAGGATGCCATCGTTCTTGAGCAACACCAGCGATTGCCGGGCCAGTTCCAGCGCCACCTGCCGGTGTTCAGGAGTGTCATTATCCGCGAGGGTATATTTTGCATAAGGAACCTTGTCTGCGGGGTCAAACAGGCCCAGGCGGAAGCGCGTCCACAAGGTGTGATACAAGGCGGCGTCAATCTGCTGTTCGGTGACCAACCCCTGCTGGACGGCCCGCACCAGGGCGTTGTAATCGCCGCCACAACAAAGGTCACAGCCCGCATTCACGGCGGCCGCCGCCGCGGCCTCCGGGGTGTCCACATACCGATGCTGCTGGCGCCCCCAAATGTCATGAATGGCATCGCAATCGGAAACCACATACCCGTCAAATCCCCATTGCTGGCGGAGCAGATCATGCAGCAGGAAGTCGCTGGCGCAACACGGCACACCGTTCACCGAGTTGTAAGCCCCCATGACACCGGCCACTTTAGCCTCCCGCACCACGCGCTCAAATTGCGGCAGATAGGTCTCATACAAATCACGCTCGGATACTTGCGCATCAAAGCGGTGCCGGTCCGGTTCCGGACCGCTGTGGACGGCAAAATGCTTGGCACAGGCCATGGCCAGCAGGTAGTTCGGATCGTCGCCTTGCAAACCCTTCACGAATTCTATCCCAATCTCACTCGTCAAATACGGATCCTCCCCGTAAGTTTCTTGGCCCCGCCCCCAGCGAGGGTCGCGAAAAATATTAATATTGGGCGTCCAGAACGTCAGCCCATACCACCATTTGGCATCACCATTGTGCTTCTGGGCATAATCATTGAATTTCGCCCGCCCCTCGATGCCGATAATTCTCCCTTCCTGATGAAATAACGCTGGATTCCACGAAGCCGCCGCTCCGATTGGCTCCGGAAACACGGTGGCGACACCGCTGTTCGCCACCCCATGCAGCGCCTCATTCCAATAATTATAGGCGGGCAGCCCCAGCCGGGGAACGCCGGGCGCCCCGTTTTGTAACTGCGCCACTTTTTCCGCCAGTGATAAACGGCGGATCAAGTCCTGCGCGCGCTCCGGCAGCGTCCGATGTGCATCCTGCCAAATGGCCGAATCCTTGATTTCCGGCACATGGGTCGCGGCGGTGGAAAAGGCATCGGCTAGTTCGGCCGCATTGAAATCAACGATCGGGCGGCCGCTGTCCGTGCTGATTTGAATCGTGTTGAATTTGGCCAGCCCCTTGCTGGCCGAGAAGGCAATGGCCAGGGGTCCTTTAATGGCATCATCGTCATGTTCCACCACCCCACTCAGAAAAACCGTTTTGCCAGCACCGCCGGCTGCTGAAATAATATCGTAATTTTTCCCCAGCACCACATCCCCGGAGGTCACGTCAAATAATCTCTCGCCGATGGCACCAGCCAGGGTTTCAACTTCGCCAATGGTGACCTGGTATTTTCCGGCGGGCAAATGCGCGATCCGCACGGTGAAGTTTCTGCCGTTGATCTCTTCGCGAAAGGCCGGCGCACTGCCATTGGTGCCTTGAATGATTGTCCCGGAATGGTCCAGGCGATGTTTAAAATCACCACTCACAATGACCTGCTGATCACAGGCCGCACAAACTTCGTCCCCCGCCATCACCATGGGTGTGCGCAACAAATAGATTCCCCACAGAGTCATTATGACCAATCCCAGCCAATGGGCATAATCCGGAATCAGGCCCCGTTGCCCCGCCCTGCCCCTCGGCAAATTACCGCCCCTAGTGGCCCGCACACCGGGCAGAGGCACCCCCGCGGCCAGCTCCATTTCAAACGGATTATTCATGATCAAACTTAATAATTTCAAGGTGCCCGCAGGTCGCGGGGCAAATCTCCGGGGAGATAGTTCAGGGATTTTGAAACAGCATTGGCGCAAATTGATAGAAACTGCGCCGCCAGCTCTGCCACTCATGCGCCGTTCCCGGGGAGATGTAATAACTCATGTTGGTAATGCCCGCCGCCACCAGGGAATCATGATAACTCGCCAGGCTTTTTGACCCGCCCTCCATGCTCCCATAGCTGACGAAAGCCACTTTCACCAACTGGTTGAATTCCGCCGGTTTGGCCAGCGGGCTGTTGGTTGCCTTCAAGTCACCCAGGGTTCCGCCGCTGAAAATACCAACATTCGCAAAGGTCTCCAGATGCGCCAAGCCAATCACCCGGGTCTGCATGCCACCCATCGATAATCCGGCCAGGGCCCGGTGCTCGCGATCCGCCAGGGTGCGGTATTTCCCATCAATCATCGGAATGATTTCGTGCAACAGGGTGTCAGCAAACAGCCCTGCGGCCCCCCCAAAGAGGCCCGGACCGCCGCGGCCAAACCCACCCCGGCTGGGTGAAGTGGACGCGTTCGGGGCTGGCACGGGACGGTTGGTGCCCATCGCCCCGCCCATTAACCCGGCCACGCTCCGATTCCCCGCAAACAAGGCGCTGCCACCCCCATTATCCATCACCACAATCATGGCCCGGGCTTTGCCTTCGGCAATCAGGTTATCCAGAATAAAATTCACCCGGCCCTGGGTGGACCAGCCACGCTCATCCTCCCCGGCGCCATGCTGCAAATACACCACGGGATAACGTGCCGTGGGGTTGCTGTCATAATCGGGCGGGGTGTAAACATAGCACCGGCGCCAGGCCCGGTTGGTGTTGGAAAAATACCAATGCTCGCGCACTTCGCCATGGGGCACGTTTTTGAGGTCGTAAAAATCCTCGCCCGTCGAGGGAATATCAATGCCACTCATCATTTTGCTGACCCCAAAGAAACTTTCGCTGGCGGGATCAGCCATCGCAACCCCATCCACAACCAGGGCGTAATAATGAAATCCCACCACCAAAGGCGGCGTGACTCCCCGCCACCATCCTTGGTCGTCTTTGCTCAAATCGTATTTGTGACCGCCAATGTCCACTTGCACCCGTTGTGCGGAGGGTGCCTGGAGCCTGAATTCAACACGTTGCTGGGCATCCACTTTCGGGTACGGTTGGCCCGCCGCGTTGGAAGTGGCGGGCCTGGCTTCACTGCCAAGCGACTCGGCCGCAGCCGGTGGGCTGTTTTGTGCCCGGCCGGCCAACTGGCCCATGGCCAGCGCGCTAATGATTAAGCCCAAGCTGGCCAGCTTATGGAAAAATTTTGGTTTCCGACGGACCGCAGCACGTTGCTCTACCGTGGCTTGGGCCGCCAGATAAATGGCGGCAGCCTGCGTACGCGAGTGCACTTGCAGCTTTTTATAAATGCGAATCAAATGCGTGCGCACGGTTCCAACCGCCATGCCCAGGCGGGCGGAAATATCGCCGTTGGAGCCGCCGTCCGCCAATCGCCCCAGCACCTCCCATTCCCGGGCGGAGAGAGCTTGCGTCCGCTGGGCGTGCCCCGCACTCGCGGGTTTCCCGGCCGCCCGGGCGGCCGTTTGACTGGGCTCTGAAAAAGTTCCGGCAACATCCCCGGTTGTTTGCTGGTTTTCCCGTTCAGCCAGGGTCCTGGTCTGCGCCAAACCATGGTCATTATTGCGCAGCTCTGCCGCTTGCTCGTGTTGAATAGTCAATAAAAACACCGCCTGTCCCTCCACCGCCCGCAGCAGTTGCATCGAGACATTCAAATTATTGTCCCCGCCCATACGGGTGCCCAGGCACCGGATGTCCGGATGCCGCGCAATCACCTGGCGCAGCCGGTCTGCGGCCGCTTCGCCCAGGCACGCGCCCGCACTGGCCAGGGCATTGTCCGCCACTTTCCCAAACGGCTCAAGCAGTTGGGCTTTTTGTCCATTTACTTGCATTCTATTCATGATTTTTCGGCAGGCGATTTGTAAAAGAGGCGGCGGGAAATTCTTCCCGCCGCCCTTTTGATTTTAGCTCAATTGGTTGGAATGGTGAGCATTAAGCCCCTGGTTCCAATTACTGGGCCAGCCGGTAGAACACGGCGGGCTGACCGGGATTCGGCGTAACCAAGTAACTGCCATCGGTGACGCCGGTGACATTGACCCAGTTGTTGCTCAAGCCGCCAGCCAGTGAGTTGGTCTGGGCTTGCAGATGCAATCCCGATCCCGCGGGCCAGGCTAGATTCAAAACCCCGCCCACCCAGGTGGCCGTGATTTTGGGACTGGTGACCGGCACTACTGAGGTCACGGTTACGGAACCGTCCACGGCCAGGTTGTTGCTGACCGTAAAGCCCTTGGCCTTGATCGTCAAAGCCGTGCCGGTGACCGGCTGGTTGAAGATCGTGAACTTGTCGCCCACCACCAGGGCCGGGCCGAAGTTGGTCAGCACCAGGCTGCCTCCCGTAGCGTTAATCGCGCCACCCACCACAAACGTGGTATTGGACGATCCTGAGGATTTATTCAAGGTGACGAGCACGGATCCGGAATCAATATTTAAACTGCCGGCCACGGTATTGGTGGCCACCAGCCCAACCCCGCCGGAAACGAGGGTGCCGCCTTCCACATCCACGTCGCCTTGTTCGGCCACCGGACCGCCCACCACCAAGGTGCCGTTACTGACGACGGTGGAGCCGAGATAAGTATTCGCCCCGGTCAGGGTCGTTGTGCCGGACCCCAGTTGCACGATCATGCCCCCACCGCTGATGACATTGGTATAGGTAACACTGCTCGACAGGTTGAAATCAAGTTCACTATTGTCGGTAATAGCCCCATCGCCGACGGAACCACTGGTGCCGCCGTTGCCGATTTGCAGTTTTCCAGAACTGATCGTCGTTGGATTTCCAGTTCCGCGGTTGTGATAGGTGTTGTTGCCGGTGAGCGTCACCGTGCCAGCGCCGGTGAGCGTCACAAAGCCTTCCCCGACAATGTTACCCGGGAAGGTGAAGTCATCCGGGCGGTTAAAGACGAGCGTGGCGGGCACAAAATCATTCGGCGCGCCGCCGAACTGGTTATGGGCATAGTCGTTCGTCAGGAAGACATTGCCGATAAATGCCCCCGCACCAGGGGTGCTGTTGTCGCCAAAAATGATCGAGCCACCGATGATATAAGTGCCCCCGGTGTATTTGTTATTTCCCAGCAGGGTCACATCGCCGTTATTGCCGTTGTTGCAGGCCTTCATGACCGAGCCGGAACCGACGATATCGCCGTTGTAAATGAAGGTATTGTTGTCCTGCCGGATCAGCAGCAGCGTGCCGTTGTTGGTTACCACCGAACTGGCGAGTTTGCCCACGGGGCCGGAGCACGCCTGGAAAGTGGCCCCGGGGTCGATTTCGGTCCAGCCGACATAGCTGTTGTTGCCAATGGCCTGTAACGTGCCCTTGCGAACAATCACGTTGCCACTGCCGGTAATCCCCGCCCCAAACTGGCCATTCAGGCTTGAAGTGGAAGTGCTGTTGTAAATCAGGGTGTCGTTGTCGACCACCGCCGCGCCATTGTTCAAGGTGCCACTGGCCCCGCCGTTGCCGATCTGCAAGGTGCCCCAGTTAATGGTGGTGGTGCCCGAATAATTGTTGTTGCCGGGCAAAATGATCGTCCCGCCACCATCCACCGTTACCGCCCCGGTGCCAATGATGGTACCGTTGGTCAGGGTGCTGGTGGTGTTGAAGTCCAGCGTGCCATTGTCAACGATGTTGCCGCTGCCGATCGAACCACTCGCCCCGCCATTACCGACCTGCAACGTGCCCGAGGCAATCGTCACCGAGCCGGAGTTGGAGTTATTACCGCCCAGCACCCAGGTGCCCGAACCACCCTTCGCCAGCGAAGTGGCGCCGCCATTGTCGCCAATCGTCGCATCCAGCTCATCACTGCCATTGCCCGTCAGGGTGAGCGTGCGCGCCCCAGCCCCACTCAAAACGATCGCGCCTTTGTTGTTCAGCGTCAGGGAGCTGCTGGATTCATCATCGATCGCGCCATTGGCCGTGCCGAGGGTGAAGAGGCGGTCGCTGGTCGCCGTGCCGATGCTGGCATTCAATTGCAACGTGCCGCCATTGAGCACCAAGTTCGCCGCGCTGTTGCCCGCCGAACCGATGTCGCTGGCCGCCCCGCCGTTGGCCAGGGTGCCCACGCTCAAGGTGCCGCCGCTGATGATGGTGGCCCCCGTGTAGGTGTTGGCACCACCGGAAAGCGTTAGGGTGCTGCTGCCATTCTTGGTCAGGTTGCCGGCACCGCCGATGAAGGCGGTCGCACTGGATGCAATCGTATAAGGTTTGGCGCTGCTGTTGACGGTGGTGCTCGCCGGCAGCACCGTGGCGTTGAGGACCACATTCGTGTTGGCCGTGGCCAGCGTGTCGTCAAACAAAGCGGTGCCGCCATTGGCAAACACTTGCGAAAGGCCATTGACCTTCCAGTTGTTGGCGGAGGTGAGATCCCAATTATTGTTGTTCAAACCGCTCCAGACAAAGGCCAGCGAAGTAATATTCAGTTTGATGGTGTTGCCGTTGGTAACCAGGGTGCCGCCCGCGCCGGTCAGGGTTCCCAAGGTGACTGCCGGGGCGGAACCGCTGCCCCAGGAAATTAACGGATAGCTTTGGCCAATTGTAAACGAACCGCCGTTAACGTTGACCGTAATCGGGCCGCCCGCAGTGACGGCCCCGGCCGCCGCAATCGCCGACGTCGTCGTGCTGGTCACGTTGTTGAATTCCAACGTCCCGCTGCCAGTCGTTCCCACCGTCAGCGCGGCCGGCGTGATTTGCGTGCCGCCCTGGTTCACCCCCAGGACCGTGCTGTTGGCCAGGCTGATGGCCCCAGTGCCCGAAGTGCCCTGCAAGATCAGCTTGCCCGCCCCCACCGTGGTGGTGCCGCCGAAGGTGTTGGCCCCCGTCAGGGTGAGCGTGCCGGAACCAAGCTTGGTCAGTGTGCCGCCACTGCTCGTCAAAGCATTGGTTAACGTGATATTTTGACCACCCGAATTGATCGAGTACGCCTGTCCAGCCGCCGTGCTGAAGTTCGGCGAATAATCAAACGTGTTCGCCACACTGAATTGCAGCGTGCCACCATTAAAGGAAATGGTGCTGTTCACCCCCAATGGTCCCGTGCCACCGGGGTTTTGCGTGCCGCTGACCACCAACACGCCGCCGTTGGTCAGTACAATATTGCCGGTCCAGTCACTTTGGGAGGATGACAAGGTCAACGTGCCCGCGCTCACCACCAACTGGCCGGTACCATCGAACGGCCCGGACAGTGTTTGCGAGCCCGCGCCCCCGTATTCCAGCGTCGCGTTATTGGTGATCCGTTGCGTGCTCAGCACCGTGGTGCTGGCCGTAAGCACCAATCTTCCACCCTCAATGTCGATCGGGCTGCCGATGCCGTTGACCCCCGCCGCACCAGCGATGGAATTGGCGTTCCAAAACATGCTGCCCGAACCCCTTTTAATCAGGAAATTGTTATTGTTACCCGCGTTGGCATTGTTCAGGGCGTTGTTGACGATCCAATCGCCGGTTCCATCAAACTGCAAGGAATGCGGGTTCCCGCCGCCGGCTTGATACCGCACATTCGGATTGATCGTGGCCGCGTTCGCCGAATTATTCAGATTGGTGTGCACCGGGATGGGGTTCCCCGACGAGGAGGGGCGCAGAATAATATTCAAAATATTAGCCGTGTTGTCCCCGAGCGAATACGCTCCCGCGCCACTATCAATCGTGGTGGCGTTCAGGGCGATGTTTGCCGAGCCCCCCGCAACGATCGACCGCAGGTTCCAGGAACCCGTATGCCCCGCCGCAATATAAAAACTCACCCCCGGAGTGCCGTTGTTGAAGCTGCCGTTGGCGGAGGCTGAGGTTAAAAACACATTGCCCGGAACGGTGCCGTCCCATTGACAAATGTCGCCGTTGGCGGAATTGGGCGACGCCCCGCTCAACCAGTTCGTGGCGGCCCCAAGGGCGGTGCCCGTGCCATTACCACCGGTCCAGATTTGGGTGGTCTGGCCAAAAACGGTCGTGGTGGCAAACAAGCCGGCGATCAATGCGATGGCCTCTTTGCCTTTAATACGTTTGTTGGCCGGGTTGGTTTTGTTTCCGGATGCTTTCCAAAGCTTCAATCGCGACGTCAGCATGGCGGTGGAATAGGTATTGGGTTTTCTGATCATTTGCTCATTAAGGTTGTTGGTTTACGCAATCATTCAACCAAAAGGGATTAGCCCATCGGTTAAAATGTGTTTGGATTCAAGACGACGTTGCCAGAGGAAAGCACGCGCGTCCATATGACGTATGTCATATTGGGCAAACCGGCCAATTCATAATCTGGCCAGTGGCCGGCAATCTTGCCCTGCTGGTCCAGCTTCCCGGGTGTCGCGGCACCATACTGCGGGAACAATAAATCGCGATTTTTTTGCGACGTTGATAATTGCTGCCTAAATGAGCCCGTTTTTTGGTTTTACCACACTTGACGCGGTGACAAATTTTGAGCTATTCTAAATCTGTCGCTTTCATTGAACGGCTTTTCTGGCAACTCTGGCTTTGGCTGGACATTACAGAACCTTAAGCCACCCATTTCAATGAAATCGCCGGGCTGGAGAGATGGCCGAGTGGCTGAAGGCGCTGGTTTGCTAAACCGGTATACGGTCAAAAGCCGTATCGGGGGTTCGAATCCCCCTCTCTCCGCCATTCAATCCAACCCACTATTCATCAACCACTTAGCGCGATTTCTCCCGTCTTGACCTGTAGCAATTCAGAATGATATTCCGAATAAATACGCCAATAACGCCTATGTTTTCCCATGCGCCCTGCCCTGCTGCGAGAGTCGAATAGGCCGGGGTCTTCGCAAAGGTGCCACCACATTCCCCTAGCCAACAATACCCCCCATACCGCCCGTTGTGACGCTGGGCGGC
>CAIZWI010000168.1 GCA_903936645.1 uncultured Verrucomicrobia subdivision 3 bacterium
GACCCGGCTGGCACCGGCCCAACCACGGCCCGCCAAGGTGAGGGTGCGCAAAGTGGCCGGCTATTCCGTGGGGCGCAGTGACCGGTCCATCAGCGAAACGGCCTGGCAAGAGGCGCTGGCAGACTTTCCATGACGCATTTGCTGGATGTGAATGTGTTGCTGGCGGCCATTTGGGAAAACCATCCCCACCATGAGCGGACATTCCGGTGGCTCGCGGAACGGCAGATTGCGGTGTGTCCTTTAACCGAGCTCGGCTTCCTGCGCATTAGCACCCATCCGAAAGCCATCCACGCGCCCATGGCCAGGGCGCGCGAATTGTTGCAAAAATTTCTGACCGAGCGCCAGGCCGGCCGAATTTCCGACGATCTGCCAGCACTGGATGCGCGGCCACAGCAGTCGGATCAGGTAACGGATGTATACCTGGCGACCCTGGCGGACCACCATGGCATGAAACTGGCCACGCTGGATGAAAAAATCCGCCATCCGGCGGTGGTGTTGGTGGATCACCTCAAGCCGGCCGGACAAGCGCCAGCTCAGGCCACCCGGGTCAATCGTGCGACGTAGGCCCCATCCACGCCGTCCTGAAACGGCACCAGGGCTTGCTCACCCAGGCATTGGAAGTTTTTGTGGCCGCTGACAAACTGGGCCACTAATTCGTGGTTTTCCTCCGGTTCCAGACTGCACGTGCTGTAGACCATAAAACCACCGGGTTTGAGCAGGGCGGCGGCGCGGTCCAGCAGGGTTAGCTGGGTGGTGCGCAGGCGGGTGATTTCGAAGGGCTGGATGCGCCAGCGCAAATCGACGCGGCGGCGCATCACGCCGGTGTTGGAGCAGGGGGCATCCACGAGGATGCGGTCAAAGACCGGGGTGCCGGTGCTGGCGGGCGGGATCATGGTGGGCTGCACGCAGGTGACGCCGAGGCGCTGGCAGTTTTCGCGGATGAGCCGGAGGCGGTCCTCGGCCACGTCATGGGCCACGAGCCGGCCCTGGTTGTTCATCATTTGCGCCATATAGGTGGTTTTGCCGCCGGGGGCGGCGCAGAGGTCGAGCACGGTGTCCCCGGGTTGCGGGCGCAGTTGGGTGACGGCCAGGAGGGTGCTGGGATCCTGCAAATAGAACCAGCCGTTCTGGAAACTGGGCAGGGAGGCGAGGGGCGGATGCGCTTTTAATTCAAACACCTGATTTTCGGGCCAGGGGCCGGCCTTGGTGAAGTCATAGGCCACGCCTTCCTCGCGCCATTGCTCGATGAGCTTGACCGCATCCGTTTTCAGGCGGTTTAGCCGGGCGAAGGTGCGCGGCGGGGTGTTGTTCCAGTCCAGCAGTTGGGCCGTGCGTTCGGGGCCCCAGCGTTGCCGCCATTTGGCGACGAGCCATTCGGGGTGGGAATAGCCGATGGCCGGTTCGGTGGCCTTCAATTCGGCGAGCAGGGCGCGGGTTTCCACTACTTCGCGCAAATAGCCACGGAGGATGGCATTGATGAAGCCGGCTTGGGGTTCGAGGCCATTGCGTTTGGCCATTTCCACCGTTTCATTGACGGCGGCATGGGGGGGAATGCGGTCCAGCCAGAAAATCTGATAAAGGCCGAGTTGCAGCAAAATCTGCACGTCCGGCGGTTGTTCGCGGCCGGGGGTTTTCCGGGCAATGAGCCAGTTCAGGGCGGACTGGCCGCGGACCACGCCATAGACCAGTTCCTGGCACAGGCCGCGATCCGCTGGTGAAAGGCGCGCGCTGGCGAGGGCCTTTTCCAGAAGATCCTCGGTGAATTCGGTTTGGGCTGCCCGGCCCCGCAAGACGCGGGCCGCAATTTCTCTTGGTTTTTGGTCGTTGAACACGTTTAATAAGGCATAGTGAACCCGTGACGGGAAAATTACGATTTTTTTATGAGAGCAGAATTCGAAAAATTGGCCGCTGCCGGCAAAATTGAGGGTCGCCATGTGGACGCACTCACTCAATTAGCCGAGGGCGGATGTTGCACCCACCGTAGCTGGGGCTTTGGCCGGATCAAAACAGTGGACACGGTGTTTGCCCGGTTCACGATTGATTTTCCGGGTAAGACAGGCCACACCATGGACCTGGCGTTCGCCGCCGACCTGCTCAAGCCGATTCCGAAGGATCACATCCTGGCCCGCAAAGCCTCTGACATTGAAGCCGTGCGCCATCTGGCCGCGCACCATCTGGACCTGATCAAGATGGTGCTGAACAGCTTTGGTGGCCAGGCCACGGTGGACCAAATCCAGCACGTGCTGGTGCCGGACGTGATCCGGGATGATTGGAAGAAATGGTGGGACACGGCCAAGCGCGAGATGAAGAAGGACGGCCATTTTATCGTCCCCATCAAGAAGACCGAACCGGTGGTTTACCAGGCCAAGGAAGTTTCCTTGCAGGACCGGTTGCTCACCGATTTCCGGGCCGCCAAGGGGTTGAAGGCCAAGGTGCTGATCGTGAATGAAATCGCCAAGAGCGCCGAGGATCTCAAGGACAAAACGGCGGCCGCGAATGAAATCATTCTGGCGCTGAACCCGGACATCGTCAGCCATCAGCGCACGCAGCCCAGTGTGGCGATGGAAGCGGTGCTGGCCCGGGATGAAATGCGCGAAGTGGCCGGGCTGCCCCTGGTGGACGGCGAAGTCACCGCCGGGCACATCTGGCAGCAGGACAACATCAAGTTCGGCCCCATGATGGAGCTGATTCCCGCGGCGAAACATTACCGGGCGCTGGAAACCTTCAAGGTGGCCAATCCGGACCGCTGGCAGGACATTCTGCGCAATTCGCTGAATTACGTTTCCTCGAAACTTTGCCGGGAATTTGCCGGCCTGTTGATCGCCGAGGGCAAATGGGATTTGCTCAAGGAATCGCTCGCCCGCCTGATCAACCAGCACACGGCCAGCAGTGAACTGCTCCTCTGGCTCGGCCGGGAACGCAGCGATTCGTTCGCGGACATTCTCGGGCCGGAAGTGTTTCGCGCGATGCTCACCGCCATGGAACGGGACCAGTTTAATGAAAAGCGCTCCAACCGGTTGCGCGATTTCATTTTGGAAGACCAGAATCTGCTGGGTGAACTGACCTCCACGGCGGATATTGAAGTGGTCAAGGATTTGACCCGCGCGTTGCAATTGTCCCCGGTGTTTGATGACATGGACAAGCGGTCCCTGCTGGCCCGCCTGGTCAAAAAGCATCCGGCGGTGCAGTCGCTGGTCAGCGGCGAACAGACCAAGCAGGACAGTGCCCTGCTGGTGTCCTGGGAAAGCCTCGACCGCCGGCGGACGGAGTATCAGGAACTCGTGCAGAAGAAGATTCCGGCGAATTCCAAGGAAATTGCCATTGCCCGCAGCTACGGCGACTTGCGCGAAAACCACGAATACAAGGCGGCCAAGGAAATGCAAAAGGTGCTGATGCGCCGCAAAGAGGAACTGGAAGCCCAGCTCATGCGCGCCCGGGGCACGGACTTTTCCAATGCCAAAACGGACACGGTCAACATTGGCACCATTGTGCTGGCCACGGATTTGGGCAGCAGCCAGCCGGAAACCTTCACCATCCTGGGGGCCTGGGATTCCGATCCGGACAAGGGCCTGATCAGTTACCTCTCGCCGGTTGGCGCGGCGTTTCTGAACCACAAGGTGGGGGATGAGATTGAATTCGAGTTGCACGGCACGAAGCGGCGGCACCGGATTGAAAAAATTGAGGGCTGGGTGGCCCCGGAGGCTCCGGCAGCCGCGGCAACGCCCGCCGCTCCGGCGGAAGCGGCCGTGACGGAATAAGCGAGACCCCAAACTTTCACCGGCCACGAGGAGCGATCCTCGTGGCCTTTTTTGCTTAAACGAGGTGCCCGCGTGAGCTTGGGGCCGGGGTGTAGGCAGCAGGATGGAGAGAGGAAAAGCTACAGTTCTGAATTGATTTCGACTGGGCAAACGGGGTTTATTGGTGAGGTGTGAGCACTGGATCAGTACGTTTAATCGAAGTCCACCGGCAGGGGATCTGCCGGGGCAATTCAAAAGAAAGTGTCAATAGTGGGGGGCCAAGTGACAGAGGATGGGGGTCAGGGAATGACAAGGGAAATTGAGTGTCAGGGGATGGGGGTCACCGGATGTTGATGTCGCGCCCGCGTATTGAATTTGCGTTGCGGGAATTGA
>CAIZWI010000169.1 GCA_903936645.1 uncultured Verrucomicrobia subdivision 3 bacterium
GACCAATTTTATGCCGGCGGCAGCCGCAACCATTCGCGCGTACGGTCTCCCGCAAGATCAAGCGGCGCAAACCAACGCGGTGGCCGGGTGGCAGGATGTGGCCACCACGAATTTCCCCGCCGCCAGCACCAATTTTAGCTATGCCTTCCCGCCCTTGTCCCTGACGCTCTTTACCCTGGCCCCCGCGCCAGCCACGCTTTCCGTTGCCGCCGTCAAATCCGGCCAGGTGCAATTGCTCCTGCGAGGACAGCCCGGCACCCCGTACCTGCTGCAAAGCTCGGCCGATTTGCGCAACTGGACCGCGGTGGCCACCAACTCCCTCGTGACGAATTCCCTGACGATTACCATCCCCGTTGCCGCGGGGGCAACGCATCAATTTTACCGCTCGCTCTGGCAACCCTAGCCGGTTCACCGGGCGGGCGGGAGTTTACCCTGTCGCGCTGGTGCTGCGAACTGGGAATCGTTACCGCGCCAGTAACATCACCTCACCACCTTCGATGGGCCGGTGGCCATTGCGGCCTTCACAGGCTGACATTTCCTCGTTCCAAATCGCCTGCACCTCCGGCGGTGCCTGGTCCGGGGCGCTGTGGCTCACCCAGGTGAATACCTCCACAAAACGCATCCCGCCCTCCGGTTCCCGGTCGCGCACAACGATGTGGGGCTTGGTCACCACCAAATGGTGCCGCTGGTAAATCACCCAGGCACGCAACAACAAGGTCTGGAAGGCAGCCTCCTTGCCGGGCTGCACGTGATAGGTAATCAGCACGGTTTCCGGGATGTCCCAAGCCGCCCGGTGCGGCCGTCGAACCGCCGTGGCCGGGAGGGTGGTACACCCAGCCAAAGTCACTAGCAATAGCAACAGCAAGAAATGGCCCAATCGCATGGTCGTCACCATAAGGAGGAAGCGCCCTTTTGTCCAACCGGCAAATCACCCGCATTCAGGGGCGGGAAAATAGTTCCCCCTGCCTTGTAACTTTTTGACCCCTTCCGGATACTCTTAGCATGGAAGCTCGTTCGCTCACGTTTCATGAACTGTACTGCCGGCACGCGGCGGAGGTTTACCGCTTTGCCTACTGGCTCGCCGGGAATGATGCCGATGCGAAAGATCTCGTCTCCGAGACCTTTGTACGGGCGTGGACGGCCGCTGCGGAACCGCGGGGGGCGACGATCAAAGCCTACTTGTTTACCATCACCCGCAATTTGCACCGGCAACAGTGGCGACGGCAGTCCCGGCTCGAGGAATTGGTGGAAACGCTCCCGGATGCCGCCGCGCCGCCGGATAAGGCCGCAGACGGGCAGGAAGAATGCGCCCGCATTTGGGCGGCGGTCCATGCGCTGGAAGAAATGGACCGCACCGTGCTTATGCTCCGGGCGGAACAAGCTTTGTCCTACGAAGAAATTGCCGCGGTGACCGGACTGTCGGTTGGTGCGGCCAAAGTCCGGGTCTTTCGCGCCCGGGCCAAACTGGCGGAAACCCTTAATCCAACTCAACTGTTAAACCAATCCAAACCATGAAAATAACCGAAAACGTTATTAACGACCTGATTCCCCTCTACGCGGTAAACGAATGCAGTCC
>CAIZWI010000170.1 GCA_903936645.1 uncultured Verrucomicrobia subdivision 3 bacterium
ACTCTTTCCCTACACGACGCTCTTCCGATCTCCCCTTCCGCTGGCCGGCCACCGATAAACCAAGAAAGGACAACAGGGTGGTGACCACCCCCAGCATTTCGAGTTTGGTCGGTCGTTCGCCCAATATCAGCAGGGCTCCCGCGAGCGTCCATAACGGGCTGGTGGCCCGGATGGGCGAACCCAGGGACAAAGGCAGATGCTTGACCGCCAGATAGGTGAAAACCCAGGAGGAAGCGACCAGCATCGACTTGAATAATAATTGTCCGTGCTGGGTCCACGTCAGGGAATCCGGCACCAGGGCCGGCGGCAGCAGGCCGGGCACCCAGCCTTGCACGGATAACAACCCCAGCCAGACCAGGGCGGCCGTGAGGGTGCTGAAAAACAAGACCGGCGCCACGGAGTTGGCCCGCACCGCATGTTTGGTGCAAAGTTCGTAGACGCCCAGAAACAGGGCGGAAAGCAGACTGGCGGCCACCCAGTTCATGGCCCAAAGAAAACGGACCAGCCGGGGGCGGTTCGTCCGCGATTGGAATCATCAAACAACACGCCCCAGCTTAGCGGATTCCCGGGGGTGATGTCGATGCTGCTCCCGCGTTGTCCCCGGCCTCCTGGCCGCCACCGGCACAACTGGAACTCACTTCCGCATAGCACTCCGCACACCAGCCTCCGTCCCCCAGGGCAAAGGCCCCGGCCTGGCCACAGCCGGTGCAGACCAGCTCCGGCTGAAATTCCAACTTAACACTCATGGCCGCGTTCAAACAATTTTCAACTTGGGCAGATCCTGCAAGTCCACCAGACCGACCGGTTCACGGCGGGCATTGACCACGATTAAATCGTCGATGTTATGCTCGTTAAATACTTTCAGCGCCTCCACGGCCAGGGCGTCATCCCGCACACTCAAAGGCCGGGCGGTCATCACGCTCCGCAAGGGCTCGGCCAGCAGTTGTTCATTGACCACCAGGTGCCGGCGGAAATCGCCATCGGTAAATATGCCCGTGAGCTTGCCGCTCTGGTTCACCACGCTCAGGCACCCGGAACGGGCGCTGGTCATCACCAGCAGGGCTTCCTTGACCGTTACATCCTCGCGCGCCACGGCATTGCGCGGACCGGTCCGCATGATGTCCCCCACTTTGAGCAACAACGCCCGGCCAATGGACCCGGAGGGATGGTACTTGGCAAAATCACTTTGTTTGAAACCGCGCGCCTGCAACACCGCCATGGCCAGGGCATCCCCCATCACCAGCATCGCCGTGGTGCTGGAGGTGGGGGCCAAATTGAAGGGACACGCCTCCTGCGGCACCTTGAGATTGAGCACCCAGTCGCTGTGCCGTGCCAGCGTGGATTTGGCATTGCCCGTGAAGGCCACAAATTTGACGGAGAAACGTTTGAGCGCCGGCAGTAAATTGAGCAACTCTTCGGATTCACCGGAGTAACTCAGGGCCAGGATCAGATCGCCGTCACTAACCACCCCCAAGTCTCCGTGCAAGGCATCCACGCTATCCAACACCACGCTGGTCGATCCCGTGCTGGTCAGGGTGGCGGCGATTTTCCGGCCGACATTGCCGGATTTGCCGATGCCCACAATGACGACCTTGCCGCGGCGCTGGAGGGTGGCCACCACCGCCTCCACGACCGCGTTGAAAACCTCGTCCAATTGCCCGCGCACCGCCTTGAGCGCGGCAAGTTCAACGTCAAAGACCTCGCGGGCTCTGGCGAGGTGATTCACCCTGGGCGGCGGGGCAGTTTCGGATTTCAACAGTCGGCGGTGGGTTGGCAGGTTTTGGGCGACCGGCACGCTCAGAGGTGGTCGCTACTGGAGGAAAATTGCTGGGTCAGCCGGCCCAGACGCTTGTTGTCCGCCCGAATGCGGGCGGAGAGGGTCCGGGCGGCGGCTTGGAGAAACGGCGTGGCCAGGGCCGGCGAATCCTTGATCAGCCGCTCAAAATTACCCACGGACATTTTAAACAGCAAACTGTCCTGGTTGGCCATCACATCCGCCGAACGCGGCCCGCGGTCAAACAGCGCCATGTCCCCAAAAAATTCACCCGCCTCAAAGGTGGCCAGAATCGTTTCCTGCCCATTGGTCAGCAACCGGGCGCGCAATTCCCCGCCGAGCACCAGATACATCCCATCGCCAATATCCCCTTGCTTGCACACACAGGCCCATTGCAAAACCTTGAGCGGTTCCAAATACTGGACCAAATGGGCCAGTTGCAAGTCATTCATCCCCGCCAAAATCTTGATGCGGCGGAGGGAACCAGGCTTGATGCCGGTGCCCGTGGCGGAAGATTCGAGCATTGCGGCCGCGCCCGCCGTTTTAAATTCGGGGCGCAATTCGGCCATGTCTTTCGCGTGCCGCCAGACATTTTCCGCCCGGGCATAAACCCACGTGTCCGCAAACACCCGCTCGTCCTTGATCCATTCGATTAAAGTGGGCAACGGCACCGGACCATAGGTCGCGTAATCAATGCCCCAAATAAAATAGTCAGTGGGTGGCGGGTTGGTTTCCATGATGGCGGTGGGTTGGGGGTTATTCGGTGTTTGGATAGGATCCGAGGATTTTTACAAAATTACACTGGCGGCCCAGCAATTCAATGGCTTTGGCCACCTTTTCATCCTGGCAATGCCCGGTGCAATCGATGAAAAAGAAATATTCCCACGCTTTGCGCTTGCTCGGCCGGGATTCGATTTTCGTTAAATTAATTTTGTGCCGCCGAAAGGCCGCAATCGCCTGGTGCAGCGCCCCGGCCTTGTCGGCCACACTGATCATCAGGCTCGTCCGGTCGTCGCCGGTGGGCGGACTGCACGCCCGGCCGAGCACCAAAAAGCGGGTGGCATTGGCCGCGTTGTCCTGAATGTCCTGCTCCAGAATTTGTAATTGATATTTCTCCGCCGCCAGCGCGCCGCCCAGGGCGGCGGCGCCTTTTTCCGCGGCCGCGAGTTCCGCCGAGCGGGCATTGGAGGAGGTCTCCACAATTTCCACCTTCGGCAGCTGCGCCTGAATCCAACCCCGGCACTGGGCCAGGGACTGTGGATGCACGAACAACTTCTTGATCTTCGCGCGCGGCGTGTTGCTCATCAAACACTGTTGCACACGCAGGACAATTTGCGAAACGATTTTAAGCTCGCTGTCCACAAACATGTCCAGCGTGTGGGTCACCACCCCCTCGGTCGAATTCTCCACCGGCACCACGCCGTAATCCGCCCGGTGTTTGCTCACCTCGGTAAACACATCCCCAATCGTTTTTTGCGCGGCGTAATTCAGACTCGACCCAAAGCGCCGGATGGCCGCCTGGTGGGTAAACGTCGCCTCCGGCCCCAGATAAGCGATGGTCATGGTTTTTTCCAGCGCCAGGGCGCTCGACATGATCTCCCGGTAAATCGACCGCAACTGGTCGTTCTTGATGGGCCCCTCATTCCGCTGGCAAATGCGGTCAAACACCGCGCGCTCCCGGTGCGGCGCATAAATTTCCTCGCCTGCCTTCAGCTTGATGTCGCCAATGGCCAGCACATGTTGCGTCCGCTCGTTGAGCAGCCGGACGATCTGGGCATCCAGTTGATCTATGGCCTGACGATGTTCGGAGATGTTCACGAGCCACCAGAATGCAAAAGAAAGCCCAAAGAATCAAACTCCTTTAATGTGGCGAGACGCGGCTTGACTGCCCCGGAGAGTGCGCCCGGCGACGGGCGCACTCCGCAGTCGCAAACGACTTAACCGTCTATTCGGGGGCAGGATGCGCCCGGCGGAGCGGAGGCCGGCACTCCGCCCAGTGCGGGGGATTACTGAAAAACGCCGGCGGCCGGGCTGGAACAAGCCAGCCCGCCAGCCTGAACCATCGTCAGGGATGCGTGGTGCGATAATACCGCTGGTCATTCGTGGCACCAGGATCAACAAAGTTCACAAACCCATTGGTGTTGGCGATATTGGTCGCGATGGGCCACCAGAAGCCATTCAGATTGGTCGCCGTCTCAAGCAGGTACTGGTAGTTGGGGATGCCCTGGACATTGATAAATGCGACGCCATTCGACAACGCCACCACATTGGTGCCCAGATTGCTCACGGTGCTGGCCACCACGACAGTTCGGGTATTGGTGACGGACTTGCCCGCGGTGTCGGTGGCCACATAAGTGACTTGATAAACTCCCGGCAGGCTGGGATTGACCGGATTGTTGGTGGTAAAGGTCACCAGGCTGGAACAGTTCGCGGCGGCGGTCGCACCCGGATCGTTATACACCGTGTAAGCCTCGTTGGTGAGCGGGCTGGCACCGTTCAAAGTGACGGTGGGCGGTTCATTGGTCACCGCTTGCAGCAAAATATTCGTGACCGCCGGGTTGAGGAGGTCGCCAGAATATTCCGCGGCAACCAGATTATTGCCGCAAGGCAGCAACGTTGTGCTGAGAGTTGCCGATCCAGCGGTGAGCGCCACCCGGGTCCCGATGGCCACTCCATTAGTACGAAACTGGACAGTGCCGGTGGGCACGCCATAACCAGCCAGATGGATGGTGAAAGTGAGGTTGTCCCCGTAATTAGCGATCCCTTCGGAGGAGGCAAAGGTGGTGACCGGCAAAGCGGCGTTGGTTTCCACCCGGCCCAGGAACCGGCGCAGGAATCCCGCATCCGTGCTGGCCGTGACGGTCAGGTCGTAAAAGCCATTATTGGTGCTGCTGCCCGCCGTGATGACATTGGTCGCGCCCGGGGCCACCAGGTACATGGCCAGACCGCCAGTAGCATAACCATTAGTGACCGTGAAGGTTACGGCGGCGGAGGAGGGATTGGCCAAGGCAAGTTCCAACTCGCCAGTGGCGGGATTGAGGTAGGAGACCGCCTCAATTTGGTTGCAATCCAGTGCGAGATTGCCGGCAAACCGACGCTGGAAACCATTGGGGCCGTAGCAGGTCAGGTCGTAATTGCCACTCGTGCTGGTGGTTCTGTAAACATTTACCGCGGAATTACTGCCGGCGACATCATAGGGAGTCGGATTATCCAGGCGGAAGGCATTTGGTTCCACGAGAAAATGGACCGAGGCCGCGCCGGAGTTGGTCAGCAGCACGCTAAAACTCCCCGCGCCGCAACTGGCGGCCGGCAGGGCGTTCGGCTGGTACGGCAAGGGGCGCGGGGCCAGTGTGCCCGCTTCCTGGACAGGCACGACCTGGGGCGAGGGCACCGCCGGAGTGCTGCCACTGGAGCAATTGATCGGGGTGGTTGCCGGCAGACTAGGATAGCTGGGGTCGGGATTCGCGAAATCGAAGGCACTGGTCAGGTCACCAGTGACTTGACGGCGCCAGTTGCTGATATTGGGCTCGCGCACACCGGTCCAGGTTTCCAGGAAGCGGAGGATGGAAGTATGGTCAAACACTTGGGAACAAACATGGCCGCCACGGGTCCACGGCGATACGATAATGGCGGGCACCCGGATCCCCAGACCGATGGCCTGGCCACCCACAAATTCATTCGGAGTGCCGGCCGGCGGCGTGATGGGCAACCCCTGGTCCCAGAAACCGTCGTTCTCATCATA
The DNA here is from genome assembly GCA_903936645.1 of uncultured Verrucomicrobia subdivision 3 bacterium. Lineage (GTDB taxonomy): Bacteria > Verrucomicrobiota > Verrucomicrobiia > Limisphaerales > UBA11358 > UBA11358. The sequence goes on from CAIZWI010000170.1 coordinate 5,517, forward strand.
GGTAAGGATGAACACCGTGTTGCTAAAGACATGCGGATTAGCCGCCAGGGCGTCGAGGAATTGCTTGGTGAGCGCCTCGCCACTGGCCGGCGAGTAAGGCGGGTGCTCGGACTGGCCCGTGGGCCCGATGATCCAGGAAACCGCCGGGAGGGTGTTGCTGGCCACGTCATTCTGGAAGGCGGTGACAGCATTGGCTTGGAATACATTGCCTTGGTCATGGAGCGGGTTTCCGGCCGCGGCCTGCTTGTAAACGGCGAACCAGGCCAGGGCATTGTCGTCGTAATTGTCGGACTGCTGATAAATCTTCCAAGAAACCCCCGCTTTCAACAAAAGTTCGGGATAAGTCACCCAGCCGGGGCCCCAGCCATTGGCGGGCTCGGTATTGTCAATCAACGGACCGCCCGGGTAGGTCACCCCATTGATGGTTCCGGCTCCCATGCTGTTCGGATCAATCATCCCGGTCATTAACGAGACGCGATTCGGATCGGTGGAGGCCCGCACCGAGCAATGGTAATCATCCAAAATGGTGTAGGCGTCGGCCAGTGCATAATAGTAAGGCAGGTCCGTCCGGTTCAGGTAGGCCATGGTTTCTGCCCCTTTGTTGGCAATCCAGGCGTCGTTGCGGTCATTATCGATCGCCGCATGCGTGACCGACCAGGAGTGATCCAGGTCGTTGATGCATTGCACCGTGGTATGATACGGCAGCTCGTAGCTGGAACCGGAGGGCTGATAGAGGACGCTGTTGCTATTGCTGAGCATCTGCACACTGCGATCACCGAAGCCATGAACCCCGTGCAGAGAACCGAAATAAGAGTCAAAGGAACGGTTTTCCTGCACGAATACAACCACATGTTTGACATCGGCAATGGTATGCGTCAACGCGGCTGGCTGAATCACCAGTTGCAACTGGTTGTTCGTGTCATTCAACCGGGCCGCCAGCCCGGCATCGCTCAAACCGGGGATCGCCACCAAGGCGTAGGTGCCCGAACCGGTTTCCGTTCCGTGATTGAGCAGGAGATAAGTTCCCGGCACGGTGGTGGACACATTGCCGGCCACGCTGACGGAAACCTTGCCATTCAGCAACACCGGCCCCACGGAGAGTGGATTATTCACAGTGAGAACAAGCGTCGAGCCATCCGCCAGGGTGGACGCCCCACTAATGACTCCCGCGCCACGCAGCGTGCCGCCGGCGGTCACGTTCACCCCGCCGGTGCCAATGCTGCCGACTACATTCAGGGTGCCGTTGCTCACCACCATGGCACCCGTGAGCCCATTCGTGCCACTCAGAGTGAGGGTACCGCCACCGGTCAGATTGACGGCCAGACTGCCGGTGGTGTTCTGGAAGGCACCGGAGAATACATTACTACCCGTGCACACCACCGTAATTACCGGGGCGCCGCCCGCCGCCAGGTTGTCCACCACACCACTGCCGGTCAGATTATTCACCGCTGGACTGTAACCTGCCAGGTCCAGCAGGCCATTCAGGATCACCCGGCCCGCTTGTGGCCCAGCGGGAAGGGCGGTGGCGGAGCCCAGGGACAAGGTGCCGGCAGTGATGGTGGTGTTACCGGTGTAGCTGTCCGAAGCGGACAAAATGAGGGTACCGCTCCCCAGTTTGGTCAAACTGGCCTTGCCGCCAATGCCGTAAGGACCGGCGATGGTCAGATTCTGCACGACGTTGCTGACCGTGACCCCAAAAGGAGCCACATTGGCCTGATCGATACTCGCTACCGGGCTGGTGGCAGTGTCGTCGAACAAAACGGTTTCCCCGTCCACATAATCAATGGAGGAAACCCCGTCGGAGTTCAGCACCCAGTTTTTGGGGGCGGCGAGGGTATTGGTATTCCAAGCGGAGCTGAATGCGCCGGTCCAGCGCGGGATGGTGACTGCGGTCACGGTCAGATCAACCGAATGATTGGCAGCGTTGTTGGCCAGAACCCCGATCACCCCTGGAGGCAGGGTGCCGAGGGTAAAGGCGGCGTACCCGGTGCCTCCCAGTATGCCTTTGTATAAAATCAACGGATATGACCCGGTGGCCCCAAGGGAACCCACGACATTGATGGTCACCGAACCGGGACCGCTGTTGATGGTCAGGCCATTGTTGTTGGTCACCTGCAGAACGGCGGTCGCGGCCAGGTTCATGGTCGAGGTGTCCGCCCCGAGGCTACCCAGGGTCAGAGACTTGAGGGTCAGATTGCCATTGGCCGAGCCGGGGCCAGCCTCGATGGCCCCGCCATTCTGCACCGTGACCGGGCCGGTCACCAGGCCGCTGCCGCCCAGGATCCCCGTGGCGTTCACCGTAACGGCCCCGCCGCCGGTGCTGGCGTTGTTAATATATAATTCACCCGCATTGATCAGGGTGGTGCCACTGTAAGTATTCACCCCGGTCAGGGTCAGGGCCGCCGGACCATTCTTGACCAGGCTGAGGGTCGGGACCAGCGCGCCAGCGGCCGGAGCGGCGTATTCCGTATACCAATCCACAATGCTGCCCGTGAAGGTGAATGGATTATTCTGCTGGATGGCCAGGGTGGCCGGACCGACGTTGGTGCTGGTGGCCCCGTTGCCATTGGCGATCAAACCCGTCCCGTAAGCCGCGGATTGCAAATCGGAAATGGCGGCATTAAAACCATACAGAAACAATCGGGAATTCTGGCTGAGCTTCGGATCCAGGATCAGCGGGTTGCCGGCGACAAGCGCGTTCGGATTGCCCAAATACACCGATCCGCGCTCGATTTCCAACGGGCCGGTAAAGTTGTTCGAGCCATTCAGGGCGAACGGCACTTCCAGGACATTCACGCCACCCGCAAGGCTGTTCTGTCCTTCAAAACTCAGCTCCGCGGTGCCCACAATAGAACCGGCCAACTGGCAGTCGCACCCAGTCAGGCCAAAGCGGGCCACGTCGTTGCGGCTCGTCCAGCCATAGATCGTGCGATGCACCGAGCCCAAGTCCAGATTGCAACCCAGCCGGCCGCCGTAATCCGTGGTGCCACTGACATTGGGGCCAAAGTTGATGTCGGAGAAAGACTCAATGGAATTGAGTTTGGAGGTCAGCTCCAGCGTGCCCGGACCCGTCACATCCGTGGCGAGGGCGGAGGCATTCACATTGAGACTGAACACGGTGGCGGACATTTTAACCCGCGCACCGGCGGCGATGTTTAGCGTGGTGCCCGCCGCCGCGTCAAACGTGATGTCTTTGGGGAATGCCAGCACACCGGCATTGACAAAAGTCGGTCCCACATAAGTGAGGTTCCCGGATAGCGTGGTGAGCCCCGGACCATTTTGCGCCAGACTGCCATTGCCGGTGATGTCATTAAGCACGTTGTTGCTATCGGACCGGTTGAACGCCAGGACGCCATTGTTGACAATTGGGGAGGCACCGGCGGTGCCGGACGTGCCGCCGGCACCCACTTGCAAGGTTCCACTGCTAATCAAAGTGCCGCCGGTGTAAGTGTTCGGGCCGGCTAAAATCAGCGTGCCATTGCCAGTCTTGGTCAACTGCAAGGAACCGCTGGTGTTTTGCATGACGCCGGCAAATGTGGCGGTGCCGGAGCCGGTCACGGTAAGAACCGGCTGGCCGCCGGCCGAAACGTTGTCCACGGTGCCGCCACCCGTCAGATTGTTCAACTGCGGACTGAACCCGGCCAAATCCAAGGTGCCATCCACGGAAACATTGCCAAAGCCCGGGCCGCCAGGAATCGCGCCGGGCGCGCCCAATACCAGGGTGCCGGCGGTGATGGCCGTGTTGCCGGAGTAGGTATTCGTGACGGCCAGGGTGAGACCACCCGTTCCCACTTTGGCCAGACTGGTGTAACCCGTAAGCCGACCGTTCCCCATGATGAGATAGTTGCTCTGGTTGTTGGTCAGCACCACGCCCCCGGGCGCCACATTGGTGGTTAGATTCACGAGAAAGTTCGTGGCGCTGTCGTCAAAGTTGACCAGATCGCCGTCCTGAAAACTGGTCGCCACGCCGTTGGAAGTGACTTCCCAATCATTGTCCCCCAACAAATCCCAATTGTTCTGCGGCGATCCCACCCAGGTGATGACGGGCAGGTTGACACTGGTCACGATCAACTGGATGGCCGAGGCGGACACGTTGTTGGTGACATAAGCCGTGCACAGGGCGGGCAGGGTGCCGGTTACAAAACTTCCGGTGCCTTGCAGGCTGCCCGCGTAGGCCACCAGCGGGTACGCGCCCGGGGCGGAAGGGGTGATGCCGCCAACGTTGACGGTCACCGTGCCATTGTTCACCAAGCCATCGAGATTATTCACGTTGAGGTTGCCCACCACTCCGGAAGGGTTCGCCGTAAAATTCATACCCAGAGTGTCGCCGGGGCCGGCCCCCAAGGTCAGGGAGTTGATCGTAAACGTACCGAAGCCAGACGCATTGCCCGCCGCCAGCGTGCCACCGCTCGCGACCGTTACCGATGAATTGAGAGTGCCATTGCCCCCCAGTATGGCGCCACCCGCCACGGTCGCCGCGCCACCGCCAGTGGAGGGTCCGTTAACCAATACCGCGCCTTGATTGACTGACAGCGTTCCGGTGAAGGAATTGCTGCCCGAGAGCGTGAGTGTGGCCGGGCCGTACTTGGCAAGATTCAGGGGCCCGGTGGTGCCGGAACCACTGCCGTCATATTCCGGCTGGGTGTCTTGCAACGAGCCGGCATAGGTGCCATCCGTGGTCTGCCAGACGGAGAGGGTGGCGGCGGGCAACGTCAGGGACGCACCGGTTTTTTCGTTGCCGTTCACAATCTCGCTGGCACCGGTGGTGGCGGAGGAAAGGCTGCCCACCGTGGCGTTGGTGCCGTAGAGGAAGAACCGGGCGTTATTGCCCGTGGCCGGGTTGAGGAACAGAGAGTTGGTCTGGGTCAGGGCATTCACATTGCCCAAATAAACCGAGCCCCGCTGAATCTCCAACGGACCGGAGAAACTGTTGCTGCCCATCAGCACAAAGGGCACCTCCATATAGGGCGTGCTGGCGGTCCAGGTCATTTGCGCAATAAAGGTCAGCCCGCCGCTGCCACTGATCGAGCCCCGGAACTGGGCATCGGCATTCGTAAAGGTATATTGGCCGACACCGTTGTGGCCGGTTTTAGCATAAATGAAACGCTGCGCCGGGCCAAGGTTGATGGGGGCGGTTACCGCCGCGCCCCAGTAAGCCGTGCCAGAGTGGTCGGGGCCGAAATACATGTCCGGATTGGCCGCGCTGCTGTTGGTCGAGGTCAAATCAAGCTGGCCGGGCCCATAAATCTCGATACCCGTTTTGCTGCCATTCTCATTCACATTGAGGTTGAGCAGGCCGGCGGCATTGACGACCGCGCCGCTGGCGATGTTGAGCGGCTGGTTTTGCCAGGTGTTCAAAGTGCCCAGCAGGTTTAAAGTACCGGCCGCCGCTGTGGTCGTGCCCACATAGCTCAGGGGTCCGCCGAGCGTCAGGCTGCCATTACCGTACTTGATCAGCGCGCCCGAGCCACTGATGGCCCCGGTGAGCAGAACGTTGTTATTATTGGGGGAAAGCGTGGTGGCCGATTGCAGCACCAGGGCATTCGCGAAGGTCATGCTATTGGTAAAATTCAAATCGCCCAGCGTGGAGGCGTTGGCATCACCATAAATGGTGCCGGTCCCGAGGGCGCCGGGATTATCCACCTGGACGACCCCGCGATACAGTTGCAAATTGCCGGCATAATTGACCGGGCCGGCAAATTCAAACACGGTGGAGACGTCCCCGGCAGTGTCTGTGGTGGTACGCAGAATGGTCCCGGCACCACCGCCATTGAGCGCGCCGGTGAACGTTAACGGGCCGGTGGCATTCTTGGTCAGGATATACGTGCCGCTGGCATTCGGCAGGGTGAGATTGTTGGCCAAGGTCACCGGCCCGCCATTGGAAACCGTCAGGAAGCTGGCCGTGCCGCCGGCGAGGTTCGCCGTGACGTTCACCGGGCCGGTCCCCAGGCCGCCCGCGCCAGTGATGCTCAACGCCCCGCCAGCAATCGTGGTGCCGCCCGAGTAAGGGTTGTTCGCGCCCAGCGCGAGGGCGCCTGCGCCCGTCTTGGTCAAGGCAATGGCACCGGAGGAGTTTTGCAAGGTGCCGACAAACGTGCTATTGGCCGGGTTGGTAACCGTCAGCATCAGGCTGCCCCCGGCAGCGAGGTCATCCACGGTTCCCATGCCGGCAAGATTGTTGAGCACCGGGCTGTAGCCCGCGAGATCAAGGGTGCCATTGACCACCACATTGCCGGCGGTCGGACCGCTGGGAATGGCTCCGTTCGCCCCCAGCACCAGGGTGCCGGCCCCCACCGTGGTATTGCCCTTGTAGGCATTGACTGTCGCCAGGGTCACATTGCCCCCGCCTTGCACGGTCAGGCTTGCGGTGTTGGAAATGCCGCCCGCACCGCCCAAGGTGTAGGCATTAACCGAGTTCGAGAAGACGACGTTGTAAGGCTGAACCGTGGCAGCCAGGTTCACAGTGAAATTCGTCGCGGTGTCATCAAAGATTACCGTGTCGCCATCAGCGTAGACCGCCGGCACGACCGGGCTGGTGAGGAGCCAGTCATTGGTGCCGGTTAAATCCCAGTTATTCGTCGGTGACCCCAACCAGGTCAGCGCGGGTGCGACATACAAGGGAACCACCAACTGCAGGGCGGAGGCGGTCGTGTTGTTGGTAATGTAGGCGGTGTTTTGATAGGCGGGGAGGGAGCCAAGGGCGAAGGTGCCGCTGCCTTTGCTGGCCCCAGAGTAAGTGAGCAGGGTGTAAGTTGCCGGATTGGCCAGCGGCAGGGTTCCGGTGACATTAATGGTGGTGACCCCATTGTTGGTCAGACCGTTCAAATTGGTCACCGCGAAAGCCGTCGCGAGACCGGCGGCCGTGCTGCTGAGATTGAGCGTCAGCGCATCGGTGGCCACAGCCCCCAGCACCAGGCTTTTCATGGTCAGCGTGCCGGAACCCGCGCCCCCGCCGGCCTCGAGCGCACTGCCATTGGCGAGGGTCACATTGGTCGCCACCAGGCTGCTGCCGCCGAGGGTGGCCCCGTTGGTCACCAGCACCGGTCCCACCACGCTGCCAGCCACGTTGTTCAAATAAAGTTTGCCCGCATTGACCGTGAGGCTGCCAGTGAATTTGTTGGTGCCCGCAAGGGTCAGGGTCGCGGGCCCCGTCTTCACCACGCTCAGCGTGGTGGCGGCGCTGCCAGTGGTCACGGAATATTCAATATTGGAATTGATCAGCGTGCCCGCGTAGGTGGTGGGCAGGTTTTCCTGGATGGTGAGGGTCGCGGCGGCGATGGCGCTGGGATTGCGATTGCCCGCGGCGATCACCGCGTTGCCCGCGCCGGTGGAGGACAGATTGGCCACGGTGACATTGTTGCCCCAGAGGAAAAACTTGCCATTGTTGCCCGCCGCCACATTGAACTGGAGCACATCCCCCGCGGGAAACCCGCTCGCATTGCCAACATAAACCGAGCCCCGTTGAATTTGCACCATGCCGGTGAAGGTGTTCGCCGCATTCAGACAGAAGGGCGTTTCCATGGGGTTGCTACCGGTGTAGGCATCCTGAGCGATAAAGGTCAGCCCGCCGGAGCCGCTGATGGCGCCATTCAACTGGCAGTCCGCCTGCGTCAAGCCATATTGCCCCACCCCGGCATGATCGGTTTTCCCCCAGATGAAGCGTTGCAAGGCGCCCAAATTCACGGGCGCATTAATGGCGGTCCCCCAGTTGGCCGTGCTATTGGCAGTGTCGCTGGCATTAAAATAAATGTCCGGGTAGGTCGTGCCGTTATTGGTGGTGGCGGCCAGTTGCAACGTGCCGGGACCGGTGACACAGGCGGACGGGTTGGACGAACCATTGGCGTTCATGGATAAAGTCCCGGTGGACAACGTCACATTGCCCGCGGCGATGCTGAGGGTGGTGGCGGAGGACAAGGTCAGGGAACCGACGGTGTTGGTGACTTGCGCCTGGGCGTCCGAACCACCGGCAAGGACGGCCAGCGACAGTGCCGGAGCCATGCGCCGAAAATCCCGCCGGACGCACTGGATCAAAGAAAGCAAATTCATAGGTTTATGTATTATTCAGTAATTCTGGCCAACAGTGCCCCCTTTATAACAGCGCCCCCCCGGGTCACATAGTTACGATCTGTTTGCGGGTGTTACGAATTGCCCTCGAATGTTACAAAAGCTGGAAACCAGCACAAACCGGCCAGCGCCGGTGAAGCAGCCCCCGTGACAAAATATGTTCGAAAACCGGCAATATACGGCAATCCAGAAAGTGAATTTGCCGGCGCCGGAGGCCTCAACTCGCGCCGCCCGCCTGCCGCCACTTCCCCTGCTCGTTTAGGAACGCCCGCCATTCCGCTCGTCCGCGCAGGATTCGGACGATTTCCGGCTCGGTGAGCACCATGAAGGCCGTGGACAACGCGTCCGAAACGGCGGCACTGGGGCTCATGGCCCAGGCGCGGTCGCGTTGCCGGGCGGGCTGCCCGGTGCGCGGATCAAAGATATGATGGCCTTTCACCGCCACGCCCGAACCGCTCAAAGACCCCTGCTTCAGCCAGTGCCGGGGCTCGCTGTTGTCCTCGCCCAGACCCACCGACCAGCCGGGGATGCCCGCCGGCGGTTCGCCCGCCAGGATGCTGCTCCCGCCCGCAATCAATAAAAATGCCGGACACTCCCATTCCGCCAGTTCCAAAGCCATGCGGTCCAGCGCAAAACCCTTGCCGATGGCGCCCAGATCAAACTCCAAACGGCCAGACTCACAGCGAATCAGGCGCTGCCCGGGATCCAATGTCCATTGCGGCGGCTCCGGTTGCGTTTGCCGGGCGGCCGCCGTGATGGAGAAGGTCCCCTCCGTGGCCAGTTCCATTTCCCGGGCCAGGGCCAGACATTCGCAGGTGGCCTCGTTGAGGCGCAAGGTTTCACCCGGTTGCAACCGCGCAATGGCACTGATGTCACTGCTCGCTTTGAAGCGGCTCAGCAATCCTTCCAGGCGGTCAGCCTCATCAAACAAAGCCCGGGCGGCCTGCGCCGCGTAGGTGGCCTCCTCTCCGGCCAGCCGGACCTGGAAAATCGTCGCCATCGCATGATGATTATGAATGTGAATCATAGCCACCTAACGCGCGGGCAGCGGGGTCCATAAAATCAGCAGCACCCCCGGCCGCACGCCAAAATATTCCGGCCGCCAGTGCCCCGTCAGGCCATTCAAACGTTCCGCCGCCTCGGGGGAGGTCAGGTAAAAATTCGCCCGGCCGGGATTTTGCCCCGGCTGCCAGTAACCCACCCGGGGGAAACTGCGCAAATACCATGGTAGCGGCCACGGGTCGGCGGAAATCACCGCCAGCGTGCTTTGCGGACCGGCGATTTTGTGGAGCCGTTCCGGCAGTCGCGACATATCCTCGCCCGTGTGCGCATAGGCATAGGGATTGCGCTCATCAGCGGGCAGCAGAAAGACGCGCCGCCGCACATCGTGTCCCACCAGAAACAGCAATAAAACCCCGCCTGCCAGCAAGGCCGGTCGCGCGCCCTGGGTTTGGGTGAGTTCCGAGGCCAGTTCCCATAAGGCCAGCGCCCCCGCCGCCGCCAGCACAACCATGGGCAGAAATAAATTCAGGGCCAGCCAGGGGGTTTTATAAGGAATGACGCTGTAAATAAGGGTGATGGCCAGTCCATAAACCACCCAGCCCGCCAAGCCGCCGGCACTGCCGCCTTTGATGGCCGCCAATACCCCGGCGACCGACAATAACCCCAGCGCCCAGCCCGCCCAGCCCCCGGACAATAATTGCAGATAATACCACCAGGGCTTGGCATGCCCTTCGCCACCCGCCCGGGCCACGAAGCGGGGCAAAGAACGCAGAAGGTCGGTCAAACCATCCCGGTTGTGGCCGCCCCAGGTATAAAAGAGGACGATGACGCTAACGAGCACCACCAACCCGAGGCCCGCCCCCAGCCAGCGGATGAGCGGGGATGCTTCGTTGATTTCCGGCCGCGGCCGGCGCGCTGGCTGGCCAATAAAACCTCCCGAAACCGCAAACAATCGTGGCCGCAAAATGGTCCGCCCAAACCGCTGGCGCAACCCCCACCACCCCCCGGCCACGCCGGCGGCGGCCAGATTCAGCACCGCTGTCTCCTTCCCCGCAATCATGAGCGCCGCCCAAAAACCGGTCATGATCCCCGCTCGGAAGGCTCCGGTTTTTAGCCATTGCCAGCCCGCGGCCAGCAATCCCAAGTTCGCCGCCACAAACAGTGTTTCATGGATGAAATAGCGGCTGTAATAAATCGGCAGCGGACAAACCGCCCACAGCAAAGCCGCCAGCAAGGCCACCACCCCACCAAGTTCCGGCACCAGCAACCCAAACAGCAGGATGGTTAGCGAACCCGCAAGCACGGGTCCCATCCGCAGCGTGCTCTCGGTCAGGCCCGCCAGATTTTTTGCCCCGGCCAGCCGGGCGATGGGCACGGCGACCGCATAGAGGATGGGACCATGACGGTCCCGGGGATCATATTGATAGGTTCCACCCGCCAGCAGATGGCCGGTGATATAGGCATTGATTGCCTCATCCGTATGCATGGGCCGCCCGGCCGCGCCGGGCAGCCGGATCACCAGCGCCAGGCCGGTGAGGCAAAGAAACAGCAGCCAGACTAATTTAGGCGGCAGGTTTGCCAAATACTTCGACCTCGATGTAATGATTGAGTTTATTCGTGGTGTTGCCGTTGCTGTAAAGGCGCACATAGCGGCCCTTCACGCCCTTGGCATCAATCAATTTGCCCTCGTAGGTTTCGATATACGCGTAATCCTTGCCCGCGCCAAAACCCAGATCGTTGTTGGCGTCGTTATTAAACAACGTGGTGACCCCGGTCTTGAACGTCGGGTCATCGGAAACTTGCACCACGACATCGAGATAAACCCGCGCTTGCTGATGGAAATGCCAGACAATAATCGCCGAAAGCGTGCCCTCCGCCGCCAGGTCAATTTGCACCCATTGCTTGGCTGGTCCCAGTTCCACCCAGGAACCCTCGTCACCGGCCTTGTCCCCGTCGGTCACCAAATCCAGCGTGCCAGTAACCGGATCGCTGTCGCTGGAGGTCACCTTCTTGCCCTTGGCCAGGTTCACCGTGCCCGCTGGCACCAAAAAGTCCGGCCGCTTGCCTTCGTGGGCGGGTTCCAGATTCGGCAGCTTGATCGGCACCGGCGTGCCCACGAACAAGGGCGGCGGCAGTTCGGTCTTCAACGGCACCAGGTTGTCGGCTTGCACGCTTTGCCAGACACAGGCACAGGCTGCGGCCACGACGGGAAAGAAATAATTGGGCTTCATATCAGTAATGGGTTGGTCAATTTCAGGCTTCGTTTTCGCCGGGGGCAATTTCAATGCGTTTGCCGGCGGCAATCGACTCATTGGCCTTGTGAATCACATATTCACTGCGGAACGCCTCATCGGCCGGACAATTTAACGTGCCCTTGCCCCGCACGGCATTGAAAAAGTTCTCCAAATGCGGTTGGTGCGGCTTTTTGTTAAAGGACACCGGAATGTTATAAGCCGCGAGTTGCGCGGTTTCCCGCACGTCCACCTTGGCCCCGTCATCCGGAGCCGCCACCGCCGGGGCCGGCTGGGCCGCCAGATAATTTCTTGAAATCAAGGCGTCCCAGGACGGGGCGCGCGCCTCACGATAAACCGCGCTCAACTTGGGATCCTCCGACATTTTGATCGAAGCCTCGTCGCCCATGAAATACTCAAAGTAGCCCCCGCCCGCGCTGGTCGTGGTCTGCACTTGGTAAAAGGCGCGGGTTACCCCTTCCGCGAAAGGATATTCATAAATCACCATCGCATTGTCATACCACTCGTGGGTCTTGTAATAGTCCACCCCGCCGCTGGCCACAACCGAGCGCGGGTAACCACCCAGCCACCAGTTGAAAATATCAATTTGATGCGCGCCCAAATCGGAGAGTGGCCCGCCACCGAGACCCTTGAACCAGCGCCAGTTGCGGAACTGGTGCATGTCGGTGAAACCATACTTCGCCAGTGTCTCGGCCGGAATGGCCGCCTTTTTGGGCCAGCCAAAATCTTCGGAGACCGCCCGGTTCCATTGCGCCTGGGCCGCCGTGAGCCGGCCACAGAGCTTCGCTTCGCGCAACAGCCGGTTCAAGGCAAACAGATAACGCGGATTACTCCGCCGCTGATGCCCAATTTGCAATAATTTGCCCGTGGTCCGCATCGTCTGCACCATCGAACGCGCGCCCTCGATGGTGTTGGACATCATCTTCTCGCAGTACACGTGCAGGCCCGCCTTGAGGCAGGCATTCGTCACCGGCGCATGCCAGAAATCCGGGCACGCCACCACCACCGCCTGCAAATCTTTTTCGCCCGCCAGCAGGTCCTCGTAATTTTCATACGTGCGCACCTCGACGTTCAGCTTTTTGAGATATTTTTCCGCATAGGTGCGGGCATAGTCCCAAATATCCACCACCGCCACGAGTTGAATGCCCTCGATGACCAGCAGCGATTCCAGCAATACGCGCCCCTGGGCCCCAAAGCCGATCAGGGCAATTTTTAGTTTGGGCGCGGACGCCGCCGTTTGTCCCAGCAAAGGAGTGCCACTGGCCAGCAACAGCCCCGCACTGGCTGCTGCCGTCGTCCGCATAAAATCCCGGCGGGAGATGGAGTCGGTTACCATTTTTTCAAGAGGCAAAGGCGGTTGTTCTTCACGAGCGTCAGGGCCAGGGCTACCAGGCCCACATGAATGCCCAGCCAGGAGATGCCGTCATCCTGGCGGATCAACAGCAGCCCCACCATCAGGGCGGAATAAATGATACCCTGCACAAAGAGCGAGATGCGCGTCCCGATGCCGAGCAGGAGCATCGCCCCCGAAATCACGAGCGCCGGCCCCAGCAATGTGTCAAACTGGTGCAGGGCAAAATGCGGCAGCAGGGGTTCATTGGCGAATTTGTCCTTCAGCGGCGCCGGAACGCCGGAATAATTGGTCAGCGCGTAATACTTGATTTTGACATCCACCATGGCACCACTGGGATCCACCATGCCCGTCACCGGATCCAGCAGGGGTTTTTGCTCGGTGCGATAGGCCGAATATTTTTCCACGCCCGCCAGCAAAGCCCGCAGGCCCAGCCACAGCCGCAGCACTAAAAAGGCGAGCGAGTATTCACCGTGACAAACGTCGTCCTTTTCCGATTTTCCATAGGATGCATCCATAGTTCTTAGACTGTTGATTTTAAGAATGATTCAAGGATTTAGTAAACTTATTTTCCGCGTTTTCTTGCGGTTTGCGTCAGTTCCACTGCTTTATAGCCACCCCGGCCTTTGAAGTACAGCAGCAGGGCCAAATAACAGGCAAAGGTGAAGGCGGGGAACATCGCCATTTTGCCCAGGGCGGTAAACTGCCCCGTCGTCGTGGCCGTGTGCAGGGCAGCCACCCCCGCGGCATCCGTGACCGCCGCACTCTTGACCGGATCTATCGCCCGGTAACCGCCCAGCAAATATTGTTTTTCTACTGTGACCGATTGGTACAGGGCCGGGCTGGCCGTGGCCAGTTGCTGGGTCGCCGAGGTTTCCTGCATATAACCCAGAAACGGCGCGCCCAAAATCCCCACCGCCAGCATCCCAATCCCCCCCATCGCGTTCAACGTCAACGCCCCACCGCGCGGACATTGTTCAGAGGTCAAGCCGAGAATCGTCGGCCAGAAAAAGGTGATCCCCACCCCAAACAACGTGGCCGCGGCGAAGATCACGCCCGTCCCCGCATGCGCCGTCTGCGACAGCGCCAGGATGCCCAGCGCGGCCAGCCCCGAACACGCCGCCAGCAAGCCCACGGGGGAAAACTTATGCGCCAGCGGCCCCGCACAGAAACGCAGGATCAACATGATCGAGGAGGTGTAGACCAGCACCCACGCCGGATTATAGCCCGCCGCTTTCATCGGATCTTCCATCAGCGAGGTGATCCAGCCGTTGGTGCCCAGTTCCGTGGTGGCCTGCGGCATCATAATGAGAATGAGAAAGGCCAGAATCAGCCGCCCCACCGACTTGGTGATAACCACAAAAGCCAGCACCACCACCCCCGTCAGCACCCAGGAAACATTCGTGCCCCAGCCGAATACATCCGGCTGGCCAAGCTGCGCAAACACCAGGCCAAAGCCCACCAGCGCCCCAAACGCCCCCAGTTCCTTGAGCATCGAAACATAACTGACCCCGGCCTGCTCCCGTTCGCTGCGGGGAAATTTCTGGCTCACCAGAATCAGGAAGAAAATAATGGCCGGAATCAAAATCAACCCCAGCGTGATCCGCCAATCCTTGTTATCCGCCAGGGCAATGGTGCACAACCCGCCCAGCACCAACCCGCCCGGCCAGCCGGCATGCAGCCGGTTCAGCCACTTGACCTTGTCGGTGTTGAACATGGTGGTGACAATCGGATTCGCATACGACTCCACACTCCCATTGCCCAGGCCCAGAATAATGCTGCCCCAATAGAGCAATTGATACCCATGCTTCTGGCCGGCCACCAAGGCGTCGCCAG
>CAIZWI010000171.1 GCA_903936645.1 uncultured Verrucomicrobia subdivision 3 bacterium
CCACCAAGGATGCGGGTTTTTGGGACCATGGCGTGGCGGTTACCAATCCAGTGTGTCGGCGTTTCTTTCGGCTTTACCCCAACCACGTTGCAACCATCACCAATGTCGTCCCCCTGGCGCCGGACCCGTCGGACGGCAGTCGCCTTCCTGTTTCCCTTCGCACAAATTCAATCACGCCCGGTTCTCAAAAGCTCTAAAAAATTGCCAACAAATTTAGCAACAGTCAGTTATAATGATAAAAATCCAGCAAATACGGCCATATTAAACACCTTTACACGGAGACGGTCGGGGGTTCGAATCCCTCATTGCCCACCATCCTCTTGATTTAACCCGGTTCACCCACGGCGATGAGCGTGCCATCACTGCGCAAGCGCATGCGCTGGCCGCGCCAGATGACGGTGTTGCTCAGGAAGGAGTTGAACCACACCAGAAAATTCAGCAGGTCTTTGACAGGCACCAGCCAGTGAGGGGAAATCAATTTGCGATCCGGGGTAAAACGGCGCTGGAGGTCCCAGGCGATCAAAATCCGTCCCAGAATGCACCCGGCGGCCACGGCGGAGAACACATGGTGATGGTTGACCAGGCAATCGGTCATCAGCCAGAGCAGGGGCCACAAGGTGGCATTGGCCAGGATGCTGAGGAAATAGGGCAGGGGCTGGCAGACCCGGATGGTGCGCGCCCAGCGGAGTTGATGATGCCAGACTTCCTGCCAGTTCATGGCGGCGTCCCAGCATTCCACCACGACGGAACCCAGCGCGATGCGATGGCCTTTGGCGGCCAGGCGGCGGCCGAGTTGGTAATCATCGGCCAAGACGTCCGCCAGGGCGGTGAAACCGCCGATTTCCGCCAGCGCGGAGCGCCGGGTGAGCATGACCGCGCCCAGGGCAAAATCCGGGGGCTTGAGGGTGGTGGATTGGACCACCTGGCTCCAAAAATCGGCATTCACGGCGATGGTTTCCCAATGCATGGCCGGCGTCAAGGGATTGGCCAGCCGGTAGAAGCAATTCACCAAGCCAACCTCGGGATCATCCAAATGGGTGACGATTTGCTCCAAGAAATCCGACGGGACGCGGACATCGGCATCGCTGGCCAGAATCAAGGCGTATTTGGCCAGGCGTTCCAACTGGATGAGGGTGGACACTTTGGCGTTTCGGCCCAAACTTTCGCCACAGATGACCAATTTAGCATCCTGGCCGGGAAATTCCGCCAGTAACTGCTGCACCACGAGGCAGACGGGATCGCCTGCGTCGGCCACTCCAAAAAGAATCTGGGTGTGACCGCCATAAGTCTGGGCCAGCCAGCAACGCAAGGAATCCTTGGTGGTCTCATTACAGCCTTTCAACGGCTTGAGCAGGGTGATGGCCGGGGGGTTGACCGCCGGGCTTTGCTTTTGGTGGAGGGGAAACCGCAGCGCGGCCAGCCATTGCCACAGTACGAGAGCGAAACTGAGCAAGGCGAGCACCGCCAGGATGATGTTCAAATATAACAAAGCAGCTAAACGTACCTAAAATCAAGGATTCGCACCAGAAGTTTTGCCATCCGGGTGCTCGTCC
>CAIZWI010000172.1 GCA_903936645.1 uncultured Verrucomicrobia subdivision 3 bacterium
CGTGCGGCTTCAGCCCACGGAACCCTTCGCCAGAGCATCCCCTGCGTCGCGGAGCGACGCCTGACTCACTTCAAAATTGATCCCCGATTATCAATATCTAAACCCCAGAAATACCAGTTCGTCCCTCATTCAACCCCACCCTTCTCCAAACACCTTGCCCCCGCCTAATCCGGTGAGTCGGCGGAATATTCCCCCTCCGCCCCCCCCGTTCCTACGGTGGGTCAGCCGCCCCCGCCTGCAACCGCGTGGCCAGGGGAAACCGGTAAGTGCTTTGCCCCGTCGCCAGTGCCCGGCCAAACCCCAGCATGGCCGCATGCCCCTCGGCCGTCACCGTCAGCGGTGGCAGAAACAAATTCACCGCCATCCCCTTGAGGCTGCCCAGCCAATGTTGCCAGAGGCTGTCCCCTGCCGTGGCCGACTTCAGCGAGTCCAGCGTCACTTCCATCTGCGGCGGACCCGGTTGCCGGCGAAACGTCAGCGCCTTCACCCGCGCCACCAGCTCATGTTCCGGACCAATCACCCCGTTATGACTGGCCAGGTCCTCCAGCAGAATGCTGACCGGACTTGCCTGGCCCTCCGCATTGAACCGCAGCCGCACCTCCGTCACCGTGGGTTCCCCATTGGTCAGCCTGCCCGCGATCTCCACGCTACCCCGGCCCGCCCCGGCCACCTGAATCGCCGTGAGTTGGTGCGTGAGCGGATGGCCGGCCAGCAATTCCTGCCGCCGCCGCTGAATCTTGTCCGTATGATCAAACACACTCCGCTGCACCCCCGCGCCCGTCAGCGCAAATTCACAGACCGCCCGGAACTCCGCGCCATTCGTCACCCAGTGCCGGGACAGGATGCGCGCCTGCTGCGTTTTCCCGGCGTTGGTGTGCACCACCACCGCCTCCGGGGAAATCAGCGGGATAAAATACATGAAATCATTCAGCGGATTTTCCGGTCCGGTGCCCCGCTGGTCCTCAAAGTGCAGGGTGGGCCCCGTCAGGGCCGCCAGCAACCGGCCCGCCAGCAACCACCAGCATCCCAGGGCCGCCAGCCGCCACTTCCGATTCACGCGCAGGCCAAAGCTCATGGGGCGCATGGTTCCAGCCCCGCCCACATAATTCAACCCGAAAGCCGCACTTCAAGCCACCCGTCAAGGGGCCGGCCATGGACCTTTGGCCGGCTGGGGGCATGTGCATTTTACCTTCCCTGAAGGCACGAAAAGTTTATCATCCCGCCACATTGCTGAAATGGTTGCGCTCATTGCCTGACCACGCTGCGAGTGGTGTCATGGGCCACGCCCATGGATGCGTGTGCGGTTGTCCTTTCCGTTATGAAAAATTTTGATGCGTTTAAAGAACAGGGTGATGTCATCTGGAACATCGCCAACCTGCTGCGTGGCCCCTACCGCCCACCACAATACCGCCGGGTGATGATCCCCCTTACCGTGCTCCGCCGCCTGGACTGCGTGCTCGAAGACACCAGGGATAAGGTCATCGCCCTGCACAAGCAGCTTAAGGCCGAGACGAAAACCGAAAAAGATCCCAAAACCGGTAAAAACCTCACCGTCCCCAAGCACGATGCCGAAACCATCGAGAAGATCATCAACCAGAAGTTCAAGCTGACCTTCCACAACACCAGCGAATTCACCTTCGCCAACCTACGGTTACTATCGCGTGAAAACCTCGAATGAGAATCTGGGCGGCTAAAAAGTTCCGCCCCACATTGCCGCCTCAAATGGCTGCCGCTTTGCGGCTCTGTTTGAGGCGTTTTTTTGCCGGTCAATCAGGTTTCCTACTATCGTGTCGCAGGACAGGCAGCATGTAATGCCCGAAAATTGACTTTGTAAATGAAGCATTTGCGCTTTATACTGCCCAAAAACGGGATGCTTTCGGATGAAATCGCTGACATTTATTGACCTTTTTTGCGGCTGCGGTGGATTCACCCTCGGCCTAGAGCATGCAGGACTCAAATGCCTTGCCGCAATCGATTTCAACGAGGAGGCGATTGCTGTCTTCAAAAAAAACCTGTCCCACGTCCCTCAGGTTCTCAAAAGTGACGTGACCAAATTCACCCCGTCCGAACTGGCAAAACTGATTGGAACGGACAGGATTGATGTCGTCGTTGGCGGGCCACCCTGTCAAGGGTTCAGCACTGTCAGGCAGGCGGACGGAGCCAATCACGGCAAAAGACTCGTGGAGGATGCAAGGCGGTTTCTGTATCAGGATTTCATCCGATATGTGGCGTTTTTCAAACCTCGCGTTTTCGTCATGGAAAATGTGCTGGGCATCCGATCTGCATCCGGTGGCGAGTATTTTACCCGCGTCCAGAAGGAGGCACGCGCCGCCGGTTATCGCGTTCACGCGCAGGTTGAGGATTGCGTGGAACTCGGCCTGCCGCAAAAGCGCCGCCGTCAGCTTTTCATCGGCACGCGCCTTGACCTGCCGGATTATTTTCACCCGGAGATAAAACCAGCGCCCCGCGCCTGTGTCCATCCGACCTTATGGGAGGCAATCGGGGACCTGCCAGCACTAAAGGCTGGCGAAGGCGAGGAAACCTGTGATTACGACACGGTGCGCCGCAAGGCGCATGTTGAAAAGTATGGCCGCCGCTACCTTTACAGCGTCCTTCAAATAAGCCGCGCTGGAAAGCTGACCGCGCATCGTGCCCGTCCGCACAGTGACCGCGACCTCCGAGATTTTGCGCTGCTCAAGGAGGGCGAAAATTCCAAGGAGGCAATGGACAGGGGCGTTGAATTTGAATTCCCCTACGACAAGAAGACCTTCAAGGATCGCTACACCCGCCAGCACCGGTCGGAGGCGTGTTCGACTATCGTCGCCCATTTGAGCAAGGACGGGTTGATGTTCATTCACCCGACGCAGAATCGTTCGCTGACACCACGCGAAGCAGCACGCATCCAGAGCTTCCCGGACTGGTTTGAATTTCCCATCGCTAGAACACATCAATTTCGCGTCATCGGCAATGCCGTGCCACCACTCATAAGCGAAGCAATTGGAATCGCGGTAAAAAATCACATCGAAAAAACTATGAAAAAATCCAAACAGGTCAAATTTTTCATTCAACCGCTTCCCAGCGGCGAGAAACAGGCGGTTCAATGGCTGATGGAACTGGTCCAGGCGGCAGACAGCAAGGCATTGCGCAAACTCCCTTCCGACACATTCAAGCGCGGTTGGTTTTCAGTCGGATTCCTTTACCCCGGACTTCATCCTGACAGTGCAATAGACCACGGCACTGAAATGTCAAACGAAGTCGTGAACCACTCCGAAATTCGCAAAATCGAACCGCGCCTGCTTGCTCCCTATTACGTTGAAAGCGGCTGGCCGGTGGTCCTGGCCCCGGTGGCCAGGGAGGCATGGCGACGGTATGAGGCCAGCGAACTAAATGATGATGAATTTTATTGCAGCGAGGCAGTGGTCGCGGGAATGTGTGACCGTAACCCTACTCTTGTTGACGAAGTAAAACGCGAACGCGAAAAAGCTTTTGCGTGATGTCAGCTTCCAACGCATTCGAGGAAATTGCTGAGGGCGACTGCGATTTGGCAGAACCATTCGCCTCGTCCATAAGCGAGTCCCTACGGGCTTTTGGCTATGACCTGCCAAGCGCCATTGCAGACCTCGTTGATAACAGCATTTTTGCTGAAGCCCGCAACATCTGGATAGATTTCAACTGGGACGGAGAAAACTCGTCGATTTGCGTAACAGACGATGGACGGGGAATGGCGGAAAAGGAAATGCTCGATGCCATGCGCCCAGGAAGCCGCAATCCTCTTGATGCCCGCGACCCAAAGGATTTGGGTCGCTATGGACTTGGCCTCAAGACTGCATCTTTTTCACAATGCAGGCGGTTGACGGTGCGTTCCGTCCGCAAGACGGATCAAAAGCCTGTAACGCGGTGCTGGGATTTAGATTTCATCCGACAGAAAAACAAGTGGCTCCTGCTCAAAAGCGCTTGGGAACAATCGGAACCATATCTTGCCCGAATGCAAAAAATGGAGCACGGGACATCCGTGCTTTGGGAAAAAATGGACCGCATTGTTGCCGGTCAGGATGTTGATAACCAGGTTCACGAAAATTTTTTCCATCAGCGAATTGAAGGCGTGAAAAAACATCTGTCGATGGTTTTTCACCGTTTCATGGAGGGGAAAAACCGGTTGACCATCTTCATTAATAAGCGCGAGATTGAACCTTGGGACCCTTTTCTGACTTCGCAGAAGGCGACGCAGCAACTCGCTGATGAGCCGATTTCACTTTTTCAGAGCACGATAAATGTCGTGCCCTATGTCCTGCCGCACCTGTCCAAACTCACGAAGAAAATTCATGACGAAGCTGCGGGAATCAGGGGTTGGAATGCCCACCAAGGATTTTATGTTTATCGCAACAAGCGGTTGCTGGTGCCCGGCGATTGGCTAGGACTTCCATTTTCCAAGGAGGAGCATTACAAACTGGCCCGCATACAGTTGGACATTCCAAACTCAATGGATCAGCAATGGGAAATTGACGTGACCAAGTCAAAGGCCCGTCCTCCCGATGCACTGCGAAAGGATCTAAAACGCATCGCCGACCTGACCCGAAGCCGTGCCAGCGACATCTACCGGCATCGCGGCAAGGTCATAGCCCGCGCCAATTCCGCCCCGCACGTCTATGCGTGGGATAAGAAAGTCAAACACGGAAAGATTTTCTACGCCATAAACCGTGAGCATCCCTTGGTGAAGGACGTTCTTTCCAATTCCGGGGCAGGCAAATCCCGCGTCAATGCACTTCTCCGCCTTTTGGAGGAAACCGTTCCCGTTGCCTGGATTGTAATGAACAACGCAGAAAATCCAGACCAGCAGAGCGTTCCTTTTGAACAGTCCCCACCTTCACAGGTGAGTGACATTATGCGCGAGATTTTTGAAGCCCTCAGGCGCAGCGGGATGACCGTCAAGGAGGCACTGCATCGGTTGCGGACGATGGAACCTTTCGACCGTTACCCGGAGGCGGTTGAAGCCTTCGCAGAAGCGATTCAGGCGGAGGAAAAAAAATGAATTCATACGAAAAGGCCAAACAACTCGTTCTGGTCATGCTTAAAGGCATACCAGCGCCCACGCCGGAACAGATAAAAACCAAGGTTAAGGGCGTATGCACGATGCTCAAACTTGAAGGTGAACTCGGTTTTGCCGAGGAAGACCTTTTA
>CAIZWI010000173.1 GCA_903936645.1 uncultured Verrucomicrobia subdivision 3 bacterium
CCCCGGCTATGCTACGTGTCGCACTCCTCGCCTTGTACAAAAATCCACAGCGCAACCACTTGCCTTTCGATTGCATGGATCCGGCTACGGCCCATCATTCAACCAGCGGGCCCGGTCGGTCAAAAACAAGCCGGACTTGATGACGCCGGGGTTGGGGCAGAATTGCAGGGGGAAGCCGGGGTTGCCGGTGGTGGTGGTTTTGAGGACAAAGGTGCCCCAGCTATCAGGCGGGGTGCGGAGGCAATCGGACAATAGCTTCAAGTCCAGCGCCTGGGCGGTGAGGTAGAGCCCCTGCACGGGCTTCACGAAATCGCTGAGGCCGTAATACTCCTCGGCGGTGTTCAAGGTGGTCCAGACACATTGCCGGTGGCCATACCAGGCGACGGCCCAGGGGACGTCACTCATGATCAACTCATTGGGCTTCATCCAGTGGGCGATGGTCTGAATCTCGGGCGGATAATAGGGGGGAAACGCCAGCGGATTGGCCTTCTCGCTGAAGCGCCGGCCGATGGTGGGCAGGCTCATGAGAAGAATAAAGGCGATCATGGCGAAATACCGCAACTGCACTTTAAATTCCACGACGGGCAAGTCCACCTGATCCAGGCAGGTCAGAAAAAACACGGCGCCGTACATGAGGATCAACGGGAGCAGGAGCACCAGCAGGTTTTCGGAAGTGAGGACGGGGGATTGGGTGGTGAGTTCGGTGCGCCCCAGCGCCTGGGCCATGGTGAACACGACCAGGCTGAGGAGCAGGAAATAGCGCAACCGGCGGACGGCCGGACTGCGAAAATTGACCAGGAGGCTGGCGAAAAAGAGCATGGTGACCCAGCTGCCGCCGAGGCGCGGCCAGTCCTGCGACAAAATTGCGCCGAAATTGGGCCAGAACTTGTGCCAGTAGGGTTTGATGAGCCAGGCCCGCTCCAAATGGGGATGCAGGGACTGGGTCAACTCGTTGCCGGGGAAATACTGGGTGCCTTCGAGCAGGGCATAACCGGCCGTGCCAAAGGGCAGGCCGCAGACGGAGTAATTGCGCAGGAGCCAGGGGACGAGCAGCACGAGGGCGGCCCCGAGCGCGGAGAGGGCATAGGTCCAGCGGCGCGGTCCGCCCGCGAGCAAGACGTAGACCACCACCGGGAGGAGGATCCAGCCGAAGGCATAGCGGGTGAGTGCGCCCAGCCCGGCGAGCGCGCCGATGGCCAGCGCGAGCAGGAGTAATTTAGGGTGCGCGGGGACGGGTTCGCGGGCAGCCTCCGCAAAGGCGAGCAAGCGGCGGACGAGCTCCAGAAAAATCACAAGCAAAAAGATGGTGGACAGGCCGGAAAAGCTGAAATCCCAGAGTAATTCGCAGGCAAACCCGAGGGCGGCGGTGACCCAGGCCACCTCCACGTCAAACAACTTGCGGGCGATCAAAAACATCTGCCAGAGCACGACGGCCAGGAGGAGTTGGTTGACGGTGGCGATGAGGACGTCCGATTTGTCCCGGGCAAAATGGCCGGCCTCGGACCAAAATGACTTGTTAAATTCCATCTGGTGGTCGAAGGGGAGGACGCGCATGCAGCCCGCGAGAAACAACACGTAGGCGGGGGGATTGGCGAGGTCCGGGTGGGCCTGCTGGACGCGGGCGAAATCCGCATTGACGGAGGCGGGCTGACCGGGGTGTTGGGCTTCGTTCCATTGCCGGACGAGATAGATGCTGAAGGGGCGCAGGTATTCGGTGGTGTAGCCGCGGCCCTCGGCGACATTGCGGGCCACCTGGGCGGCGTCCATGGCCTCGGCGGCGGAAAGGTTCTTGTAGTCGCGCAA
>CAIZWI010000174.1 GCA_903936645.1 uncultured Verrucomicrobia subdivision 3 bacterium
AAAACAACCCGCTCCCGGCCCCATCGCGGCCGTGCTCCGGTTTCTCCCCGTCGAGTCCCAAGCCGTGCTCGTCCGCGTCCTGCATAATAGCGAACGTTTGCGCCGTGAAGACGGTGAAATCCTTGGCCGGGCCCTCCTGCGGCAGCTCGGCCTGCCGGAGCTGCCCGTCAAGACCGAGGCCAGCCTCCCGGAAAAGCCGCCCGTGGATCCCTGGTTGGCCATCAAGGAAATGATCGCCCAGCGCGCCACCCCCAACGACCTCACCGAGGCCGTCCGCAAGCAACTTCATGCCAAGTACGATACCGACGAGGTCAAACAAAGCTGGCTGGTGCTCACCGAGTCCGACCCCATGACCTTCGTGCGCGTGTTCTGCCTGCTGCCCTATCTGCCGGATGGCTCCACCGATCCCGTCGCCCGGGCCGTCCTGGAAACCTTTGCCAGTCGCCTCACCCATGAAAAGTACCTGACCACCTATGCTGGTGTGATCGGGGCGCTGCGGAAGTTGCACAAGGTCAAGGCCGACAGCCCTGCCCTGGTGAATTTCATCGCCCTCGTTCGCTGGGTGGACCCCGCCAGCGCCGACCGCATCGCCCTGGACGTGGGGTTGGCCACGCCTTAACCGAATGGAATGGGTGAGACCAGCCAGATCCTGATCCTGATCGGATGGCTTGCGTGAGTGGGAGATGCGGGGTTAACCCCCCTCTCCCGGAGTTACCGGTGCCAAGCGGGGCCGTCTGGCCTGAGCCGGTCCCGCGTTGGCGTTGCCCGGCCACAGGTGGCCCAGCAAGTGATGCCGGTACCACGACCAGGCTTCCACCCGGCGCGTCCACCGGTTGGGGGCATGGCCCGCCGGCAATGGCCGTTGCCACTCGTCATTAGTCCCCGGCAAACCCAGGGCCTGGGCCAGCGCCGCGGCGATCCGGGCGTGGCCTTCCGCATTCACGTGGAAACGATCCGCACTCCAGAGGCGTGGATCGGAGCTGACCGGGTAAGCCGCGAAGTCGATGAGGCGGGTGCCCGTGGCCGCGGCGGCCGCGCGGATCGCGGCATTCATCAACCGCACCCGGGGGGCCAGAAAACGGCCCAGCGGCATCACGCCGGTGAGGTCCGGGAGCGTGAAGGTCAGCACCACCGCTTTTGCCGCGACCAGCGCGCCCATCATGCACCGCAGTTCGACCTCCAGCGTGTCCGCATCAAAGCCAAACTCAAGAATGTCGTTCGAACCCGCAAAAACCGTCGCCAGATCCGGCTTCAGGGCCAGCGCGGGTGCCAATTGCTCCGCGCGGATTTCCCGGGAGCGCTTGCCGCGCACCCCCAAATTGGCGTAGAGCAACCCGCCCTGCGCTTCGGCCACCCGCCCGGCCAGCCGGCTCGCCCAGCCACGGTAACCCCCCGCCCCATCCGGGTCCTCGAGCCCCTCGGTGGAACTGTCCCCCAGCGCCACATAGCGTTCGAAGCGGACCGTCATGTCCATGGCTTGCTGCATCGGCCCTGGCGCGGGGGCTCCCTAATTCGTCTTCGCCTTGTTCAGCGCCTCCGTGAACCAGTCCACCGGCTTCGGTCGCGCGGGCGGCTGGGGCCGGCCCGGGGCCGGACGCGCCGGTCCGGGCGAGGTTTTCGCCCCGGCGGATGCCACCAGCACCGGCACGGCTTTCATGGAGAGCGCAATCCGTTTGCGCGGCAAATCCACCTCCACCACCGTGACCATCACCCGCTGGTGCACCTTCACCACCTCCGCCGGGTCTTTCACAAACCGGTCGGCAAGCTGGCTCACATGCACCAAACCGTCCTGGTGCACGCCCACATCCACAAACGCGCCGAATGCCGTCACGTTGGTGACAATCCCCGGCAGTTTCATGCCCGGTTTCAAGTCCTCCATTTTTTCCACGCCCGCTTGAAAACTAAATACTTCAAACTGCTGGCGCGGATCGCGGCCCGGCCGCGCGAGTTCCGCCAAAATATCCGTCAGCGTGGGCAACCCCACTGCCTCGGTCACATACCTGGCCAGCGGAATTTTCTGGCGCAGGCTGTTGTCGCGCAGCAAATCTTTCACCGTGCAATGCAAGTCCTTCGCCATTGCGTCCACCAGCGGATAACTCTCCGGATGCACCGCGCTGCCGTCCAGCGGATGCTCGCTCTCGCGAATGCGCAAAAATCCGGCCGCCTGTTCAAACGCCTTGGGCCCCAGCCGCGGCACCTGGCGCAAATCCTGGCGGGATTTGAATGGCCCGTGCTCATTGCGATAGGCCACAATGTTCTCCGCCAGCAATGGCCCCAGCCCGGACACATAGCCCAGCAACTGTTTGCTGGCCGTGTTCAGCTCCACGCCCACGCCGTTGACGCAACTCATCACGATGTCATCCAGGCTGCGCTTGAGCGCCAGTTGATCCACATCATGCTGGTACTGTCCCACCCCGATGGATTTTGGATCCAGTTTCACCAGTTCCGCCAGCGGATCCATCAATCGCCGGCCAATCGAAACCGCCCCGCGCACCGTCAGGTCGTGATGGGGAAATTCCTCCCGCGCCGCCTCGGATGCTGAATAAATCGACGCCCCGCTCTCATTCACCATCACCACCGGAATCGAGCCCGGCAGCTTGAGCGCTTTCACAAACGTTTCCGTTTCCCGGCCCGCCGTGCCGTTGCCAATCGCAATCGCCTCAATTTGATGCGCCTTGATCATGCTCAACAGGGCCTCGCCCGCCTCGCGCATGGACCCCGCCGAGGCCGCCGTCGGATACACCACGTCGTGGTGCAGCAACTTCCCCTGGCGGTCCAGGCACACCACCTTGCAACCCGTGCGGAAGCCCGGGTCAATCGCCAGCACATTCCGGCGGCCCAGCGGCGCCGCCAGCAGCAACTCGCGCAAATTATCCGAGAACACCCGGATCGCCTCGATGTCCGCCTGCTTTTTGGATTCCATCCGCATTTCCACCTCAATGGCCGAGCTGAGCAGACGTTTGTAACTATCCGCCACCGCCAGCCGGACCTGTTCCGCAGCGGGACCGGCACCTTTGACAAACAACGGTTCCAGCAAGGGCAGGATCGATTCCTCCGGCGGCACAATCCGCATCATTAAAAACCCTTCGCTCTCGCCCCGCCGGATCGCCAGCAACCGGTGGCTCGGAATCGTGGCCAGCGGCTCGCTCCAGTCAAAATAATCTTTGAACTTCGCCGCTTCCTCCTCCTTGCCCGTGAGTACCTTGGATTTCACCACCGCCTCCCGCTTGAACAACTCCCGCAACGCCGTGCGCGCCCGGACATCGTCACTGATGCGTTCCGCCAGAATATCCCGCGCCCCGGCCAGGGCCGCCGCGCCATCCGCCACGCCCTTTTCGGTGCTCACATAGGCCAGCGCTTCTTTGACCAGGTCGCCCGTCGCCAGTTGGAGCATTAACCAGTCGGCGAGTGGCTCCAAGCCTTGCTCTTTCGCCATCGTCGCCTTCGTGCGCCGCTTGGGCCGGTAGGGCAGGTAAATATCCTCCAGCGCCGTCACGGTTTCCGCCTGCGTGATGGCCGACTTGAGCGCGTCAGTCAGCAGCTTGCGCTCCTCCAGCGACTTTAAAATCGACTCGCGCCGTTGATCCAGCTCCGCCAGCGCCAGCAGCCGTTCGCGGATGCCCGTGACCACCACTTCATCCATCGACCCCGTGGCCTCTTTACGGTAACGGGCGATAAAAGGCACTGTGGCCCCTTCGGCAAATAACTTTGCCGTGGCGGCCACGTGCCGCGCCGAGACTTTGAATTCGCCGGCAATTTTTAATACATGTGCTTCGTTCATTGAAAATATGGGCGCTTGGTTTAGCGAAGCCGGGCCACCAAGTAAATCCTTTTACACGGGGAAATGACGGGCTGGAAAAACCGTTGGAAAATAATCGTAATCAAGCCTCCACCATTTCCACGCGCGGGGCATGGCCAAGCTGGTGCAGCAATTCCTAACAATCCCCCCAAGTCAGGCCAAAGGCGCGCCTGTCCGCCACACCGAGGCGGGCGATTACTGCTGAAATGGCCCCCGGTTCGCGTTCGGGCATTTCCCCGCCCAGCAGGGCTGGTTCCGCCCAAGCCACCAAGCGCGCGAGCAACCGCTCGTGGTGGAGATGCGCGGCAAGCTGGCGGGCAACGATTTGTTTGGTGACCGTCATGGGCGCAATTTAAACTTTTTGGCGGCCTTTATCCACCGGGAATGTTTCGGGGATTTCCACCAGGTTGCCCTGGTTATCTTAAATCTCCTGCCAGCAACGGATGGTGGCCTCATCCGCCATCACTTCTTTCAAATAGCGGACCCGGCAGCCCAGTCGACCCGCCACATCAATTCGGTAACGCCGTCCCCACCGGGCAATTCTTTCCACGGGCCAAACTTTCGTCCGTTCTGGCAACGCGCGCTCATGACGGCGAAGTGTTATGGTGATCGCCCTGGCCGTTACTTCGCCACCGGCTCAACCATATTGGTCCCGGGCCCGGCGGGCGGTGGGGTCACTGCCGGCGCATTCGTCGCCACTGTGTCCGCCGCTGCCAGTTCATCCGGCAGGATGGTAATGGCGATCCGCCGGTTGCGCGCGCGGCCCTCCGGCGTGGAGTTGTCCGCCACCGGCCGGAATTCGCCATAACCCACCGCCCCCAGCCGGCGCGGGTCCACCCCCGCGCGCTCGGTCAGGAAGCGCACCGCCGCCAGTGCCCGGGCGGCGGAAAGTTCCCAGTTCGTGGCAAACCGCGCGCGCGCATTGCCCCGAATCGGCACATTGTCCGTGTGGCCGATCACATGAATCTTGAGCTCCGGGTGTTCCGCCAGAAAAGCCGCGATTTTCAGCATCACCGCCTGGCCGTCCGGTTTCAGTTCGGCCTCGCCCGAATCAAACATGATGCGGTCCAGAATATTAACCGTGAGTTTGCCCTGCAGTTTGGAAATCGTCACATCCTTGGATTCCAGATCCGTGCGCATTTCCTGCTCCAGCCCCTTGGCGGATTGCACCGCCTGCTCCTTCTCCTTCTCCAAATCCGCAAAATTGGCCTGCATCCCGGCCATCTGTTGCTGCAACCCTGCCGTGTCCGCCTGGGCGGCCGTCAGTTGATTGGATTTTTGAGCCAGTTGGTTGCGCAGCGCCGCCAGATCACGCTCCTGCTGGACCGATTGCGACCACAAGCACGCCGCCAGCACGCCAATCGTCAGCACACTCAGCCCGGGCCAGACATACCGCGACATTTTGAACGGTTCCCCCGCCTTGGTTGCGTAATCCGTGAATGGTTGTTTGCTTTCGCTCATCGTCGACTTCCCAGTTTGTACCAAATTAGCAGACACGATTAAAGTGTTAAAGCACCGCCGGGCGCTGCCGGAGCGCAGCGGGACTACTCCCAGGGCCGTTGGGTTGCAGTAGCCCGGTGATTTTCCACGAAAGCCCGTTGAGGGACCCCGCAGGGCGGGGGGCGATCCAGGGGCTTGACGCGCCTTGACGGGATTTTTTTAGAAAAATTTGTATCTGCCATGATTCCAACCGCTTGCGCCGATTATGGAGGTGCTGGTGGGGGTTGACCGGGTTGGACAACAGGGCTGATGCGAGGATCAAGGGCGGGGAAGTGGTCCAGGGTCTGGCAACTGGGGTGCGGGGAGCCCAGTGGTGCAAGGGCACGATGAGGTGCGATTAGTTTGGATTTACCACGAATGTACTTACCGAAGCTGGGGCAGGGGAACCGGCCATGACATGATTCCCAACCCGGGCTGACCACGCCAGTTTCCAGACTTTGATGGCGGTTGATTCGCTTTGACGGCCGTTGGAGGGTGGTGGGGCCAAGGGCTGGGATTTGGGAGGCTGTATTCGGTTCAAGGGCACGATTAGGTACGATTGGACCGGATTGACCACGATTTACCACGATTTACCAGGATAAACCTGAATTAGGCCGGGGATAGCCGCGCAGATCGGGGAATTTTCAGGGTGTCCGTTTTGACATTTCAAAGAACTAGCGGCCGCCTTGGCACCGGAACATGCCGGCTCTTTTTTCGGCATTCAAACGACTTGCTTCGCCCAAACCCGGGCAAAGCGACTGGATAACGAAATTGCCTAGGCTACTCTTATGGTGAGTTTAATATGGTTGGCTGGTTCTGTCAAGCAGTCCGGTCTTTCAAATGCCCGATGTAACGCAAATTCCCGATGAAACCCAGCGCCCGACAATTCCAGCCGGGGTGGAGCTGGAAGGGAAACACCGAGCGGATGACCATGGGCTGCACACTGAAAGATCTGAGCGGGGGGATTTCGATTCAGTGGGCTGGACTTAAAAAGGACCCTGGACAGTAGTTTTGTCCAGGGTCCCGTGTTTCATTCGTGCCTGATCAACGAGGCAAAGACCAGCCCATTGGGTGTGGCTGCCCCGTTGCCTAAATTCGCTGCCAGTTTCGGTCGGTTGATTGGTCTGGTTGCCCGGGCAACGGTTCAACGGCTTTTCAGGGTGATGGTTGCCGGCTTTAAACCATCCGATTCGGCGGTGAGTTTGAGGGTGCCCGGCTGATCGGCGCGGGTGCGGACAATCACGAGGGCCAGGCCATTGAAGGCATTGTGCTCGGGGGCCTGGAAAGATTCGAAGCTGGTGGCATCGCCATTGTCCGTGGCGACAATATCCCCGGGCCCTTGCAAGGTGAATTTGACATGGTTCTTGGAACGGGGCACTTGCAGTCCATCATGATCCGCCACGGTCACGGTGATGTAGGAAAGATCGACGCCAGTGGCGGCGATTTTCGTACGGTCCGCTTGCAAGGTGAGTTTGGTCGCCGGGCCAGTGGTTTTTACGGTGTCCGTGGCCCATTTATGGCCATGCTTGTAGGCGACCACTTTAAGCACGCCGGGCTCATAAACCACGTCGTCCCAGCGCAAGCGGTATTCAAACGCATGCTTGGTCTTGCGGCCCAGCGATTTGCCATTGAGGAAGAGTTCGGCTTCGTCGCCCGAGGTGTAGACATGCACGGGGGTGACCTGGCCGACGCGGTCGGGCCAGTTCCAATGCGGCAGGATGTGGGCCATGGGAAAGTCCGGACGCCAATGGGCCTGATAGATATAATAGCGGTCTTTCTTAAAGCCGGCCAAATCCACAATGCCGAAATAGGAACTACGGGAGGGCACATGAATTTTGCCGAGGGTCTCCAATTCCTGCTGGGCCCGGGCTTTTTCCGCCGGGTCAAAGAAATTGAGCAGGTTGCTCATGTCGCCGTTGTAGGGGGTGGGTTCACCGAGGTAATCAAAGCCGGTCCACACAAATTCGCCGGCGGCAAAGGGATTTTTTTCCTGGCCCGTGAATTCCGTGTCCGGGGTGGTGGCCCACGGAGGCGCATACAAGTCGTAGGAGCTGACTTGGAAGTCGGCCTTGCCATCGCCTTTGTTATTGCTGACGGGGAAAACGTACTCACCGCGGGAGCTGATGCAGGAGGCGGTTTCGCTGCCGAACATGGGTTTATCCGGGTTTTTCTCGCGAAACCGACCGTAATTCATGGGTTTGTAATTCCAGCCAAAGACATCGAACGAGTTTTGGAAGCCGCTGAAGGCAGCGTTGTAGGAACTGACGGCGGCAGTGACGGGCCGGGTGGGGTCTTCCGAATGAACAATCTCCCGGTTTTCATTGCCTAGGGCCGGGCCGGCCTTGCGGTCCTGATCGGGCACTTCATTGCCATCGCTCCAAAGAATCACACAAGGATGATTGCGATCCCGGCGAACGAGGGCGCGCAAATCATTTTCGTGCCAGTCGGCGTACAGGCGGTGGTAATCATTGCGGTTTTTGCCGGCCTGCCAGCAATCAAAGGACTCATCCATGACCACCATGCCCAGGCGGTCGCAAATATCGAGCAATTCCGGCGCGGGTGGATTATGGCTGGTGCGGATGGCATTGCAGCCCATGCCCTTAAGAATCTCCACCTGGCGCTCCAAGCCACGGACGTTAATGGCTGAACCCAGCGCGCCCAAATCGGCATGGTCGCAGACGCCTTGAATGGGCACATGCTGGCCGTTCAAGTAAAAGCCATTGGTTACCGTAAAGGCAATGGTTCGAATGCCAAACGGCGTTTCATATTGGTCCACCACCTGGGCCGCCTGCAGCACCGTGGTGACCAGCACGTAACGTTGCGGCTTGGCGAGGCTCCATAATTTGGGGTGGGCGACGGTCAGTTCACCTGCGAGGGTTCCGGATTGGCGGGCGGGAATGGTGGTGGGGGTGTTCACCAGCATGGCAACGGATGGGCCACGATCGCCGTTGGCTTTGAGTTCGAAAATCTCCTGGTTCACTTTAAGATTAGCCGCGATTTCCGTGTCGTTTTCCAATTGAACCTGCACTTTTACGGTGGCCTGCTGGTCAGCCACCACGGGGGTGGTCACATAAGTGCCCCAATGGGCCAGATGGATGGGGGCGGTTTTGACCAGCCAGACGTTGCGGTAAATGCCGCCGCCGGGATACCAGCGCGAGGAAGCGGGCGGGTTATCGAGGCGAATGGCAATCAGATTGTCGGCGCCATAATGCACATAAGGAGTTAAATCCACGCGCCAGGAGGCGTAGCCGTAAGGCCAGCCACCCACGCAATGACCGTTCAACCAGACGGTGGCATAGGCCATGGCCCCGTCCACATCCAGATAAATTTGCTTGCCCTGATCAGTGTTGGGCACGGCCAGATGTTTTCGGTACCAAGCCACCCCCCACCAAGGCAGTTTGCCGGTATCCCCGGGGTATTCCTGTTTGAAGGGCCCTTCAATCCCCCAATCGTGGGGCAAATTGAGGAGCCGCCAGGAACTGTCATCGAAAGTATTTTCGGCACAGGCGGCCGCACTGCCGCCGGGGTTCCCGGCGGGACGCACTTTGGCGGCCTCGGCTGGTCCCTTGGTCAATTCAACCCCGGTGGCCATGACCCAGGGTTGGATGTTGGTGTAACCAAGCTGGTCCTCAGAATTGGCGGAAGTTTGTTTCTGAAAGCGCCAGTCCGCATTTAATGACAGGCGTTCACGTACCGAAATACCCTCGGCGGAAGCGGCGGCGGAACCGGCCAGCCAGGCGGAGGTCATGGCCAGAAGGCCCAGCACCAGTCGGCGCGGCAGTTGGCCAAACCAGGATTCGGGCACGCGGAAAGAATCTGTGGGATTGGTATGCATATTTGAACTTAAGTTAGGGTAATTCCGTATTTAGACAAATTCTTTTTACCGGCACACTGCCAAGGTATGAATTTGCCGGCCGCGCATCCTGCGCCAATATATGGGTTGATTTAGCCAGCATTTTTTCATCAAAAAATTTGCTGAATCACCTTACAAGCAGTACTTTACATTGTGTCGAAATTGTTAAATCGCCAGCCGAAACGGTCCTTGTCGTTTCACCAGAAACAGAACCGGTTTTTTGCCATTGCCCTCGTCCTGCTAGCCGTGGTCGCCTTCACAGCATTTATCTGGCTGACCAACCGCTCGGCATTGAGCGTGCACTGAGCTGCCTCTGCAGGACGTTTATTTTTGTCCGGGAGGGGTGTAATTGTTCATCAACCAGCGGGCATGATTGATCACGTAGTCCCATTGGAACGCGGGGCCGGGGTCGGTTTTGTTGGTTTGCACGTGGTAATGGCCCAGCACCCCGCCGTATTGTTGGAGTTCTTCATCCGGCAATTTGTGATTGATCAAGTGGCCTTGGGCATCATGGGGATAATCGCATTTTAATTTCGGGAAGATCCGGCACAAGGCGGCGGTCAGGTGGATGAGGGCCTGGTATTGCTGCGGGGTGTAGTCGTATTGTTCCAGGGTTTCACCTTGAACGACGCCGACCACTGGCGCGGGGCGGGCGGAATAGCCCACGAAATTCGGGGTGCGCTCGGGTTGGGCGCCAAAGGCCGGGGGAATAGTAATTCGGGTGGGGCCATTGGTGGTGGGCTGGTACCAGTGGGCCAGCGTCGCGGATTGGGAGGGAGGGTAAGCGCCAATATTGGCAATTTCCACGCCCACGGACCGGCTGTTGCTGGTGGTGGCGTGCCAGGCGCGTTCCTTGCAATCCAGGGTTTGATAGATGGTGCCATCCAGATCGATCATGAATTGAACACTTAAACCACGGGCATCCTGGAGGATTTTGAAACAATTGCGGGAGGTGCCGGCATCGTCGTAATGAATGACAAATTGATCGACGTGTTTCTGGAGGGTGGGCAAATCCCAGCCGCCGCCCCGGACCCGCTCGATTTCCTCGGCGGTGAGACCACGGCGCAGATCGTAACGATTGGGGGTGTGGAGATTGGGCTCCGCGGCGACCGAATCCTTCCAGTCCGCCTGGTCATAGGGGCTAAACCGGCGTTCCACGCGATAGGCATCGTAGCCACCCGGGTCCATCCACAACACCACGGGGGCGCCGGTGTGAAAGAACTGGCCGGCGACCACAATCTCATCGCCCCGGCGGGAGGCCAGGGTGCCGGGCCGGGTAACGCAACCCGACAGCCCGGTTAAAACCAGGGCCAGAGCCATGGCTGGCATTAATAATGGCAAACGCTTAAACGGATTCCCTGTCATGCCCCTGATAAGACTGGATATGCCGGGGGTTCGTCAAGCCAGGATGAATATTTTTAAGCATGGCGGGGGATTTTAGCGGGCGGGCGGTTTTGCGCCGGCCAGGGGGCCAATGCGCTTGACACCTTCCAGCCGGTTGGTTCAATGTCAGCGCATGGCCGAGGGATTGCGACTCAAAGACCAGCCAGCCAGTGAACGGCCTCGCGAACGCCTGGCGGCGCTGGGGCCGGAGGCTTTGAGCCAGGCGGAGTTGATTGCCATTCTGTTGCGGACGGGGTTGAAGGGGATGAATGCGGTGGAAGTGGGCAAACAATTGCTCAGCCGCTTTGGTTCCTTGCAAGCCCTGGCCGTGGCTTCCGTGGATGATTTGCGCAAGGTCAAGGGGATTGGCCGGGACAAGGCGGTGACGCTGGTGGCGGCCTTTGCGCTGGCGCGAAAAATGGCCAAGGAATTTCACGCCGAAGCCCCCTTGCTGGACACCCCGGAGGCGGTGGTCAGCTTTCTACGCGAGGACAACCGCCTGCTGCAAGTGGAGACGTTGCAGGTCATTCTGCTGAACACGCGCCGGCGGCTCATCCGCTGCGAAACCATTTCCCAAGGCACGCTGGACACCCTGTTGGTACATGCCCGCGAGGTGTTCAAGGTGGCGATTTCCGCCAATGCGGCGGCCCTGGTGCTGGCCCATAATCATCCCAGCGGCGACCCCTCCCCCTCGGATGCGGATATCAAAGTCACGCGCGACCTCATTCGGGCGGGGCAGCTCTTGAAAATTGAGGTGCTGGACCATGTCATCATGGGACGCGCCACGCAGGAGCGGCCGAAAGAATACGCCTCCTTGCGGGAGCTGGGTTACTTTTATGCCTGAAAGCCCGCGGGGGCCAGCCGGGGGCGAGCGCCGGGGACTTTTTCATTAAATAGCGTTAATAATCATGAAATTCAAGCATTTCGGCATGGTTTTGATCACCATGGCGGCCCTGAAGGTGCCGGGGGCGGGGGTGTTTGACGCCTCGCCGGGGACCAACACGCTGGCGGTGGTGCGGGATGCGGTGCGGGCGTGGCGGGTGGCGGGGCATGCGGATCGGGCGGCGGTGATCCGGCTGGCGCCGGGCACGTACGCCCTGACGGAGCCGCTGGGGCTCACGGCGGCCGACAGCCGGGTGACGTGGGAGGCGCGGTCGCCGGGGCGAACGGTGATCACCGGCGGCGAGCGGATCACGGGGTTTACGATGGATGCCGGGGGGCGGTGGCACGCGGCGGTGCGGTGGTGTTTTGAACAATTATACGTCAACGGCGAACGGGCCCAGCGGGCGCAGGCGCCGGAGGCGGGGTTTTTTCCCATTCGGGCGGTGCAGCAAGCCGGGGCGCCCCACGGGCAGGCATGGCTGACGATGCAGGTGACGGCCGAGGCCCTGGCGGCCCTGCCAGCGGAGGCGGACGCACTGACAAATGTGGAAGTGGAGGTGTTTCATAATTGGGACACCAGCCGCTACCGGGTGGCCAGGTGCGACCGCGCGGCGGGCAGTCTCACGGTGCTGGGCCAGCCGATGAGCGCGTCCAATCCCTGGACGGCCAAGAGCTGGTTCCGGCTGGAAAATGCCCGCCAGTGGGTCACCCGGCCGGGCAGTTGGTTTTGGGATCCCAGCGGGGAGTTGATTTACTTTCCCCGGCCGGGGGAGCGCCCGGAGAGCACGGAAGTGGTGGCGCCGGTGGTGGAGCACTGGCTTCAGGTGCAGGGGGCGCAGGATGTGCATTTCACGGGGCTGCGATTTTATCATGCGGCGTGGACGTTGCCGCCCGGCGGCGATCCCCCGGTGCAGGCGGCCGCCCGGCTGGGGGCGGCGATTGAACTGGACGACGCGACGGGGGTGACTTTTGACCGGGTGGAAATCGCGCATACGGGGAATTACGGCATTTGGTTCCGGCAGGGCTGCCGGGACTGCCGGTTGGAACATGCCGCGCTGGTGGATTTGGGCGGGGGCGGGGTGCGCATTGGGGAAGTGCAACTCCGGGAGGAGCCGGAGCGCCAGACCGGGGGCGTGGTGGTGGATGACTCGATCATCCGGGGCGGCGGCCGGAATCATCCGAGCGCGGTGGGGATCTGGATTGGCCAGAGTGCGAACAACCGGATCACGCACAATGACATTAGCGACCTGTTTTACACGGGGATTTCGGCCGGCTGGACATGGGGTTACGGACGCAGCCAGGCCACGAATAATTACATTGGATACAATCGGATTCATAACATCGGCCAGGGGGTGCTGAGTGACATGGGCGGGATTTACACACTCGGGGTCAGTTCGGGCAGCGCGGAGGTGGGCAATGTGATTTATGACGTCCGGGCGCGGGATTACGGCGGTTGGGGGATTTATCCGGATGAAGGGAGCTCGGGCTGGCGGATCGAGAGCAACCTGGTCTGGCACTGCACGTGTGTGAACCCGGCGATGGGCGGGGCGTTTCACCAGCATTACGGGGAAACGAACCGGATCGCCAACAATGTCCTGGCCTTCAGCTCGGGGCCGCCGTTGCAGGCCACGCGGGTGGAGGACCACGATTCCTTCAGCCTGGAGCACAACTTGATCCTGAGTTCCAACACGCCATTTTTCAAAGGGCCGTGGACGCAGTTGCATGCGGCCAGCGGCAGTAATTGTTTTGTGGCTTTAGGCGATACAGTAAAGCTCTTTCCGACGGGCGATCTGGCGTCCTGGCAGGCCGCCGGGCACGAGGCCGGGTCCTGCCTCACGAACCTGACCGTGCGCGGGGAGTGGCCGGACATCACGCTGCCGCGGCATTCCCCGGCGGAGGCGGTGGGGTTTGTTTGGTTTGACCCAAGGCAGGCGGGAGCGGACTGGCGCTGGAAGCATCCCGGTGGCAAACTTCCCTGAGTTGAGCGCGGGGCCAGTCGCGGGATTTAACCCGAACTCCGAAATTAAAACGGCCGGTCGGCATCCATCGATTGGGCATAAACGCTTGGGAACACTGGCTTATGAGTCCTTCAAACATTTCGTTTTTTAAGGCAAATTAATAACTTTTTACAACGATTGCCACACGGTTGACAGTGCTCCCGCTATGGGAGACAATGGGAATGTATGAAATTAGTGGCGCAAAAACAACGGTTTAAAATCCAGAATTTCACCAATCCCCGGACCGGCTCCGTGTCCTGGCGGGTGACCGGTTCCAAGCGCGACGGCACCCGCATCCGGGAGAACTTCAGCCGCGAGCATGACGCCAAGTGCCGCCATATCGACTTGGAGGCCGAGTTTCTCAGTGCCCAAACCGAAACGGGCTTGCGGGCGACAACGTTAACGGACGTCCAAATTAAGCTCGCCGAACTGGCTTTCAAGCGATTGCCCGAGGATGAAGACCTTCCCCGCGCAGTCGATTATTGGCTAAAATATGGCCGCCAGCACCGTCCCACCGCCGAAGCGCCTCGGTTGGATGCCGCCGTCACCAAGTTCAAGGGCTGGCTGGATGGCGAGAAAGACGAGACCGGGAATGGCGTCTGCACCCTGCGCGACCATTCCAAGCGGGGGTTAAAAGTCCGCGTCGGGATCTTCGGCAGCGGAGTTGGCAACCTGCCCATTGATGAAATCACCCCGGACACCGTCGAGAGTTTCCTGGGCAAGCTCAATGTATCCACTGTCACCCGGGACAACTACAAGCGGGACATTTCCCGGTTTTTCAGTTGGTGCATGGATCGCCCCCGCCGCTGGCTCATCGCCAACCCCTGCCGGGAAATCAAAATCGACAAAGGCGAGAAGCAACCCCCCGCCATCCTGACCCTTGCCCAATGCGAAGCCCTATTGCGGGCCGCTGAGAGCCACGGAGTCGCGCCCTATGCCGCCGTGTGTCTCTTCGGCGGGTTACGCCCCTTCGAAGCTTCCCGCCTGACGTGGGACGCCGTAAACCTCGAAGACGGCGAGATTCGGCTGGAGGCCACCCAGACCAAGACCGGCCGGCCGCGCGTCGTCACCATCAGCCCCACCCTGCTCTGCTGGCTTAAGGACTATGAAGACAAACCCTTTTTCCCGTCCAACTGGCGCAAGTCCTTCGATGCCGCCAAGGAGGCCGCCGGGTTTGGCACCCCCACCCCCGAAAAACAACTCGTGCCCTGGGTGCCGGACATTATGCGCCACACGGCAATCAGCCATTACTTCCGGAAAACCGGCAGCTACGGCCAGACCGCCGAACAATTCGGCAATTCCGAAGCCATCATCAAAGCCCACTACCAAGGCCGGGTGACCTCGTCCGAGACCGAGAAATTTTTTGCCCTGGAACCGTCCCAAAGCCAAGCCACCTGAGGCCGTTAAGTTCAATACCATGACCAAATTCCTCCAAAAAATAAAAGCTGCAAAATCTTTAAGCGAAAAACTGTTTATCGCAAAAGACTACATGCCTGGCACGGAGCTGGACATGGAAATTCTTAACGTATGCCATTGCTATGCTTCTATTATGGAAAGACGGAAGTTAATTTCCAAAGAACGGCTTGAGAAAAACCGGCTGGCGGCGCTTGCCGAGGCCGATAAAAATCGCGACCCAATCGCGCTCGCAAATCAGGCTCGTCTCAGTGAAATTTGGATAGTCGCCGCAGCAACCGGCAACTCGGCACTCTTTCGCCAATGGGCCGACGCCATCGACGCACACAAAGCCCACAAACCAAGTAATGCCCAAGCGCTCCGCGCCGCAATATTCGCCTTTTGCAATCCACGAAACACCACCGACCCCAAAAAGAGAACATTCACAATTGACCAGATATTTGCAGAATTGAGAGAGCAAAGCCTCATCACCGACAAAACCTACCTGCCCAGCCTTGAAAAACAAACTCGCCGAATTTGCCGTGAAATCGGAGTTACCATAAAAGACACGCCGGGCTGGGTAAAAAATGTCAAGAGACAAAAACACCCGTAAAACCCAAGTGGCATGTCCGTGGATACGCTGGCGGCAGTGGCCTAGATTCCTTGCATGC